>JASMLW010000243.1 GCA_030748485.1 Pirellulaceae bacterium
CTTGATTCCATTCTAAAAGCCCTCTCTTCCTGTTCAAGACTTTTGGGCTTGGTTATTCCCGAGCGACCGATTTTGGGGCCGGTTATGCCTGTATCGCCGTAAGTTGAGTTGGCATATCTGGTTAAAGGCGTCCGAATGGGCAATTGCCCGTGCCTGGGCAGTTCCTATTGGGCCGCGGAGTGTAGCAAAGCGGCTCACACACAGGCAATGCTGACCCAAGTAGCGGTGGAGAATTGTGTGGAGGATCTGGAAATGGTGGGACATCGCGGGTGATCTTGCGACCAAACGAACCGCCTCCACGTTCTGGCGAACGTAGCCACAATCATCGTGTTGTAGACGACCTTGCGATCAAACGAATCGCCTCCACGTTCTGGCAAACGTAGCCACAAGAGCTGCCGGTCGCTGAGGGAAGTCCCGAATCCTCAACGCCACGATTGGGTCATAGCGTTTATCGGGGGAGCTGGATACGCTGAGTTGCGTGATGACTACCAAATACGGCGTGCTCTTCAGTGGCGGACTGGACAGCTCGATTCTGGTGGCGCAACTTTGCGCTCGGAGCCATCGGGTTCAGCCGCTCTATGTCCGCGCCGGTCATTGTTGGGAGCGAGCCGAACTGGCGGCCGCCCAACAGTTTCTCGCCGCGATTGCCTCGCCCCATTTGACCGACTTGGTCGAGCTCGAAATGCCAGTCGACGACCTCTACGGCGAACATTGGAGCATGACTCAAATCGCCACGCCGGACGACTCGAGCCGCGACGAAGAAGTTTTCCTGCCCGGCCGCAATCTACTGCTGACCGTCAAAGCGGCACTCTGGTGTCAACTCAACGGAATCCCCCGACTGGCCTTGGCCCCGCTCGTCAGCAGTCCGTTTGCTGACGCGACAGACGAGTTTTTTCACAAGCTGACCGACGTGCTCAGTCAGATCGGATTGGGGCCGCTGCAGATCGAGCGACCGTTTGCCAGGATGACGAAAGCCGAAGTGATGGCGGTTGGCGGCCAGTGGCCTCTCTGCCGGACTTTTTCGTGCGTCGCGCCGCGCGGCGGAGTGCACTGCGGTCGGTGCAACAAGTGCGGCGAGCGAAAGCTAGCGTTTGATGGGGCGAACCTGGTCGACAGCACCCGCTACGCAACCGAGCGGACGGTGCAATCCAACACTCTCATCGATCATTGATGGACGACAAATGTATCGAGTATCTCGCGAAATCGACTTCTGCTACGGTCATCGGTTGCTGAACTACGACGGCAAGTGCCGGTACTTGCACGGCCACAACGGCCGAGCCGTGATCACCATCGAGAGTCCCACACTAGACGATCGCGGTATGGTGCTCGACTTCAGCGACATCAAGAAGGTCGTCAGCACGTGGATCGACGACAACCTCGACCACCGCATGATCCTGCACCGAGACGACCCGGCGGTCCCGATGCTCGAGGAGTTGGGTGAGCCGATGTTCCTGATCGATCAGAATCCGACGGCGGAGAACATCGCGCGGCTGATTTTCCATTTCACGCGCGATCAGGGATTTCCCGTGATCGAAGCGAGGCTTTGGGAAACACCTCGGTGCTTTGCTTCGTACACCGCCTAGCGACTGGCGAGTGCATTGGGCGGCAATCGCCGGAAACCCATCGCAGGCGCCGCCACGCGCAAGAAAAAAGGTCCGGCAGACAACGCCATGTCCGCCGAACCTACGTCCCCCCTGGGAATTCCGTATGGAATCCGCCGGTACGCTCATCGACGTCCGGTGCACTGTTTATCGGTCCCTGGCGGTTGCAACTTTGCTAATCTTGCGTGTTGGGTAAACTTCGCCCTCGCTAGCAATTCTGACAGTCAGGCAAATGTGGGGTTTTGAGCAAGAATGACTTATTAAGCTGTAGCGATTAGGCCGATTTTTAGGCCAGGAGCCGTTCCAGGCGTCTGCGCTGTTCGCCCATCTGCGCGTCTCAGCCAATACGCCGGCAGGAGAGAAAGGAGTCTCGTCGTGGCCAAGGCAAAGGATCAATCCCCCCTCACGTCCACTGTGGGCGCCCTCGGGTGGCCGCTCATTTTGGGGTTGGCGGCGTGCAGCTTGTTCTTCGTCGTCATCATCCAAGGCCCGTTCAGCATGCCGTTGATGACGCGCTACTTCGCCGGTCACCCGGTGTCGTACGTGGCGACCGCGATGTTCTTTGTGGGCATGGCTTCGCTGCTGATGAAGTTGCACGAAGTCTGGAACCGCCAGCGCAACTCGCCGGAGGTGAAGTTGCCGCCCTCGCCGGAAGAGGGCCAGCATGTGTCGGCGGTCAGCGACCTGCTGGACGACATCGAGGACTTACCCCAGCGATCGCGAGAATCGTATTTGGGGCGGCGGCTGCGGGAAGCGCTCGAGTACGTGGAGCGCAACGGTTCCGCGGACGACCTGAACGACCAGCTGAAGTACTTGGCTGAAACCGACGCCAACCGGCAACACGAAAGCTACTCGCTGGCGCGGATCATCATTTGGGCGACACCGATGTTGGGTTTTCTCGGCACGGTCATCGGTATCACTCGAGCGCTGGGCAACCTGGATTCGACGGCGATGGCCGAGTCGATGCAGACCGCCATGAACGATCTGCTCGGCGGACTCTACGTCGCGTTCGACACGACGGCGCTCGCCCTGACGCTGTCGATCGTGTTGATGTTCGTGCAGTTTTTGATCGAGCGTTTTGAGACCGCCGTGTTGAGCGACGCGGACGAGGCGGCGGACCGGGCGCTGATCGGGCGCTTTCAAGCCACTGGCTCGCAAGATCCCGACATCGTCGCGATCCGCGGCATGACTCAGGAAGTCGTTCAAGGCACCGAAAATCTCGTCGGTCAACAGATCGAGCTGTGGCAAGCGACGATCGACGCGGCTCATCACCAGTGGAGCGCCTTGGTTGGGTCGACCGGTGCGCAAATTGAGGAATCGATGGCGGCAGCTGTCGCGACTTCGATCGACGAACTCGGCGGCAAGATCAGCGAGGCTGTGACGGCCAACTCCCGTCTGGCGAAAGAGAATTTCAACGACTGGAGCAAAGCGTTTGCGGAAAACTCGCAAGTGATGCAGCTGCAGCAACAGCAGATGGTCAAACAAGGCGAACTGATGACTCAGGTCGTCGCGGCGACCGGAGACGTGGTCAAGTTGGAGACGGCGCTGAATCAAAACCTCCGCGGCTTGGCGGGGGCGAAGAACTTCGAGGACACGGTGATGAGCCTGGCGGCGGCGATCCACCTGCTCAACACTCGACTGAGCGCCGACGCCGGCAATCCTGTCAACCTCGGTAGGGAAGCGGACGATCAGGCGGCATGAGACGTAGACGTCAACGCAAAACTGGACTCAAGGTTGCACTCTTTCCGTTCCTGGCCGTGCTGACATGCACGATGGGTGCGTTGATTGTTCTGTTGGTGATGGTTGT
Organism: Pirellulaceae bacterium; assembly: GCA_030748485.1. GTDB lineage: Bacteria > Planctomycetota > Planctomycetia > Pirellulales > Pirellulaceae > JASMLW01. The sequence continues at coordinate 3,409 of JASMLW010000243.1, forward strand.
CAACCAGGCGCGTTCGCACGCTGAGCAGCGCGAGGACGACCTGCGACTGCAGCAGGCCGACGAACTCGACGAGAAGAGGAGTCAATTCGCGGAGTTCCAGTGGCGCGCCGAGGTGCTCGAGCCGCAGCGAAAACAGCTGCTCAACGATCTCGCCAACAAACGCAACGAACTGGCGCACCTGGAGGAACACATCCGCGCGTTGGAAAAACGGGCGCGGGCGTTGTTGGAGCAGCAAGTGCAACTCGACTTGCTCGACACACAGCGCAACGATCAATTCGAGCATCAGATCGCGGCCGCCGCAGCCGAGTTGGAGCGCGTGCGGGGTGAAGTGGAAGAGCTAAAGAAACAAGTAGCCAACCGCCGCCCCTCCTACGCCATCATCCCTTACGACGGGCCGAACGGCACTCGCCGCATGCCTGTGTACATCGAGTGTTTCGATCGGAAGATCGTGATTCATCCCGAGGGAATCGTGCTGAGCGACAAGGACTTCGATGGCTCGCTGGGGCCGGGCAACCCGTTGGACGCCGCGCTGCGAGCCATTCGCGAGCACTACGCAACGGCCCGGCAAGTTGAGCCCTATCCGCTGTTGATCGTCAGGCCGGGCGGCGAGTTCGCCTACTCCTGGGCGCGCAGTGCGATGAACAACTGGGACGACGAATTTGGGTACGAACTGGTTCCGGCCGAAATGAAACTCAAATACCGGCAGGCCGATCCCGGATTGAAACAAACACTCGAAGTCGTCGTGCAGCAGGCCCGCGAGCGACAACAACTGCTGGCGAAAGTCATGCCGACGCGCGGTCGACGCGGTCAGCAAGTCGGCTTTGTCGTACGCAATCGCGGCGGGTTGCAGCCCGTCGGCGGAGACACCAACCAGCGTCCCTCCGGCAGCAATCAAGGCGCGGGAAGCGGGGCAGGCGGCGAGGCCAACGGCAGCTCAGAGCGGTTCCGCGATGGGGGCGGCGACAAATCCGAGAACGAACAACAGCTCAACCCGTACGGCGCGTCGCGCGACGGACAATCGGCGGAAAACAAAGATGTGCAAACCGAAGGCGGGCCCGGCGGCGCCGCAACGATGCCGCAAGTGGGAGGTGCCAACTGGGGCCTGCCGAAAACAAATCAGAATGCTCAGGGATACACCAAGCCGGTCCGAGTCGCCCTGCTCCCCGACCGCGTGATGATCCTGCCCGCCCGCGGCGAACTGTTCGCCCCCAAGACCACCGTCTACCGCGATAACTCGGAGGAAGACATTCGCCGCTTTGTGGCGCAACTGTGGTCCTACATGGAGCGCTGGGGAATGGCGGCGTCCGGTGGGTATTGGGTGCCCGTGCTGTCCGTCGACGTCGCGCCGGGAGCCGAAGCGCGATTCGAGGAGTTCCAGCGGTTGCTTAAGAACAGTGGCATCCAAGTGGAAAGAAAGAAATAGCCGTGCCGCCCCGTCGTCAACAGACCGATCCGCCCGGACAGGATTCATTCCTGGACATCGTCGCCAACTTGGTCGGCATCCTCATCATCCTGGTGATGATCGTCGGATTCCGCACCCGAGCCGCGATGGAACAGACATCGATCGCAACCGTCGACGTCGAGGATGCCCCGGATGTCGACGCCGCCCGCCGCGCGGCGAGTTCGATTGAAGCCGATGTCCATCAAGTGGAAAACAAAATTAAACGGCAGCAGATGGAGGTCAACTACCGGCGCCTCGAACGCGACAAAATGCTGCTCGCCGTCACCCGCATGGAAGCCGACATTTCCGACAAGCGAGCCGCTCTGGACGACAACCGGCGGAACCGTTTCGATCGGCAGCAGGAGCTCTCGCAAGTGCAATTCGAATTGGCCAAGTTCAGCCAAATGCGCGACACGCTGATCAACGAACCCGAACCAACTCATGTGATTCGCCACCAACCGACGCCGATGGCGAAAACCGTATTTGGCAAAGAAGTCCATTTCCGACTCTCCAAAGGCAAGATTCAATACGTGCCGTTTGAGGAGTTGGCCGAGCGTTTCAAACAAGAGGCTCAACGCAACGCGTGGAAACTAAAAGACGCCGAGAAGATTACCGAAACGGTGAGTCCGATTCGCGACTTCTACCTGCGCTACACACTGGTGAAAACGCAGCACCAAGTGCAAACTCGCACCGGAATCGCCTGGCAGAATCGCGTTGAACTCGACTTCCTCGAGATGATTCCCACCAACGAAGATGCGGCCGAATCGATCGACGTCGCCCTGAATTCACCTAACTCCGAATTCCGCTCGGTGCTGAGTCACTACGAGCCGAACCGAGCGACGATCACTGTCTGGACGCACCCCGACAGCTTCGACGAGTTCCGTCAGCTGAAAGAGAAGATCTACGGCGAAGGCTACCTCACCGCCGCCAGACCGCTTCCCGAAGGCGTTCACATCCGAGCGGCTCCCCGCGGAACCCACAGCGCCGCCCAGTAGAGCACAGCGCAGAATTCGCATTGCGAAGTGGATGAAGTGGAGCGCCATTTTCGCGATGTACGATGGCCTTCCAGGCCGTCGAGAGCCGGGTTGGCCCGTTGGATAACTGCCGATTCGTGCTCAGCGCTCAATCAAATCGCCGCGATGTATCAAGTGGAGCGCCCATTGTCGCGACTTCGTCGCGATGTCCTGCCCGGCAGGCAGGACCTACAAAACAGCACCTACAAATCAAATCGCCGCGATGTATCAAGTGGAACGCCCATTGTCGCGACTTCGTCGCGATGTCCTGCCCGGCAGGCAGGACCTACAAAACAGCACCTACAAATCAAATCGCCGCGATGTATCAAGTGGAGCGCCCTTTGTCGCGACTTCGTCGCGATGTCCTGCCCGGCAGGCAGGACCTACAAAACAGCACCTACAAATCAAATCGCCGCGATGTATCAAGTGGAGCGCCCTTTGTCGCGACTTC
>JASMLW010000244.1 GCA_030748485.1 Pirellulaceae bacterium
CAAGCTGAAGCGCGAGTCCGCAACAGACGGCGGCAATCTCTTTGATGACGCCGACATGCCAGACGTGAGGACGGACGTGACCAAAGCGAAACGCCGTTTCGTAAGAGCGAGCCGCCAAGTCGAGGCGGCCTTGCCGCTGCAGGTATCCGCCCATCGCACAGAGCAGCTGAGCGTCGAGCGGATAGTGCTCGAGAGACTTGAGACACAGATCGATCTGTTGTTCGAGTGAGTTCGGCAAGGTCTCCATCACGGTCAGTAATCCGTAGAAAGACTCCAACATGTCGGTGCCGCCGATCTCAGCCAACTCGAGCGACTTCTGATACGCCTCGATGCTCTGCTTCGGTCGTTCGAGCACCTGGAAGGCGTCGCCCAGGCAGTTGTACATTCGCGGCGAGGGCCCGTATTCGGCGATTTCGATGTCGGCGATACGTAAGTTGCGTTCGGCGATCCGCCGTTTCCGGTCCGCGTCGTGCTCGCTCACGTCGCGCTGGATGCGCTGCTCGAGACCGGCGATCTCCATCGACATCTGGTTGAGGCAGGAGAAGAGCGACTCGCGCACGCGACCGGTGAACCGCATGAAGGGATAGTTTGGAATCAACCGAACGACCGCAATCTGCTCGCCTTCGATCTGGCCGTTGGACGGGATCTGGACGAGCAGCATGTAGGCTTTTTCCGAGTCGGCCCCTTCCTCGACAAAACGACGCAACGATTCGGCGTCCGCGGCGGAAATCACCTCGCCCGCGTCGAGCCAGAGAATCCACTTGCCGGCGACCCGCTGCATGCAGTAGTTTCGCGCGGCGGCGAAATCGTCGTCCCACGCATAATGATGCCAGACCGCGCCGTACTGCTTGGCGACGTCGTAGGTTCCATCCTCCGAGCCGGTGTCGGTGATCACGATCTCGTCCGCAATCGAATGGACCGACTCGAGCGTGCGACGCAGCGCGTGCTCGGAGTTCTTGACGATCATGGCCACACTGAGACGCGGTTGCGGCGCCATTGGTTGTTCTCCCTCCACTATGAATTCCGCCCGCTCGCGGCGACGCACTTGTTCTCGATCCCAAGGTGCCCCCCGGCGCGCGCGAAGTGTACTGATTCTCCGTGAGCGATGGTAGGCGAATTCAAATTCGCCACCGACGATTTCCCTATTCCTCCTAGATCGCCGCCGTCAGAAGATGGCCCTTCGTGACGGTGGCGGTTTAGGTGGAGTGGGGGGTCGCCCTAGAGCGCGTACTCACCGCGGAAGCGAGTGACGTCGTCCGCCTGGCCCATGATGATCAACACATCAGCTTCGGTGAACGTGTAGCCGGCATGCGGATTGAAGACCATCGAGCCGTCGATCTTCTTGACGGCCACCACCAGCAACCCATAGTCGCGATGGGCGTTCGTTTCGCGAACTCGCATACCGATCAACTTGGACGTGGATGTGATCGTCAGTTCATCGAGTTCGATGTCGCGAAACTCGGTCTCGGCGACCAGTTCCATCAAGTCGGCCGTCAATGGACGCATCACGATTCTCAACATCTGCTTGGCGCCGACGATTGTCGGCATGACGACCCGGGTCGCGCCGGCCTGTTTCAACTTCTTCTCGGATGAAACGTAGTCGGCCCGCGCCACAATATTCATCTCGGGGTTCAGAGTGCGAGCCGTCAGCGTGATGAAGACATTCAGCGCGTCGTTAGGCAATCCGCTGACCAACGTCTCAGCTCGCTCAACACCGGCGGAGAGCAGGATGTCCTCGTCCGTCGCGTCGCCATGGACCGCCAGGTAGTCCTTGTTCCGGGCGTCATCCACGCAGTCGGAAGACTGCTCGACGATAACGAACTCCGTACCGTTTTGCCGAAAGCCGGCGGCCATCACCTGTCCGATTCTGCCGAATCCACAGATGATGACATGGCGTTGCAGCTTCTCGATTTCACGCGTCATTTTCTTGTGCCCTAGAGTACGAGCGATTTCACCTTCGACCATCAACTGCACGACGCCGCCGAACACGAACGCGGCCGCGGTCATCCCCACGAGAATCACGAAGACCGTCAGCGCCTGAAGCTCCGGCGAAAGTTCACTGCGCTCGCCGAAGCCCGTGGTCGAAATCGTGATGACAACCATGTAAACCGACTGCATCCACGTGTAGTTGCCGAGCATCCGATAGCCGATGATCGCGGCGATCACAGTGACGCCGAGGATCGTGGCCCCTTGCCGGATTCGTGCGATCGGGTGGTTCATGTGTGGTAGTCGGCGTTAAACGTGACGTAGTCGACCGTCAGATCACTCGTCCAGAACTTGGCCGACGAGTCGCCGCCGGCCAGGTCAAGTCGAATCATCGTTTCGCGATTCTCCCGAATCGATCGGCTCAAGGCAGCGGCGTCGAATTGCTCGGGAACGCCGTTGGAGTAGATTGCCGCGCCATTGATCACCAACGAGACTCGCTGCGGATCAAACGTAGGCCCCGCGTAGCCGGCGGCGGACACGATCCGCCCCCAATTGGGATCTGCTCCGGAGATCGCCGTCTTCACGAGATTCGACGCGGCAATCGTACGCGCGATTTGATCGGCGTCCGCTTCACAGCGGCAGCCGGCGACTTCAATCTCAATCAAGTGAGTCGATCCTTCGCCGTCATCGGGAATCATCTTGGCCAGCTCGATGCAGGCTCCCGTCAACTCCGCTGAGAACGCCGACAGGTCATCTCCCCGCAACGGCTCGCCGCACGCCTTTCCCGAGGCGATCAGGAGCACTGTGTCATTCGTGCTCATGTGACCTTCGACGCTGATGCGGTTGAAACTCGCCGACACGGCGGCCGCCAACAGTTGTTGAGCGTCGTCTGTTTGGAGTGCGGCGTCGGTCATCACGACAGCCAGCATCGTGGCCATTCGCGGGCCGATCATGCCGGCCCCTTTGGCCATTCCGGACAAGAGTGCGGAGCCCCCATTCAGCGTTAGCGAGCGGCGCGTGATCTTGGGTCCTTTGTCTGTCGTCGTGATGGCTCGCGAGGCGGCGTGAAACGAATCGTCGTCACGGCCGAGTTGCGAGTGGGCGGCGGCGATTCCAGAAGCAATCTTCTCCATCTCCAGATACTCGCCGATGACGCCGGTCGACATGACGAGCGCCTGTTCGCGCCGCGCACCACACGCTTCCGCGGCGAGCCGCGTCATCTCGTCGGCGTTTCGCAAGCCGCGTTCGCCCGTGCACGCGTTCGCGTTCGCCGCGTTAACGACGCAGATGCGAAAGTCGCTCCGCGGAGTGCGGCTGCGATCGACTTCCACCGGAGCCGCGAAAACGAGATTCTGCGTATACACGCCCGCGGCGACGGCTCCCTGCGGGCAGTGAATGAGCGCCAGGTCATCGCGCCCCGATGCCTTCAAACCGCAAGGCACGCCAGCCAGCTCAAACCCCTCAGGGACATATGGCATCAAAGCTCCCGGCGTTGATTGAAGAGAAGAACTTGTCAGAGGGCGGTCGTTTCGGGAAACCCGAACATCAGGTTGAAGTTCTGCACGGCCGCGCCGGAGGCGCCTTTGCCGAGGTTGTCGAGACAGCTGATGACGACAAGCCGGCCGCGGACAATCCGCGCCGTCAGGTCGCAGAAATTCGAGCCAGCCGTATCCTTTGTGCCGGGCAGATGATCGACAACTCGCACGAACGGCTTGTCCTCGTAGAAGTCCCGCAGCGTATCGATCGCCTCGGCCTCGGACAACTCCCTCGTCGGCCGCGCATAAAACGTTGTCAGAATGCCGCGGTCCATCGGTACGACGTGCGGTGTGAACAGAACTTCAACCGCCGAGCCGGACGATTTGCTTAAGATCAAGTCGATCTCGGGAGTATGACGATGGCGACCGACGTTGTAAGCCGCCACGCTCTCGTTGCATTCGGGATAGTGAAAGACGAGTTTTGGGGTGCGGCCGGCTCCCGAGATGCCCGTCTTGGAGTCGACGATGATCTCGTTGGGCTCGATCAACTTGGCGGCTAGAAACGGGGCTCCGGCGAGGATCGCCGATGTCGGGAAGCAGCCCGGATTGGCGACCAAATCCGCGCTGGCGATCTGATCGGCGAATAATTCAGGGAGTCCGTAAACCGTCGTGGGAACGCGGTTGGGGTCCGGGTGATCCTGGCCGTACCATTGCTTGTATTGCTCGATATCGTCGAGTCGATAGTCGGCGCTGAAATCGATCACTCGCGCGCCGGCCTCCAGCACTTGCTTGACGCTCGACGCGGAAGCCGCGTGGGGCAGGCAACTGAAAACGCAATCGACCTCGGCGGCGACCTGGACGGGGCTGAAGTTCTTGAGGCGGAGATCGAAACGACCAGCCAGCGCCGGATGAACGGAGCCCACGTGCGGCTCGCCCTCCTGCCGGCTGGTGAGAACGACGACCTCCGCGTCCGCGTGCCGGCTGAGAATGCGCAACAACTCGAGCGCCGTATAGCCGGTGGCTCCCAACACGCCAATGCGAATCATAGTCATCGTTCCTGACAAGCTCTTGTGAGACCGCCAAATATAGCCCGAAGTGCGCACTTGCCAAAGGCCGAGCTTGCCGAACGACCCCCGGCGAAGCGCTGCCGCGCCGTCCACTTCGCCGGCGATTGGGCTCGCCCGGACTAATCGCCTCGGTGGGTGTGAGGCGCGAGGCGCGTGAGAAGTTCACCCAACATGACTGCGGTGGCTCCCCACACGCGACGCCCGCCGCACTCGAGATACGGCGTTTGAAAACAGAGCGAACCTCGCTCGATTGTCTGCGTTCCATGCGGAATGGGCGGAGTCGTTGGATCGAGCCAGACGATCTCATCCACCTCGTCGGCGCTGGGGCGAAACTGCTGTCGCGGAGCCACGGCGACGCAAGGTGCGACGATGTAGTTGCTGGCGAACACGTGCACAGGTGCGAGTCTGCCGACGAACTCCAACGCATCGCCGTCCACTCCCAACTCCTCATGCCACTCCCGCGCCGCGGCCACCTCCATCGTCTCGCCCGGATCGCACTCGCCGCCCGGGAAGCAGACCTGCCCGCCGTGATGCTTGAGGTGTTCCGGCCGGACTGTGAGCGGGATCATCCAGGAGCCCTCGCATTGCATCATGACGCAAACGACGGCTGCCCGCCGCACGCGCGATGGAGCGGGACCGCGATGCCGACCGAACGACAGGTCCGGCGAGAACGGCTCCGCCAATGCGGCGCGATCGATCGGTCCACGGAGACGCTCCTCCAGCCAACTCCTCATCGACGGCAACGTCGTCGGCCAATGGGATGTGTCTGTCATGGATTACTTCGATTACTTCGGCTGTACAGTCGGTCGGAGGATAACCGGTGCGATGTAGTAGACGCGAAACGTGCCGTTTTGCTCGCCGCCGGTCGGGTAGACTCGCGGAAAGTTGAGCAGACGTCGAGATCGTTGTGCGTCATCAACAACGTAAGTCGCACCGAAACGATTCGCAATGGCGGCAATCCTATCGTCGCTCCAGGCGCCGAATCCTCGCAAGATGACTTTTCTGGGATAGACGACTCGGACGCGCCGACGCCACTCGAGTAGCGTGTCCGCGTCCTGAGGAACGTCTTTCCAATTGACCACTTCTGCTCGCTCGGCGTACCACTTAAAAGTCTGTTGCCGTCGCGGCGTAAGAAAGACCGCCTCGCCAGGCGTGTTCTGTTTGATCCATCCGCAAACGTTCCTCCAATCGCGAAACCGATCGCTCGACTGTTCCGCGGTGAGCGGTGTTTGAGCCAACGGAAGTTTGACTCCGCGGGGACGGAGATCGGTTCGACCGCGAACGTGCGCGGCCAGAATGTTCCCCGATGCAACGGCCGCCAATAGCAGCATGCCGGCTCGAGCCGATCGCGACACGCGGACAGTGGGTGACTGAGCCCATTGCAACAGCAGCGCGACCGCTCCCAAGGCGAATCCGATCGGCAACATCGCATCCGAGAGCCGGTACCAGTAGAAACGCAAGAGGGATGCGGCGAACTCCAGATTCGTAAGCGACGACTGGTCGATGACGACACCTAAAGCGGCGATCAACACCGCGCCGGCGACGAAGGCGTGCAGCCTCCGTATCCTCTCCTCACCGCGCATCGCTAACGCCACTGCCAACCAGACGAACAGCAGCGCCAAGTGACGCGCCATAAAGGCGTGCGGAAAACGGTGAATGACCAAGTGGTGGGAGAGCCGTTCATAGACGTAGACCCAGTGCGCAGCGGTCCGCGCGGCGGGTTCGGAATGGCCGCTCAGCGCCAACGCGGGAACGACCCCCAGGAGCGCGACCGCGCCGCCAATCGCCAAGGGAGCCAGTTGCTCGCGAAGTGGCGACTCACGCCGCCCCACCGCCACCCACGCGAACGCCGCAGCGACAACGCTCCAGCCGCCGACGAGCACATGAAAGGCTGTGGCGACGCCGAGCAACCACCAGACATGCCGCCACGCGCCGCGAACAATCGCCTCCAGTGCGAGGAACACGAGCGCGTAGGCGAACCCCTTGGCTTCGACTCCGCCGATGATCCACTCGCCCGCCAGGTGCAACCGCTCCAGACAAGTCATCATGATCGCCGCCGTCACCAAGCTGACGAACGGACGCGGCGCCAACGAGACGCTCAACCGGCGCCAAGTCCACGCCAGCAGCGTCCACGTCAATAGGCGGCCGATCCAAGCGACCGCGCCGAGCGGAGCGAACAGCGTCAGCCAGCCAAACGTCCAATAGAAGACAACGTGAGCATCCGACGACGACAGGAAGAGGTCCTCCGCGCACCACTCCGGATTCCAGTAGTTCTTCGCCTTGCAAAGATAGTGAGCCTCGTTGGCGTCGGGCGGGGGCCAGCCGGCGAATACGAAGAACAGCAGGAGCAGCAGGAAGACCTCGGCGCAGGCCCATCCGCGGGAGCGAGCGAAAGCGTCGGCTTCGTCGTTGACTGGCTGCACGGGCGAACAAGCTGAGTTGCGGCGAACGCGGTCCAGAGAGATTCGCAGGCGGTTTTACACGAGGACCGCGGTAGCGCCTACGTCGGCTCGCCGCCGACTCGCGCCGGTCTCATGATAGACTCGCCGGCTCAGACGTGAATAATGACGATGTGGAAACAACTCCTGGGGATCTGTTCATGTCCGTGACTCCCGGTCAAGCGCTCCGACTCGCCGTCCAAGACGAAACGATCATGGCGTTCGGCGCACCCAATGCGCTGGCCGCCAAGCTGATCGAACAGATGGGCGGGCGGGCGGTCTACCTTTCCGGAGCCGCGCTTTCCGCCGGCGTGCTCGGCCTGCCCGACATCGGTTTCATCACGCTCTCCGAATTGGCTCAGCAAACCAGCTACCTAACTCGCAATCTCGATATCCCGGTCATTGTCGACGCCGATACGGGATTTGGATCGGCAGTCCATGTCACGCGAACGGTCGTCGAACTCGAGGGCGCCGGCGCGGGCGGCCTGCAGATCGAAGACCAGATCGCGCTCAAACGATGTGGGCACCTGTCCGGCAAACAACTCGTCGATGCGGACGAGATGTGCGGCAAGATCCGCGCCGCCGTCGATGCTCGCTACGACGACGACCTGGTGATCATCGCCCGCACGGACGCCCGCGGCGTCACCGGTTTCGCTGACGCCGTCGAGCGGTCGCAACGATACCTCGACGCCGGGGCCGACTGGATCTTTCCCGAGGCGCTGGAGAATGAGAGTGAGTTCGCGGACTTCGCCGCTCAGGTCAGCTCACCGCTGGTGGCCAACATGACTGAGTTCGGACGCAGCCCGTTGTTGACTCTGCAACAACTGAACGAACTCGGCTTCGCCGTCGCCCTCTATCCGGTCACCTTGCTGCGCGTCGCCATGAAGGCGATGCAGGCGGCGGTGGGTGTGATCATGAAGGATGAGACGCAAGAAAGCTTGCTCGACTTAATGCAAACCAGACAAGAGTTGTACGACCTGCTGGAGTACGCGGATTTCGAAGATCGTGACAGCCGTTTCTTTTCAGGGGACAGCCATGAGTGACATCAGTTATCGACCGGGGTTGGAAGGCGTATCTGCGGGCGAAACGGCGATCTGTTCGATCGACGACGGCCTGCGTTACCGCGGGTATGCGATCGAAGACTTGGCGGCGAACGCATCGTTCGCCGACGTGGCGTTCTTGTTGCTGCGAGGTGAGTTGCCGAGCGAAGACGATCGCCGTGAGTTTCATCAGGAGTTGGCTCGCTTCGCCGCACAGACACCGAATGAAGTGCTAGAGATCGTGCACGGCGCTCCCGCCGCCGCGCCGCTCATGGATGTCATCCGCAGCGGAGCCAGTCTGCTCGCCCACTGGGCGCCCGACGAAGGCGGCGACGACGACATGCAAACGCACCTCCGGGAATCGACGCGGCTGCTCGCCCAACTCCCCGTCGTACTGGCGGCCGCCTATCGCGGACGGCGAGGTCTGCCGCGCGTCGACGCGGACGCCGAGTTGCCGTTTGCGGAGAACTTCTTGACGATGCTCCACGACACCAAACCGACGGAGCGAGCTGTCCAGGCTTTGGACGTGACGCTGATTCTCTACGCCGAACACGAATTCAACGCGTCAACCTTCACCGCTCGCGTTGTCTGCTCCACGCTCTCGGACGTCTACTCGTCGATCACGGCGGCGATCGGCGCGCTGAAGGGCCCGCTGCACGGAGGAGCCAACGAGCGCGTGATGGCGCTGCTCGAAGAAGTCGGCTCACCGGAAAACGCCGAGCCGTGGATTCGCAACGCGCTGGCCAACAAACAGCGGATCATGGGATTCGGCCACCGCGTTTACAAGAGTGGCGATCCCCGCGCCGACTACCTGGCTCCGCTCTGCGCCGAACTGGCCAAAGAATCCGGCAATGAACACACCGAGGAGATTGCCGGGACGATCGAACGCATTATTCGCGCCGAGAAAAAACTGCCTCCCAACCTCGACTGGCCGAGCGCTCGAATCTACGCCTACTTGGGTCTACCCGTCGAGTTGTACACGCCGCTGTTCGTTCTCAGCCGGACGGCCGGCTGGTGCGCCCATTTCATGGAGCAACGAGCCAACAACAGACTGATTCGGCCCCGGTCCAACTACGTCGGCCCCGGCCCGAGAACGATGACGAGTTCGAGCTGAATCGCCACTGGTGAGATCGCCGTCCGCTGAGTCAACGGCGCCCGGCGTTGTGCTAAACGTCGCCCGTCGCGCGACACCGCGCGACGTGGGCGATCGCCACGTCCTCGATCGCCATTCCGACGGATTTGAATACGCGGTGACCGAAACCGTCGCTCGTCACCGCGACCCGCCCGGCGACGACATCAGCGAGCTCGCGCGCGTCGCTCCACTCGAATTCATCCCGCTCGACGGCCGCCTGCAAGTCGCCGGCCTCCTCGCGGCAACAATCCACACTGTCGCAGATGACGAGCGACGCCTGCTCGACAATCCGCTCGCCAAGTTCGGACTTCTGCAACCAGTTGGAGCCGATCGCGCAGACGAGCGAGTCGGAGGCCAGGTGCTCGATCTCCAGGACCGGCGTTTTGCTGGTCGTCGCGGTGACGACGATCTGGGCGTCCGCAGTGGCGGCGGAGACGGAATCACAAGCTCGCACGGACAGGCCCAAGTCGGCGGACATCCGCTCGGCGAACGAAAGCCGGCGTTCGACGGATCGACTGTAGACGCGAGCTTCGTCGAGCTGCGCGACCGCCGCGACGGCGGCCAGTTGGCTCTCCGCCTGCCAGCCGCTGCCGATGATCGCCGCAACACGAGATTGCGGCGCCGACAACCATTTGCAGGCCAGTCCCGTGACCGCGCCCGTTCGCAACTGCCCGAGACGATCCGCCTCGATCAGCGCGACCATTTCGCCCGTGCTCTGCTCGTATAATCCGACGTGAAACCGAGCGCCTTCGCGCCGAGTCGTGTAGTGTTTCCAGCCGAGCAGCCCGAGGTAGTCGGCGGAGGCTTCCATCGAGTGGAGCAGGACGCCATCGCCCGGCACGCGGCGTCGGGGCAGGTTCTTGGCCTGTCCGGCGGCGAGCGCGCGAAACGCACCTTCCATCGCTTCAATGGCGGCGGGCATGTCCAACAGTCGATCGACGTCCGCCTCAGTCAAGTGCAACACGGCAACTCCAGAGCGTTAGCCAAACTGCTGAGAGATACTCTGAAAGTCGCCTCGCAGCGATTTATAGAGACCTTGGTAGAGCGGAAAGGCCCGGTCGTAGACGGCCTTCACTTTTCGTTGGGTGGCGGTTTCGGAGACAACGTGAATCGTCGCCGCGCACGCTTCCGGCACGCTCTTGAACTCGCCCGCTCCCACCGCCGCCAACAACGCGACTCCATAGGCGGGCCCCTGTTCGGCGTTGATTGTCACCGCCTTCTTTCCAAACACATCGGCTTGCAATTGGCGCCACAGGTCGCTCTTCGATCCGCCGCCGGATGTCCTGACTTGCCTCACGGGCACGCCGAGTTCGGCGATGATGGCCAGGCTGTCGCGCATCGCAAAGGTAACGCCCTCCATGATGGCGCGGGCCATGTGCCCGCGAGTGTGCTTGAGGGTGAGCCCGACGAAGCAGCCGCGGGCGTGCGGATCGGCGTGGGGCGTGCGCTCGCCGGCCAGGTACGGTAGAAACAGCAGTCCTTCCGATCCGGGCGGCACAGCGGCGGCCTCGCGATTCAGTAACTCGTACGGATCGCTCGCCTTCAAATCGGCGCACAAGCTGTCGACAAACCACTGCAGCGCGCCGCCGGCGGTCAGACTCACTCCCATCATGTGCCACTTGCCGGGCACGGCGTGGCAGAACGTATGCAGCCTGCCGGCCGGATCGATCTGCACCTCGTCGCTGTGAACGAACATCACGCCCGAAGTACCGATCGACGTCGAGAGAATCCCTTTTTTAACGACGCCCGTGCCGACCGCATTCGCCGCGCAATCGCCGGCTCCGCCGACAACTTTGCAATCGGTCGTGAGCCCGAGTTGCTTGGCGGCCTGTCGAGTCAATTGGCCCGTCACGGCGTCCGACTCAAAACACTCCGCTAACAGGCTCTCGTCCAGCTCCAATTTCGAGAGCAGCTTCTTCGACCACTTGCGTTTCGCAATGTCCAGCAACAACATCCCACTGGCGTCGCTGACATCCGTCGCGAACTCGCCCGTCATCCGGCGGCGGACGTCGTCTTTGGGCAGCAACACCTTGACCGTCTTGTCAAAGTTGCGCGGTTCACGATTCCGCAACCAGAGAATCTTCGGAGCGGTGAATCCGGAGAGAGCCGGGTTGGCCACCATGCGAATCAGCTGCCGCCGCCCGCCCGCTCGTCGCTCGATCTCGTCGCATTCCGCCGCCGTCCGCTGGTCGTTCCAAAGCAAGGCGCGACGAACGACGCGATTGTTCTTGTCGAGAAAAACGGAACCGTGCATTTGCCCCGAGAGGCCGATCGCTTTGACGTCGGCCGGTTTGACCTTCGCCTTCCGCACGGCTGAGCGAATCGTCTTCACGCTTGCCCGCCACCAGTCTTCCGGGTCCTGCTCACTCCACAACGGTTTGGGATGATACAGTGGGTACGTCGCCGACGCCTCGCTCAGGATCGCGCCTCGAGCATCCATGACGAGTGTCTTTGCTCCCGACGTACCGATATCAACGCCTAAGAATACACTCATTCATCTTGCTCCTTTTGCAGTCGACCGGTTGGCGCGTCAGCGAGAACGGACGATTCTAACGAGTGCCTCGAACGAGAGGCAACAACGTCCTCGACGCGACCGACCGCGCGAACAACCTCGCCCGTCGATACGTATCGAGCCGACTTGATTCAACGCCGAGGCAATTATGCCGCGATCGATTCCCCTGGCGCTCGCCGTCTTGACGCTCGTCGCCATCGGGTGTAGCGGCTCGGGCCCGACACCCGCTGGCGACGGTCCGACCACAACGAAGCCGTCGTCGATCCGTCTGTGGGTCGTCGACGATGAACCGCTGGCTGAAGCGATCAAGAGTCGCTGGACGTCTCGCGTCGAAGCGAAGCTCGAACTCCGCAATATGACGCGCAGCGAAGTTGACGCCGAAGCCCGGGCGCGACCGGCGGCGGATCTGATCATCTTTCCCGAACAGATGATGGGCGACCTGGTTCGCCGCAAATGGATCGACCCGCTCCGCCCCGACGAGTCGGTCGGGCAGCAAAACCCGCCGTTTCCGCTGTTGCATCTGCGCACGACCGCGTGGGGAACCACCACCTACGGCCAGTCTTTCGGTTCGCCCGTCCTGCTGCTCGTCTACCGGCCCGAGATGCTGGAACAAGCGGGGGTGAAGCCGCCGGCGGATTGGACTGAATACGCCGCCGCAATCGCCGCACTGAAGACGCTCCAAAACGCCAAGCCGACTGTCGAACCGCTGGCGGAGGGATGGGCGGCGAAGACACTTTTGAGCCGCGCCGCCGCCTACGCGCGCCACCGCGACTTCTATGCGACACTCTTCGAGCTGGAGTCGATGAAGCCGCGGATCACCTTGCCGCCGTTCTCGCGCGCGATGGAAGAGTTGGTCGCCGCGCACGAACTGGCTGGCGGTCAGGCGTGGATCGACCTCACCCCCCAGCAAGCGTGGCGAGCCGTGGCCGCCGGCGAGGCCGCCATGGGCGTCGCGATCGTCGACGGCTCCGTCACCGGCGAAGTCGAGTTCGCCGAATTGCCCGGCTCCAACGACGTCTTCCACCACAAACGGAATGAATGGTCGCCCCGCGCAGTCGGCGTCTCCACGCGAGTCACGCTGCTCGCCGTCGACGGTCGCATCGGCGCGGTCACCTCCGAAGCGCGGCATCCCAAACAAGCGACACGCATGCTGCAACTGCTCACAGGCGACGAATGGAGCGAGCTGCTCTCTCCCGCTTCGCAGCACACAGCCCCATTCCACGAAGCTCATCTCGAGTCGGCTGATCGCTGGCTGGCGGAGGATACGCCCGCGCCTCGGGCGCGAAACTATGCGACCACCGTACAGAGCGCGCTGGAACGCCCCGGCTGGATGTTCTGCCCACGGCTGCCCGGTCATGACCGTTACTTGTCGGCCCTTGACCGGGCCGTTCGAAGTGTGGTGGCGGAGGGGACGCCCGCCAGCGAAGCGTTGGCGGACGCCGCGGCGGAATGGGAGTCGATCACGGACGAACTGGGACGCGACGAGCAAGCAGAGGCGTTTGAGAACAGCTTGTCTCGCTAGCGGCGCCAGCTCTCGGACAATTGGGCGGAGACGATCTCGCGAACCGTTCGGCCCCTCAGCGCCTCCTTAACACCTGACCATCGAAACAGTCTGGCGGACGTAGCCCGTCGAATCCACGCTCTGGCGAGCGTAGCCACTGGCGAACGCTGACGGTCAGGGGCGGACTGCCTGGACAACATTTTGGGGCGGCACTAGAATGCTGTCTTCCCCAATCGAAGGGGCCGTAGCTCAGTTGGGAGAGCGCAGCGTTCGCAATGCTGAGGTCGAGGGTTCGACTCCCTTCGGCTCCACTTCGCCGTCTCGTCGGACGGCGTTTTTTTGTGCGCCGGCGATGATTTGTGCGACGATTTGTGCGACCGTATTCTGTTCACCGTGTTTGCGACCGCTCGAACGTAGCCTGACTTCGAGTGTTGTCGTCGCGCAGTGTTGCCCGATTGCGAGGGAAGTTGCCCGATTGCGAGGGAATAGGTGGCTCGATGAGCGTCTCAAATAGGAGATAGATCAGCGCGAAGGCGGCGAGTTGGCCGGATAGCCGCTGGCTCCCTCGGGAGCGAGAGGAAAGTCCGGGCTCCGAAGGACGAGGTGGTCGGTAACCCCGACCGGCCGCGAGGCTCGGGAAAGTGCAACAGAAAGCAAACCGCCCACCTTCACCGGTGGGTAAGGGTGAAACGGTGCGGTAAGAGCGCACCAGCAGCCGAGGTGACTCGGCTGGCTAGGTAAACCCCGCCTGGAGCAAGGCCAAACAGGGAGGAGCTCCCTTGTGGAGCGCGGGTCGGTCCGGCCCGTTACCACTCCCGGGTAGGCTGCTGGAGGCGACGAGCAATCGTCGCCGTAGATAAATGGCTATCACTCGCCCTCGGGCGAGGACAGAACCCGGCTTACACGCCAACTCGCCGCCCTCGCGACTGACAGACCCGCGGCCTCGGGCCAGACCGACACGAGACTGGTCACGATAGCTGACGGGCCCATCGCCTGGGACGCTACTCGGACTCGAGCAGCAACTCACCGCCAATCACCTGCAGCAATTTGGAGATGCAGAGCTTGTTCATGCTGGTGCGGCGATTGTGAGCCTCCGCCCGCAACGACTCGTGCAGGCTCTTCGGCATCCGCACGGTGATGACGCGAGTCGGCTCCTTGTCCTCCGCGTGCGGCTGGGGCTTTTCGCGAAGCTTGCTCAGCATCTGCTGGATCTGGGCGTACTCAGCCGATGACTCGAATTCGGCCATCGCATTGGCGTCGGGAAACAGCTGGCGGACGACGCCGCCGACACCCAGGACCTCGCGAAAGAAGGTCACCCAATCGGGTGTCTTGTTGTAGAGTTCGGCGGCAATGTGAAATGCCTTCTCACACCCCTCTTCGACAGTGGCTGGCGGCTCAAGCTGAAATCGGGGGGACTCCTCCATCGGAGGAGAACTCGCTTCCAGGCTGAGCGACTGATTGGGGAGTAAGGGTGACATCTCATTCATAATGGCTCCTTCCAGGTCATTCATAATGGCTCCTTCCAGGCTCAATTCGCGTGGTTCCATATCCGCTGCAAAATCCCGCTGCGGAATTCCGCTGCAGAATTCCGCTGTGTCGTGGTCCGCTGCAATACGCGATCAGGACAATCGCAGTTTGCTGCAATCATTAGTTGCAGGTCAAGTGCAGCATGGATGTCATTGCAATGCTTGCACTTAGATCGCGTCGCCCACCCCTGCTAGAATCTTGAGCACGACTGCCCTCGATGCGTGCACCACCCCTGGCGCCTAAAAACTGGGCAGGCTCATTTTCCCAGCCGTCACAACTGTCGCCCGATTTTTCTCATTTTTCCCAAAAAAGTTTTGACCCTCATCTGATCAGTGACGACGATTGGCGGCCCACAACCACCTTCCGCACTTGGAGCCCGCTATGTCCGCTGCCGCCATTGGCCCCATCCTGCGAAGGATGGATCGCGAAGTTTGGGTGGTGACGGCGGCGAGCGCTGAAAGGCGAGGCGGGCTGCTGGCGACATGGGTCTCGCCAGCGTCGATCGACGACACACGACCTCGGGTGATGGTGGGGATTTCACCCTCTCATTTCACTGGCGAGTTGATCACCGAGTCGCGTTCCTTCGCGCTCCACTTGCTCCGCCGCGATCAAGCGTCTCTGGGACTCTCTTTTGCGATTGGCTCGGGCCGGGACCGCGACAAGTTCGCCCAGATTCCCTTTGTTCCGAGCGAATCGACGGGGGCGCCCTTGTTGGCCGAATGTCTCGCCTGGCTCGACTGCCGGGTCGTGGCTCAATTGCCCACGGGGGACCGGATCTACTACTGGGCCGAGGTGATCGACGGGCAGGAGCAGGAGATGGGCGAGCCGCTCCGCGAGCGGGAGTTCATCGGCTCGGCGACCGCCGAACAACAGGCCCAACTAGGTCGCGACCGATTGGCAGACGCGACTCGTCTTCGACCCTTGGTCGAACAGTGGTTGGCGAGCCTTCCGCCGGACCTGCGTCCGTGAACCCGGCGTGGCGGGTGGATGTCGCTTTTTTCTGCTGTGACGACGCAAATTCGGGTCGACTCGTCCAGATCCCCCTCACCAGGGTTATGGGCTATATTTGCGGCTCGCCGTCGTTTGCAAAGTAGAATGTAGGTGACGACTGAAGGAGTACTGTTCTTCCGTGTACGATCTTGAACGACTGCAAGGCGTAGCCAGCGAACGCGGTGTCCTGGTCCGCGTCATTCTCCCCCACCAACTGTTTGATGGTGACGACCCGCTGGATGAGTTGACCGGACTGGCGACGACAGCTGGGGTCGAGGTTGTCTCCGGCCTCACTCAGCGTCGTGAAAAGCCCGACCGGAGCATGTACCTGGGCAAGGGCAAAGCCGACGAGTTGGCGCAGGTGGTGCAGGCGCACGCAGCCGACGTGGTTGTCTTCGACAACGACCTTTCTCCCGGACAGAACCGCAATCTGGAGAAGTTCCTCGGCGTCAAAGTGATCGACCGCACGGAGTTGATCTTGGACATCTTCGCCTCGAATGCGCAGACCTACGAGTCTCGGCTGGCAGTCGAACTCGCCCAACTCGAGTACTCACTCCCTCGCCTCAAACGCATGTGGACTCACCTGTCGCGGGTCAAAATGGGCGTCGGGATGCGGGGTCCGGGCGAAAAGCAACTGGAGGTCGACCGTCGCCTGGTCGAAAAACGGATCCACGACCTGCAGGCGGAGTTGCAATCCGTCGAACGGCGGAAAGAGCGGCAGGTCGCCTCGCGAACCGATCACATGACCGTGTCGCTGGTGGGCTACACGAATGCGGGCAAGAGCACGCTGATGAACGCTCTGACCAACGCCGACGTGCTCGCCCAGGACAAACTCTTCGCCACGCTCGACACGAGAACCAGACGCTGGCAACTACCACATTGGGGACCAGTCCTGCTGAGTGACACGGTTGGTTTCATTCGAGATCTGCCTCACCGCCTGATCGCCAGTTTCAAAGCGACGCTTGAGGAGACGAGGCGAGCCGACCTGCTGCTCCATGTAGCGGACGGATCCAACCCGGGCGTGTTCGATCAGATCAGCGCCGTCTACGAGGTTTTGGAAGAACTGGACATCGACGAGAAAGATACGCTGCTGGTGGTCAACAAGATGGACTCGGAAGAGGCGCCCACGCGCCGCAACCAGATCCAAAGTCGCTACCCGAGCGCCGTCTTCACGAGCGCGGTAACGCAACAGGGTCTCGATCAACTGGCCCTGGCGGTGAGCGATGCGTTGAGCCGGTCGTTTCTGGACGTCGACGTAACGACGGGCGTTGGCAATGGGCGCCTGATGGCTTACCTGGCGGCTCACGGTGAGATTCTTTCGCAGAAGTTCACCGAGGACGAAGTCGTCATCCACTGCCGCTTGCCCCAGAAACACCTCGGCCGGATTTCGGACCGAGAAACGCAAGTTCGTCCACACGAATCGAACGGAGCGGCCAACGGCGGGCGCGCCGATGAGCAGCCATCGGCATTGGCCGACGGCGAGGTGGGCGACGTCGCTTGATCGGCAGTTGTGGCGTTGAGGATCTGGGATTTCGCTCAATCGATTCCAGCGACCAGCAACTTTGTAGCTACGTTCGCCAGAACGTGGAGGCGGCTCGTTTGATCGCAAGATCACCTGCGATATCCCACCGTCTGCAGATCATCCACAAAACCTCCCACAGCCACTTGTGGCGTTGAGAATCCGGGACTTCCCTGGTTGGATTCCAGCGACCAACGGGAGCGGGCGAATGACTTTCGAGCGGCAGCTCGCTTTGTGAGTGGCACTGCCACTTGTGGCGTTGAGGATCTGGGATTTCGCTCAATCGATTCCAGCGACCAACGGGAGCGGGCGAACGAGGACCGAGCGGTAGCTCGCCTTGTGTGTGGCACTGCCAACTAGGCAGCCCGCCGGCGCGGACGACAGGGTGAACAGCCGAGGGCTGTCCCGCTTCGCGCGATCGGTTATGTTGATTCGCTTGACCAAACATCAACTCGAGTATCCGGCGACACCGCGCACACTCACGGAAAGCACGATGACCCAACTCGAAGGAAAGATCATTATCGCGACGGGGGGAACGCAGGGCGTCGGCGAATCCGTCGCGCTGCACGCCGCGAAAGCCGGAGCGGCGGGAGTCGTTGTTTGCGGTCGCCAAGAGGACAAAGGGGTCGCCGTCGCCGCGAAGCTCAACGAACTCGGAGCCGCGGGCGTCTACGTTCCCGCCGACCTCTCAATTGTGGATGACTGCAAACGAGTCGTGGCGGAATGCGACGCCCGGTTCGGCCGCGTCGATGGGTTGGTCAACGCCGCCGCCGATACCAATCGCGGAACGCTCACCGATACGACGGTTGAGTTCTGGGACTATCAATTCGCCGTGAATGTCCGCGCGCCGTTCCTGCTCTCATCTGAATGCGTCAAGATCATGCGCCGTGAGAAGATCGCCGGTTCGATCGTCAACATTCTCTCCGTCGCCGCTTACTGCGGGATGGACATTCTCTGTTCGTATTCGGCCACCAAAGGCGCGCTCAGTACTTTCACCAAGAACATCGCCAACTCGCTCCGCAACGAGAGGATACGTGTCAACGGTATTAACCTCGGTTGGACGGACACGCCCGGAGAAGAGGTCGTGCAGCGGAAACAAGGTAGTCCGCCAGATTGGCTCGCCCAAGCCGAAGCGAAATCGCCGTTCGGGAGACTGCTCAAGTCGGACGATGTCGCCAAATTGTGCATCTATCTGTTGAGTGAGGAGTCGGGGATCCTGACCGGTTCCAACATCGACTACTCACAACGAGTCATGGGAGTCTTCCCCCCTGAGCCCGACCCAGCATAGCGGCCGCGCGGCAGCGCGATTCAGCCCGCGCAATTCAGCCCGCGCAATTCAGCCGGCGTACTTTCAGCTTGGCCTTCACTTGAGCTCCCATTCCGTTTGGCCGCCGTGATTGGACAGAATCTGTTGGTACCAGGCGCTAGCTTCGGCGGCGCGCCCCTCCAATTCCCTCGTGCCCCAAATGATGGCCAGAGACTTTCGCGTCGCCTCGCCAGTCTTGGTGCGCTGTGAGTCCTTGACCGCATTGGCGCAAGGGCCGACTTCATCACAGAGGCAGATGAGTCCGCCGATATCGATCGTCTGTCCCGACTGATTGAAGACGTACGCCTCGCCGGCGGCGGCGATTTCAATTCGCAGCGAGCCGGTCGTCTTGTCGACATCGACGACGCTGATCGGCAAACCGCTGTGGAGCGAAACGGCGTTGCAGGCGTCAACGACAACATTGATGCTCGACATCCCCTCCCGCGACGCTTTCAACAGATACTCGGATGCGGGCTTGCTGCGCCCCGTCGGCTTAAAGCCTCCGTGTCGCAACAGATCCCGCACGAGTTTCCGCACTTCGTCGCTACTCTGCATCGGCGCGGCGGCGTCAACCGAAAGCAGTTCGAGCAACTCCGGCCGAGACGACATCTCGCCCAGACAATCGGGTGTGGCGACAACGAACGCTCGCGCGTCGAGCAACGGATGAGAAGCGACGGAGATCAAGGTCAACTCCAAAAAAGGAGAGTCGATGCGCCGCTTCGATTGACTCGGTCGAGCCTTTCGCGCGGTCACCAACCGGGCTACGATTATGTCACAAAACTCAACCCGGACTGACGGCGAATGCAACGTTTGATCATAACTGGGCCGCGACGGGCCGAATTCGAGGAAACCTCGCCGCCCGTTTGCGGTGACGACGAGGTGCTCGTGCGGGCCGACACAACCGCCATTAGCACGGGAACTGAATTGCGAGTCTACCGCGCGATTCCGGTCGACGAGGCCGGGCGATTCCTGCATGAGAGCGTTCCCTTTCAGCTGCCGGCCGAAAACGGCTACTCGATGGTCGGGCACTTAATCGAAACGGGACGTCGCGTCACCGCGCTGAAGACGGGGATGAGAGTATTTGCTCCCGCACCCCATCGGCTCCTGGCCGCCGTCGACGCCGCGCGGGTCACGCCGATCCCCGACGCCGTGCCGGACGACGAAGCCGTTTTTCTGAGCATTCTCGAGGTGGCCCATCAAGCCATCCGCCGCGGCGATCCACAGGCGGGAGCCAATGTCTTGATCGTCGGTCAGGGAGTGATCGGATTGTCGGTGTTGGCTTACTCGATCGCCTTCGGGTGGCGAACGGCGGTGATCGATCTCGACTCCCAGCGACTGGACATTGCGAGGGAGATGGGGGCCGGGCTGGCCGTGTCGCCCGATGACTCGCAGGCCGCCGACCGCGTTCTCGACTACTTTGGCGGAGCCGGCGCCGACGTCGCATTTGAAGCCGCTTCGCATTGGTCGGCTGTGCGAACGGCCATGGAGTTAACTCGCACCGATGGTCGCGTCGTGATCGTCTCCCGTCACACCGAGCGTCCCAACTTCAATCCGGTCGGGCACCCGTTCCTGGGCAAGCGGTTGAGCTTGTTGACGTCGTACGGGTATCCGCTCGCGGGCAGTCGCTGGGAGCACGAAGCCTCAGTGAAGTTGACAGTCGACCTGCTGCAGCAACGGCGCCTGCCGATCGGACCATTGCTGACGCACCATTTCAACTGGCGCGAGTTGCCCTCCGTGTACGCTCGATTGGATGAAGGCGATCGCTCGATCGTGGGTGCGGTGATCAACTGGCGCGAATAGGCCGGAAAGCGACAACGGATGAAGAAGGACTGAGATGAAGAAGGGCTGAGATGAAACAGGACGCGCGCCGGCGAGCGCGGTGACCGGCGACTCGCACGCAACGCGCGATTAACAACTCAAAAACCTCGACGGCAACATGAACCCTTCAATCAACATCATCGTCGCCATCGTGCTGACGACTGTTTCTTTGTCGTCGGCGGCCGAACCGCTCGACATTGGTTCGCGGCGGCAGTTGTTTTGCGACGACTACCTGATCGCGTCTCGCGGCGGAGCGAAGCGGATCCTCCACCAGCCGCAAAAGGTGAACGGCGGTCGGCCCGTTCTGCGGATCGATCGGCCGTGGGAGGAATTGGGCGCGCCGATCCTCGGCGCGGTCTTGCGAGACGAGGGCAAGTTTCGCATGTGGTATCGCGGCGGCGGCGGCGGGCCGAACGGCGGAGTCTGGTGCTACGCCGAGTCTCGCGACGGCCTGACCTGGGAAAAGCCGTCGCTGGAATTGGTTGAATACAAAGGCGGCCGAGCCAACAACATCTTCGTCGTCGGCCAGCCGCAGGCCTTCACTCCGTTCGTCGATCCGAATGAGAGCGACCGGACGCGGCGCTACAAATCGGCCGTCAACTCGCTCCGCATCGACACCGCATTGGCTCACTCCCCCGATGGATTGCGGTGGACGCAATACCGCAATGGAGCCGCCATCACGGGCCGCGCTTCCGACACGATCAGCCAGGTGCTGTGGGATCCCTACGCTCGCGTCTATCGGCTCTACACGCGAACGGACTACGGCGCGGGCAAGACAGGTGAGGTGCGCGGCACTCGCGATATGATCGCCGACGCCGACGCCGATCTGTCGGACCCCAACAGTTGGCGCAAAGTGCGCGAGTGGTGCCTCGGTTGGGAGACGAAACCACCCGTTGTCGCCGATGGGAAACCCGCCACGCGAAAACGCGACTCCGACTACCACCGTCAGCGGCAACTCTACAGCGTCAACGGCTGGGTTCACGAGGGCGTTCAATTCGCTTTGATTTGGGCCCTGGAAACAGGAGCCGACGACCGAGGTGTTCGCGAGTTGATGAACGCCTACCTGGCGACGACCCGTGGTGAAGAGCCGTGGAATCTCGATTGGGTTTATCGCGGCGAGCCGCTGATCCGGCGCGGCCAGCCGGGGACGTTTGACTGTCGTTGGATTCAGCCGGCGCCGAATGTCGTCACATGGAACGATCGCCATTGGCTGTTCTACGTCGGCTTGGCCAGATCGCACGCCGGTGAATGGAGTCCGCAA
>JASMLW010000245.1 GCA_030748485.1 Pirellulaceae bacterium
GTCCAAGTGGCTGCGGAAGTTGTCGTGCTTTGTGCGGTTCTGGGTCTCGGCCCCGAAGCGAATGCAGTTGGTCAGGGTCGCTTTCAGCCGGTCGAAGTCGTCGCGCCGCGTGTTGATGTGCGAGTTGACGACGATCCCGGCGACACTTTGGCGATTGCCCTGGCGCATGATGCGAGTCTTGCGGTGGTGGACTTGAAAACCCTCCTGCAGCGCGATGGCGCAAGCGTGCAGTTGGAACCGCCGCGCTGAGCGCCCGAATACGACATTGCCCGAGAACACCAGGTCGTCCGCGTAGCGCGTGTATTGGGCTCCGGCGGACGAGGCGAGACCGGCCAGGCGACAGTCGAGGCGATAGGCGGCCAGGTTGGCGATCGAGGGCGACGTCGGCGCGCCTTGGGGAAGGTGCGGCCGCGAGTAGATCCTGCGCAAGACGCCGCCGACCGCAGTCCCGCCAGGCGATCCTCCGCAGAACTCGGCCGCGCCCGCTTGGCGAACCCAGACTTCGTCGGGCGCGGTGGTCGTGCACAGTGCGGCCAGCACGTCCGCAACCGACTCGTGATATCCGGCCGTGCGGAACAGGGCTTGGACTCGCGCGACGGCGATGCTTGGGAAGAAGTCCTGCAGGTCGATCTTAATCACGACGTTTCGCCCGACGTGCGGCGCTGCGAAGGTCTTGATCGAGCGGCCTCGTCGAAAGCCGTGCGCGGCCTCGTGCGGCGGAATGTGATCGAGAATCTCGGTGAGGATGCTCCGTTGGATCTTCTTGAGGCGAGGTTTTGGCGACTCGATCAATCGCACTCGCCCAAACCGCTTTGCCAGCAACCGATACCGATAGTGGCTCAACTTTGTTCGACCGGACTCGACGCGTCGGACGGCGGCGAACCAATCCAACTCGTTCAAGGAGACCTCCAGCCATTTTGCTAATTCCCCGACGGTGTCGATGGCGCGGACCGGCCAAGGTTCCGCCACCGCCGGCGGCCGCATGCTCGAGCGACCAGTCGAGATTTTCGCCACGCGCAGACGGTGCTTGGCGAACGCGTTCAGAAAAGTGGGGTCGGCGAGGATGAAGTTCATCATCGCCTGCTGTCGCGGATGCGGCCGCCGATAAAGAAATGAGTCGGCGACAGATCGCGCCATCGCCGGCAGCCAACGCCATCGCCTTCCCAACACTTCAGCTCCGCGCTCGACCAGTTCGTCGACGGTGAGATGGCCGGCGACAAAAGATGTCGCCAACGCGCCGGCGATGTGGGCGCGGGAGTGCATTGCAATTCAAAAAGGGTTGCAATTCAAAAAGGGTGACAGAATACACCAACGAATCTGGTCGTGCATGAGCATAACTGCGCAGGGCGCAGCCCCGCTCATGCGACGAAAAGCCTAACCCTTCACGATGCCCTGGGGTATCCCCAGAGAGGCTGAGCCAACGTCATGCGTTCGTCAGCCGGCTTGACGTACTCTGTCACCGCTTCGAATGATACCCGATCGAAGATGCGGGAAAACAAGAATTCAGCCGCGGGCAATTTGTACTACCGCGACTCGGCGACAACGGCCAGTTGCTACGAGACCAATGATCCGGGCATTTCTTTTAGAAACACGTAGCAGAGGATGGAAATGGCCAGCGCCGGTGGAATGAAGATGCGAAAGCCCAGCGCGGGGCCGAGAGACGCACACGTGTAGACAAGAGCAACGGCGGTGACG
Source organism: Pirellulaceae bacterium (assembly GCA_030748485.1). GTDB lineage: Bacteria > Planctomycetota > Planctomycetia > Pirellulales > Pirellulaceae > JASMLW01. The sequence goes on from JASMLW010000245.1 coordinate 1,696, forward strand.
AGCGAAACACCGCACAAGAAATTGGCCGGCAGACTGATCGTCTCGCTGCGCCAGGTGCGCACCGAACGCAGTTCGCGAAAGTACTGAACGGCCAGCAATACGAAGACCGCCCCGTTTACCAGCTGTCCAAAATCGCCGAAAAACGGCAGAGTGATTGCCGCGTCGTACAACCCGTGAGCCGTCACGACCAAGGCGAACATCGCGACGGCCATGTTGGCGTCTCGCCGAGGTTCCCAAACGGCTCGCATGAAAGCCAGAGCGACGAGCCCCGTGGCCGCCATGTGAAAGAAGTTGGCCATCAAGTAACGGCCCACGGCGACCATCGCCCCCATTTGGAAGTAGCCGATGTTCTCCTCCGCGGCGAAGCCCAGTCCCACGAGCGACCCCACCACTAACGCTTCGAGCTGGTTGCGGCGACGGGCGATGAACGCGGCCAGCGGCAGGAACAGCAGCAGCTTGGCGAATTCTTCGCGGAGGCCGATGCCGAAAATGTTGTAGATGATTCCCCGCACCGGCTCGATGCTATCCTCCAACCCCATGTACGACTCCTGGAGGACGATGAACATCAACGTCGGCCACACGCTCAGCGCCCCGGCCACGATGGCGGCCAGGCACAACCACCAGCGAGCTCCCGGCTCGTCGTAAACCTGCCCGGCTTGAAACGCGAAGGCGCCCCAACACAGTCCGGCGAAGCCGGCCAGCAATACGGGACCCAACCGCCATTGCTCCCAGATGAACAGGGGAATCGTCCACCAGTAGGTCAGCCAATCTCGGTCGTGCTCGGCGATCGACAAGAGAGCGCGCGGCGGGATCAAACCGCGATAGAGAGGATTGCCGCTGAGACGTTTGAGCGCAGTGGAGTCATCGGCCGCGACGTAGAGCTTAACGGCGCGGCTCCGCGCCGCTGCGCCGTCGCGATGCTCGCCCTCGGCTTCAAAGGCCGCGGCTGCCTGCGCGATCGAACCTTTTGTTTCGTAGTACACCCCCAAAGCAAAACGCACATACCGCCGCGAAGGATCTTCGGCCAGCAGCTGGTCGAGGAACTCGCTCGTCTCGTCTCGCACGCTGCTCCACAGGGCGATGGCAATGCGCTGCTTCTCGTCGCCCAACCGACCACTTTCCAAAATCGCTTCGACGCCTTGCGGATCCAATTGCTCGCGTTCACTCAACCCGGGAATGAAGCCACGCGTGGTAAACGGCACAAGGTCGTTGCCGAGCGCGCCGATCAATTGAAGCGTCTCATCGAATGGCGCTTGCTGATCGGAAACTGCCCGCTGCAACATTTCGACAGCATCGTCCGGTCGGTTTCGGT
>JASMLW010000246.1 GCA_030748485.1 Pirellulaceae bacterium
CGACCGGTAGTTCTTCTCAACCGCCGTTTTGGTAGGCGGTTAGGACACCCGTGGTTGGAGCTATAGTCCCGACCACATCTCGCCGATGCTATCACTAACGACCCGACGCCAAACTCAATGACCAAAAGCTCGCGCACCGAAAGCGCCACCCGTTCGTCAGGGAGGACACTTGATGACTCATCGACACGCCCAATCCGGACTGCTCATCTCGATCGATCTGGAACACATTGGCGAGGTGTCGCCACACGCGCGGCAGCGCGCGGCGAGCATCTGTCAGCAGCTGCTGGACACGTTCGACCGTCTCCGCGTTTCCGCTACTTGGGGACTGGCGGATCCCGGAAAATCAGTCCTCGCCAGAAGCATCAACGCCCGCCGCACAACGCACGAGATCGCCGTGGTTGCCGACACCGCTTGGAATGCGGATCGAGTCGTTTTCTCTCGTGAATTGGGCCGCCGCGTCGAGCACGCCCGCGGCGTTGGCATCCGCGTGTCGTCACTCTTCACCAGCCAACTCGAGATCGGCTCGTACCTCGACTTGTTGGTCAAGAACCGCATCCGCGTCGTCCGCAGTGAGGGAGCCGCCAACGAACAATGGCAAGCCCACTCGGAGCGATATGGTGTCTGGGAACCTCCCCGCCCACTCGACTTGACGCACGCCCAACCGTGGTGGCTTGGCGGGTCTCGGTCAGTGCGCCGTTGCATCAACCGCGCAGTGGAGGTGGGAGAAACTTGCCACTTTCGCGTCGATGTGGCCCAAGCCATCGATCGGCAGTTGGAAATCCGGGGGTTCGAGGCGGCCTTGCGCGTCGCCGCCGCCCGCGTCTCGCGCGGCGAGATGCTCAGCACGACGTTGGGGCACCAAGTCGCCCAATTGGGATTTGTGCGAAACAGCGGACCGGCGCGCTCAATCCTGCGGGCAGCCTGAGCAGCCGGGTGGCTGGCGAGCGTTCGTAGGACCGCAGAATCAGTCCTGCTCTTTCAGCGTGCTCCAGCTGAGATACCCTAATCCGCCGGCGCAGAGCAAAAACAGCACGTCCATCAGGACGCTCGCGCTACGGAAGGGTGCTGCCCAGACTGGGCCTGTGAACCCTAGAATCAGGTCAAGTGCGAATAGAATAGCGACGAGGAGGGAGATCACAATCCCCGTCATACAAAGCACTTTGGGCATTCGAAGCAATCCTCTGGACGCGCGGCAATGAGTCGGCTTTCTTGCCTCCCCAGCTCAGCTAGTATAATTCATCCGATCTCGCTGTCACCCGTCTTACATTCCCGAATCGCCGTGAATCCTTTCGCTGACGCCGCTTGCGCCGTTCGCCCGGCTCCACACGCCAGCCGGTATTGGCTTATCCCGCTAAATGGGGGGTAGTTGGATGTGGGACGAATTTCGACAACAGATGCCCGTCACCGAGCGTTGGGCCTATTTCGACCATGCGGCCGTCGCCCCCCTGCCCCGGCCCACCATCGAGGCGATCTCTCAGCGGCTCGCCCAATCCTCACATGATGGCACGGCCGTCTGGAGCGATTGGTACAAATCGCTGCAGACGACTCGCGCGGAGATCGCCGAGCTGTTCGGGGCGGATCCTGGCGAGATTGCCTTTGTCCACAACACGACGCACGGGATCAGCTTGGTCGCGGAGGGATTGGCTTGGCGAGAGGGCGACAATGTGGTCACGTTGGAGGACGAGTTTCCTTCCAATCAATACGCGTGGCTAGCGCTGGCCGCCAGCGGCGTGGCCACTCGACGTGTGACACCAGCGCCTGACGTCGACATTGTTCAGCAACTCCTGGCCGCCTGTGACGAGCGAACGCGGCTGGTGGCCGTCAGTTGGGTCAGCTACTCCAGCGGTCGACGAATCGACCTCGATCGTCTTGGCCGCGCCTTGCGAGCCCAGGGGGTGTTGTTGTTCGTCGATGCGATTCAGGGGCTGGGGGTCTTTCCACTGGATGTGAGCCGAACAGCGGTCGATTTTTTTGCCGCGGACGGACACAAATGGATGCTTGGCCCCGAAGGAGCGGGGCTGTTTTATGTGCGCCGTGAACTGATCGATCAGCTGCGCCCGATCGGCGTCGGTTGGCACAGCGTGCCGCACGCCTTTGACTACAGTCGAGTCGAGTTCGCGTTGCGAGCGGACGCGCGGCGATTCGAGGGCGGCTCGCACAACATGCTCGGCCTCTGTGGGTTGGCCGCCAGCCTGGGTCTGTTGCGGCGTTTCGGATTGGGGCCGCAGGACCATCGGCTCGCCGACCGAGTGCTCGACGTGGCGGCTCATGTACGAAGTCGCGTCGCCGAGGTGGGCGGGGAGATCGCCGGGCCAGTGGATTTGTCCGAGCAGTCGGGCATTGTCTCGTTTACGCTGCCGGGTTGTGATTCGGTCGCGTTGCGGCGACGCTGTCTTGAGGCGGGGGTCGTGGTGAGTTGTCGCGACGGTCGCCTGCGGGTCGCCGCCCACGCCTACAACAACGACGATGACATCGACCGGCTAATCGATGTCCTGCGGTCCAGCTGATTCGCTCGGCCATCATCATGCGTACAATGTGAAGTTCAGTTCTTATCTGAGATCTCAGGAGCGGACGGATGTCCAACCCCCGCACGGCGGTCTACACGGGCTCGTTTGACCCCATCACCCTGGGCCATCTAAACGTCATCCAGCGAAGTGCGCGGTTGGTTGACACACTGATCGTGGGTGTGGGCGTCAACGCCGAAAAGACACCGCTCTTCTCGCCGGACGAGCGAGTTAGTTTGGTAGTCGAGGTGACCTCGCCGATCGAGAACGTCGAGGTTCGCACATTCGCCGGGCTGGCCGTCAACTTCGTCCGCGAATGCGACGCCCGCGTGATGATTCGCGGTGTCCGACCGCTAACCGATATCGCCGCCGAGTTCACGATGATGATGGCCAACCGCCAACTAGACGCCGGAATCGAGACGGTGTTTTTGATGGCGGACGAGGAATTCGCTCACGTGTCGAGCACGTTGATCAAGCAGATCACTCCGCTCTCAACGGACGAAATGTTGGCTCGGTTTGTCCCCCAGGAGATCATTCCCGCACTCCGCGCAAAGCTCTGAGTTGCGGAGCGACGCGAATCGAACACCGCGCTTCGTCCGTTGACCTCGTGCTCGTCGCTCTCCGCGCGG
>JASMLW010000247.1 GCA_030748485.1 Pirellulaceae bacterium
GGTATCTGGGATTGGGGAATACTTCGATGCATGCCGGATGGACACGTCGTTGAGTGGATTCGCGAGAAGTTTGTCAACCTTGCGGAGTCGTTGGATGAGCGCGGACGCAGGCGCTGGGCCGCAATTGAAGCGAGATCGTTGGGGCACGGTGGCATTGCTGCGGTTGCCGAAGCGACGGGTATATCTGATCGCACCATTCGTACTGGAATCAAAGAACTCGAATCGGGCGAATCCCTTCCGTCAGGGCGACAACGTCGAAGAGGGGCGGGTCGGCGGTCGCGTAAGGAGGAGCAACCTTCACTGCTTGCTGCATTGGACAGGATGATTGCCCCGACGACTCGCGGTGAACCGACCAATCCGCTGCGATGGACATGCAAGAGCACTCGGACGCTTGCGGAAGAACTACGAAGCCAAGGGTATGAAGTCGGCGCCTCGACTGTTCGCGGTCTGCTAGTCGAATTGGGATATAGCCTACAGGGCAACCGCAAAACACGTGAGGGGAAGCAGCACCCAGACCGCGACGCCCAGTTTGAGCACATCAACACACGCGTGAAGGCTCGAAAGCACCGTGGCGAACCGGCTTTGTCCGTGGACACGAAAAAGAAGGAAACCTTTGGAAACAAGAGCAATGGCGGCCAAGAGTACGAACCGAAGGGCCAGCCACGACAGACAGATACGCACGATTTTCCGGACAAGACGAAGGGCAAGGCCGTGCCCTACGGCGTGTATGACATTCACCGTAATGAAGCCGTCGTGTCTGTCGGCATCAGTCACGATACGGCAGAGTTCACAGTTGCGGCAATTCGTCTGTGGTGGAAGAAGCTGGGCGAAAAACGGTACCGGTCACGCAAACGCTTGTTGCTCACCGCCGACAGCGGTGGCAGCAATAGTTCGCGTAGTCGGCTTTGGAAGTTAGAGCTTCAGCGGCTAGCCGATCAGACTGGAATGATCATCGAAGTTTGCCACTACCCGCCGGGGACGAGTAAATGGAATAAGATCGAGCACCGGTTGTTCTGTCACATCACGCGGAATTGGCGAGGCGTGCCGCTTGAAACGCATGAGGTTGTCGTCTCGAGTATCGGTAACACTCGCACCGCTTCCGGCCTGGAAGTTCACGCTTGGCTTGATGCAAAGACTTACACGAAGGGCATCAAAGTATCGGACGAGGTTCTCGCAGAGTGCATCATCAAGCGACACGACTTCCACGGCGATTGGAACTACGAGATCCATCCGAGGAAAACACTCAAAATCCGGTAATCAATAGTCGCGCGGCACCTAACGATTGCAGCGAATGGCGCTGGTCGACCGCAGTCGAGTGTGAAAAAACTCGCCCCAGCGCGGCGGAAACGCGACTTATGTTTCGATAGCAATTCGTACACCAAGCCAGGGTGGAGAAAGAGTGATGGATGCGTTTGCTCCCGAGCAACCGGTGATTTTGATCGTCGACGCCGATCCGTTGACGCTGACGGGCGTGGCGGCCGTGCTCGATATGTCGGGCTACGAATGCCACTGCGCCCGCGATACTGAAGCAGCCATCAAGGCGGCTCAAACTCTGCCGCTCGACTTGATCATCTGCGATGTGAATCTGAACGGAGAGAGCGGGCTGGCTCTCTGCCAGGAAATTCGCGATCGCATCGGCCTGACCGACGTGCCGGTGATGTTCGTCTCGTCCAACCAAATGCCGGATATCATTCGGCGAAGTCACGACGCGGGCGGCGCCTACTATCTGCGCAAGCCATTTGATCCGGATGTCTTGATCGAGTTAGTGAACAAGGCGTTGTGGATGCCGCACCTGGTGAAGACGCGGATCGAGCAGACTCAGAACTCGTCCCATCGACCGTCCGCGTTGACGCGGTCGGCTCACGAGTCGAGTGAATCGACGCCGAAGATGCCGAAGATACCCACGGCCCCCCATTCGGAGCCCATCGTCTAGCCGGAGTCAACAGCGGAATTTCCGCGCGGATCGAAGGACAATTGGCATGTCAGAATCGACCGACTTTCAACCGGACGCCGATCACGACGTCGACTTGGGCGACGACCGCCGCATTTCGCCGCGAGTCAGTTTTGACACCGACTTGCCGATCTCCAGATGGAACGGCAAGACGTTGCCACCCGACGATACGTTCGTCAAGGTGCAGTCAAAAGACTTGTCGCAGACGGGCATCGCCTTCTATTCGCACACGAAACCGCCGTCCCGCAACTTGGTGATCATGTTGGGAAGCTCTCAGCGGCCCTCGTACACGTCCGCCCGTGTCGTCCGCTGCGTTAAAGAAGGCGGTCGCTATATGGTGGCGTGCGAGTTCATTGGCCGCTTGAAGAAGCCGACCTAGCGGGCACTCAACCCGGCGCGGGTAGCGAACTGCGACCCATCAGGAAGTGGTCGACTGCGCGAGCCGCTCCGCGACCCTCATTGATCGCCCAAACGACGAGCGATTGACCGCGGCGGCAATCGCCGGCCGCGAACACGCCGGGAAGGTTCGTCGCGAATCGACCGTGCGTCGCTCTGTAGTTTGAGCGCTCGTCGCAGTCGACGCCCAGCATCTCGGCGACAACTTGTTCGGGGCCGAGGAAGCCCATCGCGAGCAGGACCAGTTGAGCCTCCCACTCGCGTTCTGAACCTGCGACCTCGGACATTTGCCAGCGGCCCGCGTCGTCTTTTTCCCATTCCACTTCCATCGTGCGAACTCCAGCCACGTTGCCATCGCCATCGTCCAGGAACTCTTTCGAGAGAATGCAGTACTCGCGAGGATCCTGGCCAAACTTCTTTTTCACCTCCACATGGCCGTAATCGGTGCGGTAGATCTGCGGCCACTGAGGCCAGGGATTGTCCTTAGCGCGCTTGGCTGGAGGTTGAGGCAGCAGTTCAAAGTTGACCAGGCTGTTGCAGCCGTGCCTGACCGAGGTGCCGATGCAATCACAGCCCGTGTCGCCGCCGCCGATGACGATCACGTCCTTGTCCGCCGCCGTAATGAAGTCGTCGCCGCGCTGCTTGTCGAGAAGACTCTTGGTGTTCTTGGTGAGAAACTCCATGGCGAAGTGAACGCCGCCGAGATCGCGGCCGGGGATCGGCAGATCGCGAGGCTTGGTGGCTCCCGTCGCCAGCAACAGCGCGTCGTTCGTCTCGCGAAGTTCGACCGGATCGACGTCGCCGCCGACGTTGGCGTTGATGACGAACTTGACGCCCTCGGTTGCCAGCAGGTCCAGCCGACGCTGCACGACATCCTTCCCCAACTTCATGTTGGGAATGCCGTACATCAACAGCCCGCCGATGCGGTCGGCCCGCTCGTAAACAGTGACCGAGTGCCCGACGGAGTTCAGCTGCGCCGCGGCCGCCAGTCCGGCCGGACCCGAGCCGACGATGGCGATCTTCTTTCCCGTTCGGATCCGCGGAGGATGGGGGGTGATCCAACCTTCGGCGAATCCTCGATCGACGATGGCATTCTCGATGTTCTTGATCGTCACGGCCGGGTCTGTGATTCCCAACACGCACGCGCCTTCGCACGGAGCCGGACAGGCTCGCCCTGTGAACTCGGGGAAGTTGTTTGTGCGGTGCAGTCGATCCAACGCTTCCCGCCAACGACCGCGATAGACCAAGTCGTTCCACTCCGGGATCAGGTTGTCGATCGGGCAGCCGGAATTCGATTGGCAAAAAGGCACTCCGCAATCCATGCACCGCGCACCTTGAGTCTGCAGGTGCGACTGGGGCGGATCGGTGAAGATCTCTCCGTAATCCTCGATGCGCTCGAGCGGTTCCCGATAGGGAACGACTTCCCGGTCGAATTCCTTAAACCCGGTTGGCTTGCCCATGCAGTCTATCCTCGATCGTTTCTCTGGTTCGCGGCGGCTCTCCCGCCCGTCGCGTTACGTGAATCATTTTCAACGGCTCGCACAATACGATCGTTGCTCAGGCGTTGATTCCTTCAGCTTGTTGCTTTTGAGCCTCGAGCACACGTTTGTAGTCCGTGGGCATCACTTTCACTAACTGATCCAATGTGTCAGGCCAGCTGTCGAGCACACGCTCGGCGACCGCTGAGCCAGTCAGTTCTTGATGTTGTTGAACGAGTTCGCGGAGTTGCGCGACATCCTCTTCCGCCGTCACCGGCTCCAGCTCGACCATCGCCAAGTTGCAGCGAATGGGGAAATCGCCCGCGGCGTCCCAGACGTAGGCGACGCCGCCGGACATGCCCGCGGCGAAGTTGCGGCCGGTGGGACCGAGAATGACGGCCACACCGCCAGTCATATATTCGCAACCGTGATCTCCAACGCCTTCGATCACCGCAGTCGCTCCGCTATTGCGAACGCAGAATCGCTCCGCCGCGCGGCCGCGGAAAAACGCCTGGCCGCCGGTCGCTCCGTAGAGCACAACATTGCCGACCAGGATGTTGTCCTCCGCCGCAAAGCTGCTCTCGCGCGGCGGATAGATCACCATCTGTCCGCCGGACAAACCCTTGCCAACGTAGTCGTTGGCATCGCCTTCCAGCTCCAGCTTGACTCCTCGCGCCAAGAAGGCTCCAAAACTCTGGCCAGCCGAACCGTGGAACTTGAAGTGAATCGAGCCCGGGTCGAGGCCGAGTTCGCCGCACCGCATCACGACGTTGTGGCTCAATATCGTGCCGACTGTGCGGTTCGTATTGATGATCGGCAACTCTTCGAAAACGGCGTCACCGCCCGCCAGCGCCGGCTCGGCCAATTCCAGCAAGCGGTTGTCGAGCGCCAACTCGAGCCCGTGATCCTGCTCAATCGTGCAGCGAACTTCCACATCGTCTCGCGGCTTGGGAGCCGGTTGGAGGATCGGCGTCAGGTCCAACCCGTCGACCTTCCAGTGATCGATCGCCGCCTGCGCGTCCAGCGCGTCCACGCGGCCAATCATCTCGTCCAGCGTGCGAAAGCCGAGTTGAGCCATGATCTGGCGGGCTTCTTCGGCGACCATGAACAGGTAGTTGACCACGTGCTCGGGAGCGCCGGAGAACTTTTCACGGAGGTCCGGATCTTGTGTGGCGATGCCCACCGGGCAGGTGTTCAAGTGACACTTCCTCATCATGACGCACCCGAGTGTGACCAGCGGAGCCGTCGAGAACCCCATCTCCTCCGCGCCCAGCAGCGCGGCGATGACGACGTCGCGGCCGGTCTTCAACCCGCCGTCCGTTTGCAACACGACGCGGCTGCGGAGGTCATTCATCACCAGGGTCTGGTGCGTTTCGGCGATTCCCAATTCCCACGGCAGCCCGGCGTGCTTGATGCTGGTCAACGGCGACGCGCCCGTTCCGCCCGTGTCGCCCGATATGAGGATGTGATCGGCGTGCGCTTTCGCCACTCCCGCGGCAACGGTTCCCACGCCAACTTCCGAGACCAACTTGACGCTGACTCGCGCCGAGGGGTTCGAGTTCTTTAGATCGTGAATCAGTTGAGCAAGATCTTCGATCGAGTAAATGTCGTGATGGGGCGGCGGACTGATCAAGCCGACGCCGGGCGTCGAATAGCGGATGCGGGCGATGTTGTCGTCGACTTTGCGGCCCGGCAACTCACCGCCCTCACCCGGCTTGGCTCCTTGCGAGATCTTGATCTGTAACTCGTCGGCGTTGGAGAGATACCAGATCGTTACACCAAACCGGCCCGAAGCGACCTGCTTGATCGCGGACCGCTTGGAATCTCCGTTGGGGAGTGGGTTGAATCGATCCGGATCCTCGCCTCCTTCACCCGTGTTGCTTTTGCCGCCGAGTCGGTTCATGGCGATGGCGAGTGTTTCGTGAGACTCGGCTGAGATCGAACCAAAGCTCATCGCCCCAGTGCAAAAACGTTTGACGATTTCTTTGGCCGGCGTCACTTCGTCGAGTGAAATCGGCCCGCCGTTGACGCCGTCCTTAAACGTCAGCAGCCCCCGCAGCGCGCAGTGCTCGCGGGCGTCTTGATTGGCGATTGCGGCGAAGCGGTCGTAGGCGGCGCGGTCATCCGTGCGAGCGGCGAGTTGCAGGTCGGCGATCGCCTGCGGCGACCAAGCGTGGCGTTCACCTCTAGCTCGCCAATGAAACTGACCTTCGTTGGGCAGCCCCGATTCAAGATCTTCACGTTCGGGATAGCCGAGTTCGTGGCGGCGGAGGGCCTCTTCGCCCAGCACGTCGAAATTGACGCCCTGGACTCGACTGGCCGTGCCGGCGAAGCAACGATCGATCACCTCGTCCCGCAGTCCCAACGCCTCGAAGATCTGCGCGCCCTTGTAGGACTGCAGCGTGGAGATGCCCATCTTCGCCATGACCTTGAGCATTCCCTTTTTTACGCCCGTACGATAAGCCGCGACGATTTTGTCGTCGTCGTCGAATTCGTCGCTCAACAGATCATCGCGGCGCGCCTGCCAAAGCGACTCAAAGGCCAGGTAGGGATTGACCGCGTCGGCCCCGAATCCGATCAACAAGCAGTGGTGGTGGACCTCGCGAGCTTCGGCCGTTTCCAGCACGATGCCGATTCGAGTTCGCTTTGCGCAGCGAACCAGGTGTTGGTGCACGGCTCCGCTGGCCAGCAGAGCGCTGCAAGCCAACCGCTCCGCTCCCACTTCGCGATCGGACATGATGACCAAGCTGTCACCCTCATCGATCGCCTGCTCCGCCTCGGCGCAGATTCGATCGAGCGTCTTTTCCAATCCTGCCGGACCTTCGCTCTTGGGATAGGTGATGTCGATCACCCGCGCTCGCCAACCGTGCAGACTGATGTGCTTGAGCGCCGCCAGTTCCTCATTGGTGATGATTGGGTGAGGGATTCGCAACCGCGCACAATGTTCCGGGGAAGTGTCGAGCAAGTTCTGCTCGGGCCCGATGTAGCACTCCAGAGACATGATGATCTCTTCGCGAATCGAGTCGACAGCGGGATTGGTGACCTGCGCGAAGAGTTGTTTGAAGTAGTCGTAGATCATCCGCGGCTCGTCGCTGAGGCAGGCCAGCGCCGCGTCGTTCCCCATCGATCCCACCGGGTCGCGTTTTTCGTGAATCAAGGGGATCAGCATGAACTTCATTGTTTCGGCCGTGTACCCGAACGCCTTCATCCGCGGCAGCAACGAAGCGGGATCGAAGCCGTGCGGCTCCTCTTCCGTATGCATATCGCTGAACTCGATCCGGTTCTCCCGGAGCCAGTCTCCGTACGTCCGCCGCCCAGCGAACTCGCTCTTGACTTCTCCGTCCGGGATCAATCGCCCCTCGGCGAAGTCGACGAGGAAGATGCGTCCCGGTTGCAGTCGTCCCTTTTCCTTGACGATCTTGGGATCCACCGGCAAGACGCCGACTTCGCTGGCCATGATGACCCGATCGTCGTGCGTCAAGTAATACCTGCTGGGGCGGAGCCCGTTGCGGTCCAAGACCGCGCCGATGTAGTGGCCGTCCGTGAACGCGATCGAAGCCGGGCCGTCCCACGGCTCCATCAGCGACGAATGAAATTCGTAGAACGCCCGCTTGCTCTCGGGCATCGTGTCGTGGTTTTGCCACGCCTCAGGGATCATCATCATGACGGCTTCCTGCAAAGTGCGGCCGGTCATCAGCAAGAACTCAAGCGCGTTGTCAAAGGTCCCCGAGTCCGAACACTCGGGTTCGATGATCGGAAACAGCTTGCTCAACTCGTCGCCGAAAAGATCGCTCTCGACAACGCCCTCGCGGGCTCGCATCCAGTTGATGTTTCCTTTGACCGTGTTGATCTCGCCGTTGTGCGACATGAATCGATTGGGCTGAGCGCGATCCCAACTGGGAAATGTGTTCGTCGAGAATCTCGAGTGCACCATCGCCAAATGGGTCGTGTAGTCGGGGTCGGATAGATCGGGGAAGTAGGGCAACAGCTGGTCGGGCGTGAGCATGCCCTTATAAATCAAGACTTTCGTTGACAGACTGCAGATGTAGAACAGGTGCGATTGCCGCAAGCTCGAGTCATTGCGGAGCAGATGGCTGGCTCGCTTGCGGATCAAATAGAGCTGGCGTTCGAAATCGTCGCCCGCCAGTCCTTCACTCGCAGCGACGAAGACTTGCTCCATCGCCGGTTCGGCGGCCCGCGCCGTCGGTCCGATGTCCGCTTGCTCGCTCTCCGTCGGCACCGTGCGCCAACCGACCAACCGTTGACCTTGCTCGGCGACGATCGCTTCAATCGCCTGTTTGCATTTGGTCCGTTCCGCGTCGTCGGTCGGTAGAAACACGATTCCCGCACCGAATTTCCCCGGTTCCGGCAACTCGACTCCCAGCGCGGCGGCCGCCGCCTTTTGCAAGAACTCATGCGGCAACGCCGTCAGGATGCCCGCGCCGTCTCCCGTGTTCGGCTCGGAGCCACAGGCGCCGCGGTGGTTCATGTTCCGCAGCACTTCGTCGGCGTCCAGCACAATCTGATGAGAACGCCAGCCCTTGATATGCGCGACGAAACCGACGCCGCAACTGTCCTTCTCATTCGCCGGGTCGTACAGCCCTTGCTTGGCGGGGAATCCGTACGGGTTAAATCTGGTCATCCGGTTCACCAAATTCTCTTGTGATGCCATGGTTGATTTGTGTTGTGACTGGTTGCGTGCGGCCTGTCGTCGATGGATCTCGACCGGCGGCTACGCTTTGGTCGTCTCCGCCGCGCCAGGTGATGTGTCGGCGGCTATCGGGCCACTGCTTTCGGTCGTGAGTGGATCACCGGCCGCGTTAGCTTCCACTGCGGCGTCGCCGGAAGTGAGCAAGAGCTGCATGAATCGCTGAGCCGTTTCGCCGAGTTGCTTACTGCGGCCGTGAATGATCCCCACCGGTCGATTCAGTGGTTGGCCAGCGAGCCGGGCGCTGATCAGCGAGCCGTACTCCCGCTCGCGACTGACGGTCGCTTCCGGCAGAATGCTCACCCCAGCGTTAATCTCGATGGCTCGCTTGAGCGTTTCAATGTTGTCGAACTCGACGGCGACGCGAGTCGAAACGCCGGCTTGGGCCAGCACTCGATCGATCTCGCGACGAATGCGCAGGTTCTGATCAAAACAGGCCATCTCCACACCATTCAGGTCCGCAATGGTCACCTCGCGTCGGCTTGCCAGCGGATGATTCGGAGCCATCACCAACACCATCGGCTCCTCCCGCCACGGCGTCGCTTCCAGAACTCGCGATGCCTGCGGATAACTGACCAATCCCAGATCCGCTTGGCCGTTCCGCACCAATTCGTACACGCGGTCCGGGTGCGCGTACTCAAGTCGCACCTGAGCCTGCGGGTAGAGCTTCGAGAACTCCTGGACGAACTCCTTCATGAAGCTCAAGCCGACCGAGTAAATCGAAGCCACATGGACTTGCCCGGCCATCTGCTTGTGCGCCGCGCGGACTCGTTCCTCCAACGCTTTGTATTCAGCAATGATGCGGCGGCAGCCAAGGTAATAGGTCTCGCCCTCCTGGGTGAGCACGAAGGGGCGCTTCGAGCGATCAATCAGTTTGACGCCCAGCCGGTCCTCCAACTGATGGACCATTTGGCTGGCTCCCGACTGGGAAATGCCGTTCTTGTCAGCCGCCCGCGAGAAACTGCGGCGGTTCACGACGTCGCAAAAGACCTGGAGCGACTTAATGTGCATGGTGGACGTAGAATTAGTGGTTGAAATCCTGCGATTCGCTAGAATCACGAATCGAGATAGGTGCGAAGAGAGTGAGGCTACGCCAAGAATGACGGTTCGTCAATGGGCTGAGCGCCGCAGAACGCGGGTGGAAACCGACATAAGCCGTTTAATTTCCAAAGGTTACGGCTAATCGTCGTCGTTCACCATGAGGTTTTTTACCCACCCGCGGAACCCCGTTTTCGCCTTGCCGTTGTTTTTCGGCTCTCGTGGATCGCGGAACTTCTCGCTGATCTCAAACCAGCGGTGGCAAGAGCGGCATGTGGTGGGCGGTTTCTCACAACGGGCTTGGCAATACGGGCAGTAATAGATTCGCAGTTTGTGAACTGCTTCAAAGAGCCCGTTTACACTCTCCGCATCGACCCATTGCGAATCGCCTTTGCGGATGGGCGTAGCCGGAATGACAGCTCCCCCGCGAATTGCGTCAAGCAACTCACTTGAAGAGAGCGGTCCGACCTCGCCCGTCGTTATTTGATAGTACCAATCGGACATGGCGGGGGAGCGATAGTCTTGGTTGGTTCCCGTCGAGATCCCGCTGAACGATTTGGCCTCAAGTACTCGAGTCACTTGAGCGCCCCTGTTGAGCACAATACGACGATAGCCGTTTTTGGGGGGAGGTCAAACACCGAACGGCAATTTGACGAATTTGGGCCGTTATTGTGCAGGGTCGTCATCAGTGGCAACATCCCCGAAGAGTTCAGTTTCCGGGTGGAACGCATACCAGGCAAACCAGAGTCCGTAGACCCATTGGACACTTGGGTTGGACTGTACCACTACGAGCGAGTTGGAGGATGGTTCGCCGCGGAGCGTGATAGTTTCTCCCCCGACGACATCCGGCCACTCGCCCCGCTCCCGTAAGGCCTTGACGGGATAGGCCTTTGCGCCCTTCTCCGTCCACACGCCCAGCACCAGTGTTTTTGCGGGTAGCCGCGTCTTCTGGTCGGTCGGTTTGACAGGAAACATCAGTATCGGCGAGTCGACGTAGCCGTCGTACGGATCGACGTTATAGTTGCGCCCAAAACCCGTTTGAGTCGACATGACAAGCGTTTCAGGGTGTTTTTCTCGCCAAGTTTTCCAGGTGCTGACTTCGAAAGGCGTCATGCGGAGCCGGTCGTTGACGTGTTCGCCGGCGACGGCGACCTGTTTCAGTTGCGACCAGAGGCTTGGATTCTCCGAGCCGCGGTCGTACATGAGAACGTTGCTGTTGTACAGCAGCCCCGAGACTCCGAACTCGATCTCGCGATCGCCGATGCGAGCGTCGAAGACGGCCGATGAATCGCACAGTGGGCAGTAAGTGACGGCGATCGGCGTCTCGCCGATTCGATCGTTGACGACTTCGTGATGGGTCAGGATGCGGAGTGGATACGCCTTCGCTTGGTCTCCTTCAACGACTCCGATCACCCGGTCGTCGTCCGGCAAGCGAGTCTCAGCGGCCGCGACAAAAGACGGTTTGGTGATGGCCGGGATTCCGTCGATCGGCGGACCACCTCGAAGGATCTCCGATTTCTCGATGATCGCGTTGTCGTAGTTGAAGGCGGAACGGCCGCCGCCAACGGCCACCGAGGCAGCCTGGGCTTGAGCGCGACGCTTGGTTTCAATCAACGTTTCGTAATCATCGTCAGGCGCCCAAAACCAGAACAGAGTGATGTAGAGCCCGGCCGCGACCATGCCGGCGAAGAAAGCGATGAATCCGACGAACTTCGCCAACCGCGACGACACGACGGGCTCGACAGTTGGCCCCGAGTCGGTTTTCCAGGACATTCCACGCTCCCTTTCACGACCATCTGATGCGCGATGAACAACGCAGCATGAACGAACGACGAAGCATAGTTCGCCGCGCACAGAAGCGACTGTGCGTTGTCACACAGTCGACGCCCGTCGCGCTCACTTGCGCGTCGGGCACCGGGCCAAGCGAGCACAGGTGACGATGCTTCGCGCGATCGCCCGGCAGGACGATTCACCGCCTCCCGCCGACGAAGCGACCTGGCGAATAGCGAGCCGCTACATTTCGACCTTCGTCGGTTTGTACTCGTGTTCTCGTTTGCGAATCACTTCGGCTTTGATGATCTGATCCGGATCCGGTTGACCCTGTCGCCTCGGATCGGGATCGCGCCTCTGCAGTTTTGACAAATGCTCGTGCCCCGCGATGACTCGTCCAAATACGGTGTGCTTGCCGTCAAGATGAGTGGTCGGGACGAACGTCAGGAAGAACTGTGAGCCACCCGTGTCTTTTCCGGAGTGGGCCATGCTGAGCGACCCGCGGAAGTGCATGCGAGCATTTTCTTCATAGCACTCGCAGGGGATGTTGTAACCCGGTCCGCCCTCTCCATCGCCCCTGGGACAACCGCCTTGCGCCATAAAGCTGGCCAACACGCGGTGAAACGTGAGCCCGTTGTAGAATTCTTGTTCGACGAGATGGACGAAGTTGGCGACCGTCTTGGGGGCTTCGTTCTCGAACAGTTCGACAACGATATCGCCTTTCGATGTCGTCAAGCGAACGCGCGGCAAATCGTCGGCCTTCTTTTCGGCGTCGCGAGCGGCTTTTTCTTTCGCCCATTTCTTAATCGTATCGTCGAGCTCATCCAAGTACTTGCTGCCCATGCCGTCGATGACTTTCGATTCTTTCGCCGCCTCGAGGTGTTTTCCGGCGGCCTCGAAGTCGTTCGTACAATAGGCGGCGATTCCCATATACAGGTCTACGGCGCGGATTCCACAATCGTTGTCGATCAGCGGTTTGGCGATGTCCAACGCCTCGTCGTACTCGTCAAAACGAATGTGGTTGGCAAGCATGCCGACGAGGGTGGTCTTCACGTCGTCACTCTCATTGGGAGCCGCCTTGTAAGCCGCCAACGCGGCTCGCCGGAGCGGCTTGAGCAGCTTGTTCAACTCGTCAACTTTGGGCTGATATCGTTTATAGATCGCCCGTTTCTCAGCGTTGCTGGTCGCCTGCGCGTACTGTTTTTCGAGTGCGTCGAGTTCGTCTTCGAGAGTCTGAAACTTCTCGAAGACCACCCCGAACTCGGGAGTCTCAGCGTCCTGCTTTTTCTCCGCTTGTTTCTCAGGCGGCTTCTCTTGTTCTTTTTCTTCCTGTCCGAACGAAGGTGCGGACAACAGGCTTGCGCTCAGAGTTAACACCAGGGCGTTGAGCGAAAGGCGGAACAGCATGGACGTTTCTCCGTGATTACTTGGAACAGCCAGAACGAGGCGGGCCGGCGTTGTCTATTGAACTTTGTTTGGGGCGTACTCGTGATCTCTTTCGCGGATCACTTCCGCCTTCAATATGCGATCGGCCTTGGGTGGTTTGGGCGCGGTTAAATCGCGGCGTTGAATCTTCTCCAGCACATCCAATCCCTCAATGACTCGACCAAAGGCCGTGTGACGCTTGTTGAGGTGAGGTGTCGGCCGAAACGTGATGAAGAACTGCGACCCAGCCGTGTCCTGTCCGGCATGAGCCATGCTGAGCGTGCCGCGAAAGTGCATCCGCGCGTTCTCTTGATTGCATTCACAGTAAATCTTGTATCCCGGCCCGCTCGTTCCGTCGCCGACCGGGCAGCCGCCTTGAGCCATGAAGTTCGGCAGCACGCGGTGGAAGACGAGCCCATCGTAGAACTGACTCTTGACAAGATACATGAAGTTGCCAACCGTTTCGGGAGCCTCGTTCTCAAACAGCTCGATCACCAAATCGCCGCGATTGGTTTGGAGTTTAACGCGCGGCAGATCGTCGGCTTCCGTTTCCGCCTTCCGCAGTTCCAGCTCACGTTTCCAAAACGTTTTGTATTCGGGAATCGACTCCAGGTACAAGCGATTCTCGGGGCTCAACGAACCGTTTGAGTCGGCCATCTTGAAGAGCTTCTCGGCCTGATCGTATTTATCGACCGAATAGGCTGCTTCGGCCGCGTCGGTGAAAACTGTCTTGATCTCGCATTTCTTGTCCAGCAAGAGTTGGCCGAGCTGGAGGGCCGGCTGGTATCGATCTCCCCGCACGTCGTCGGTCAAGAGTTTGGCGAGAAAACGACTGACGCGACGGTCTTGATTGGGCGCGGCCGTGAATTCCTCCGCGCCGATCGTCCGCATCTTCACCAACAGCGTCTCCGTCTCCGCGATCGCCGCGTCCCACTGTTGCTGCAACTCCTGGCGTTTCTCCTCGTCCGCCGCCACGGCGTCCGCTTTGAGTTTGCGGAGCTTGGTGAGGGCCATTTTCCAATCTTCGTAGAGATCCTGGAACTTCTCGCCGCCGTCCGCCTTCGCCGCATCGGCCTGCGATTCGGCCGCCTTGTCCGTCGTTTCGTCGTCTTTCTTTTCGTCCTGGCCCCGCAAGTTGCCGCCGCAGACCGCGACCGCCGCCGCCACCAGCAGCCCGGCAACAGAGGATCGCGATCCGCAGGCCCGGGAGAAAGAAGTACTCATGGTGTTTTCCTGTGTCATAGTACGGCGCATTGAAGGCTGAGGCTGAACCACTCCGTTACGCTGCTCAGCGTCGAGTTGTTCTCGCCAAGGACGGCCGGCCAAGGGGACGACCGCCGGCGCGATTCTCGTCCGGCGTGATTCTCGTCCTTGTCCGCTCCCGGTGCCTGCGCCAAGTCAGCCCACAGCGGACCGCTTCAATTTCCGCACGGCGGCTCCTAAGATACCAAAGTCAGCGAAATATCAGAAGACGCCGAGCACTCCGCCGGCGACGGACCCGTCTCAACGATGCCCAAAAAACGCAAACGAGAACGGCAGGCAGGGGCGGCCAACTCCCCCACGGAACTGCGTGTGATCGGCGGCAAACTGAGGGGAAGTCGCCTGGCGTATCACGGCGATCCGAACACGCGACCGATGAAGGATCGCGTCCGCGAAGCCGTTTTCAATCTGGTCGGACCCCGTATTGAAGGCTTGCACGCGATCGATTTGTTCGCCGGAACCGGGGCGATTGTCATCGAGGCGATCAGCCGGGGGGCCGCGTCGGGTACTGCATTCGAGCAGCACTTCCCCACCGCCGCTCTGATCGAGACAAACGCCCGAGCGCTCGGCCTGGACGATCGTTTGGAGATCGTTCGCGGCGATACCTTCTATTGGGTCGATCAAGTCGAGTTTCCCCGCGACCGACCGTGGGTCGTGTTCTTCTCACCACCCTACGCCTTCTATCTGTCGCGGCAGGTGGAGATGTGCGAGTTGATCTCCCGCTTTCAATCCACGGCGCCCGTCGGCAGCGCCTTGGTGGTCGAATCCGACACCGAGTTCTCGCCAGACGCTCTGCCCGCTGGAGACTGGGACGTCCGGGAGTACCCACCCGCACAGGTCGCGCTCCTGCTGTTGGCGGCGACCGACACCGATTTATCCGCCAGTGATGGCCAGTGAGCGAAACCATGGACGTCGTGAACATTGATCGGGTGACGCCTTACATCACCAAGGACGGATCGGAGATTCGCGAGTTGCTTTCACACCGCAACTCGGTCATTCGCAACCAGAGTTTGGCCGAAGCGCGACTCGCACCCGGTGGGTCGACGACACTTCACCACCATCCTCGGACCGAGGAGATCTACTTCATCTTGACCGGAGCGGGCCGCATGCGGGTTGGCGACGACATCCGCGACATCGCAGCGGGCGACGCGATCGCCATCCCTTCCGGCGCGCCGCATCAATTGACGAACACCAGCGACGTCTCGATGCGTCTACTCTGCTGCTGTTCCCCCGCCTACGAACACGACGACACCGTGTTGATGGGAGGAGAGGAGAGATGACAGCGACCAGGTGGCGTCACCAAGGGCAATAGCTGTGTGGAACGCGGTGGCGCGGGGCGACGCGAGTGTGGAACGTCTGGTTGCCGCCGCCGCGTGTGGTTCACCCGTGCTCAAGCACGGGCCTCTGCCGCCTGCGGCGGATTGGGGCGTGAACGCCCCTGGTCTTTTGAACGTTGTTTGCAGCCGCCGCGAATTATTGGAACGCGGTGGGGCGGGGCGACGCGAGTGTGGAACGTCTGGTTGCCGCCGCCGCGTGTGGTTCACCCGTGCTCAAGCACGGGCCTATGCCGCCTGCGGCGGATTGGGGCGTAAACGCCCCTGTCGTTTGGGAATGGAGCGTTGGTTGCGGCCGCCGCGAATTGCTGGAACGCGGTGGCGCGGGGCGACGCGAGTGTGGAACGTCTGGTTGCCGCCGCCGCGTGTGGTTCACCCGTGCTCAAGCACGGGCCTATGCCGCCTGCGGCGGATTGGGGCGTAAACGCCCCTATTCTTTTGAATGTTGTTTGCAGCCGCGACGAAATGCTGGAACGCGGTGGCGGCCCGTGCTCAAGCACGGCCTCTGCCGCCTGCGGCGGATTGGGGCGTGAACGCCGCGCGTCTTCTGGGAGCGGCCGCTGGCGGCAAGCTGTTCCGGCACGGGCGAGTTTGCGGATTGCGCGATCTGCGAAAATGGGGTTGAAATGATTGCGAGCGAAAATGGCATTGCCACTTTGGGCCGGCGAATACCGATTTTTCTAGATGAGTCAATTGGCGCTCACCAATGCGCATTGAGAGATCTAGAATGACGGAAAATTCGCAGACTCCCACTTGGCCCTACATCGCCATTGTTGGATGCCTGTTTTTGCTTAGCATGCTCGCCCCGCAGGCGTGGCGGACGGACGAAGGCTGGGTCGATCGACAGGCCGCCGAAGATCCAGTGAGCGACGCCGGCCCAAACGCAGAGAATGTGGTTGATGAACCGGCGCCTCCCCATTGGACACCGGTGGTCGTCGACATCGCCCCCGAGGAGCGGCCGCGCGAGTTGGACGACCTGAGCGCATTCACCGCGCCGCCCCAGTCGGCGCGAATTCTGCCGCCAGTCGCCAGCAAGCACTCGGCGCCGCGAATCCCAGAGGCTCCCCCGCTGCCAGTCGTCGAGGCGTCGGCCCGCTCCCAACCCGCACAGGCGATGCGAATCGCTTCGTTGCCGAATCCGGTTGAGCCGGTGTCGCCTCTCCGACGTCAATCACTCGACGCGACCCGTTACCGGAAAACGGTCTGGCCCTATCCCAACTCATTGCTCGCCTTGCTCGAAGGTTTGATGGACCACGAGTACACGAAGCCTTGGTGCGACGCGGTGATGGCCGACTTGGAAGCTCTGCACAGAATTGAATCGCTGGCGCTGCCGGCCGTGCGGGACACGCTGACTCGAATCGAGCAGCGGGCGGCCGAAGCGATCGCCTTAGCCGATCAAACCAATGCTCCGAAAATGCGCAGCAACTTGCTGCGAGCTCGCTACGCGCTGCATCGCCGGTTGATCGTTTGGCTGGCGGTGCACGAGTCGGCGCGGGCCGCGAGTCTGACCGCTCGACTCAGCGATGATGAAGCGTGGCGACCTTCGGTTGAGGCGTTGCGGAACGATCTGAAGGAGCTCAACGCGGTCGGCTGGGAGGCATTTTTTGACTGCGCCGCCACGGCGGAATTGGCGCAGGCGGGCGAGCCGGATGTCGAACAGATGCGGACTCACGCGCGGCGCGTGCTCCGCCGCTGCGACTCGCCCAAGTTGACGGACCGCCAGCAGGAGTTCCTGCAACGGCCCTCGATCCAAAACTACCTTCGCTTGCTAGGCGCCTGGTCGAGTGAGACCGTGGACTTGCGGTATTTGCTGAACGAGCTCGAGTCGTACGAGGAGAACCCGACGTTGAAGACGGCCGTCCGAATTGCCGAAGTCGGCGACGCGCTGCGGTGGTCCGAACGCGACGATCATCGACGCCTGGCGGAGCACCTGACGACGTACTATCGCAACGCCAATGTGCGGATCGCCCTGTCGGAAGCGTTCGCGAATCGACTGTTGCCCGTGCCCGACGACGTTCAAGAGGACGTGCAAGGCTTTGTCGTCGGCGCGCGAGTGACCGGGACGAGCGAGACGTCCGCCGTGCTGAAAATGATCTTGATGCCCAACTCGGCGAGTTGGCAAATGGCTGTCGAGGCGTCGGGCGTTGTGCTTTCCGAGACGGCGTCCACGCGCGGCCCGGTGACGACGTTTCAAGACGGCGTCGCCGAGTATCGAGTTCGCAAAGTGTTGACCGTCACCCCGCGGGGAGCCGTCGTCACGCGAGCTGTGGCCGCCGCCGACTCACGATCCGATCTGGTCGGTCTGAGAACGGGCTTCGACTCGTTGCCGCTGCTCAACCTGCTGGCTCGGTCGATCGCTCTCCAACAGTACGACAGCGTGCGGCGGAACGCCCAATACGAAATGGACGACATGGTCGCCGACAAAGTGGCGGGCAGATTCAATGTCGAGATTCACAATCGGCTGGACTTTGCCGGCGCCAAGGTCGAGAAGACCGTCATGGAGCCGCTAAAGCGATTGCGGCTCAATCCCCTCGCCACCGACATGCAAACGACGGCCGAACGATTGGTGGCCCGATTCCGTCTGGCCGGCAACGACCAACTGGCCGCTTTTACGCCGCGGCCCCGCGCCCCACAAGATAGTCTGCTCAGCGTGCAGGTCCACGAGTCGGCGTTGAACAACGCCGTCGGCGGCTCGAAACTCGCCGGCAAGCGAACCAGGCTCGACGAATTGTATCAGCAGATGAGCGAGTTGATCGGACATCAAGTTCCGTTTCCCGAAAATGCGCCCGACAACGTGGTGATCCAGTTCGCCGACAAGGAGCCGGTCGTTGTCCGCTGTGAAGACGGCTTGGTGCATATTCGCATCGCCATCGCCGAGTTGCACAGCGGACGCAAGCGGTGGCGCGACTTTGGCGTGCACGTCACCTACCGTCCCGACTCCACACAACTACATGCGAATCTGGTCCGCGACGGCATCATCGAACTGTCGGGGGAACTTGGATTTCGCGATCGCTTCCCGCTGCGAGCGATCTTCACCAAGGTGTTCTCTAAATCGCAATCGTTCAATCTGATCAACGCTCAGATCGCTTCCGACCCGCGATTGTCGGACCTGCAAGTTACTCAATTCCAGATTGAGGACGGTTGGATCGGCGTTGCGCTCGGACCCCAGCAACGAGTCAGCCAACGGATTCAAATGCGTCGGTAAGCCGCCGGCGCGATCGAACTCACCCGGATAGACACTCCCGTCGGCGCCTCCGGCAATACCATTCGACACCTGTCGATTCGATCGACGCCCGGCGGGCTGAAACTTGAGACGCGGCGGTTGCGAGCTATGGTTCCGTAGTCGATTTGGCTTGGCGCGGAAATCTGGAGCTCATCTTTGATGGGTAACGACACGGTCTCAACGAGGAAGCTATCGGCTTTTCTTGCCGATTCTTCGAAGTCTTCCCGAAACGAATTGGTCGAGTCGCTCACGGCGTCGGGCTTCGTCTGCCGCGCGACGGGCGACTATGACGAGGCTGCGGAGATTCTGTTCGACGACAACGATTTCCAAGTTGTTTTTGTCAACTTGGACTTGGACAACGGACAGGGCCACCACCTGGTCTACAAGCTCCTGCAATTCGACGACCCGCCGGTGATCTACTTCATGGCTTCTGAGGTGGAGCTCATGCTCGGCAGAATGCTGCTGGAATTGGGGGTCAGTCAAATCTTCTACAGACCGTTCGACGTGGACGACTTGGCCAAGATCGCGACGGGAGCCGCGCTGCGGCGGAGATCTTCGGCGGCGTTTCGCCAGGAACGCAGGAAGACGCGAGCCGGCGAAGCTGAGTTCGCAGTTGGCCAATAGACCGTCCGCGCGCGATCCGCTGATCGCTACACTGATGTCGGCGATCGATTCGTTGATGATTCGATGACGATTCGATCGGTGGCGGCTCGTGTCAGCGATGGAGGGAGCGGACGCATGGCGGATTCAATTGGCATGGTTGGCGTGGGCCTGTTGGGTGGCGCCTTGGCGGCTCGATTGAGCGCCGCCGGGTATTCGTTGATGGGTTTCGACATCGACGCCGATCGCCGTCGCGAATTTGCTGAGATCGGCGTAGTCGCCGAGTCGTCCGAGGCCGTGCTGCGCACTTGCCGGACCGTCGTGCTCTGCCTGCCCAACTCCGACTGCGTCGAGCAAGTCGTGGAGGACGCGATCGCTGACATTCCGCGCAAAACGTGTCTGGTCGACACCACGACGGGAGATCCCGAGCGAACGGCGGCGCTCGGCCAGCGGCTCGTCTCGCGCGGGGTCGGCTACCTGGACGCCACCGTCGCCGGCTCCAGCCAGCAGGCTCGCACGGGCGATATCGTGCTGATGGTCGGCGGTCGAGACGCCGATGTGAACGCTCAACGCGACCTGTTGCGAGCATGGACGGAACGCATTTTCCATCTCGGCCCGTGCGGCGCCGGCGCTCAGATGAAGCTCGTCGTCAACCTGGTGCTGGGCCTGAACCGGGCTGCGCTCGCCGAGGGACTGGCGCTGGCCGAACGATGCGGGCTGGACGCGCATCGCAGTTTGGAGGTGCTCAAGTCGGGCGCCGCTTATTCGTACGCAATGGACG
>JASMLW010000248.1 GCA_030748485.1 Pirellulaceae bacterium
ACTTGAACGCCGACCCGGCGGATGGCGAAAGTACGGGACGGCCAATCCTCCAGTTGCTCCGCCATCGTCGCATTCGCGCGACGCCGATTCCCTCCAGCACCGGAGGTGTCGCCGCTGGTCTGAGCGGCGTCGCCAATCGCCGCCAACTTGGGAATCCGTCCTTTGACACGGGCAAGTTCGGTCCCCAGGTGGGCAACCTGAGGATTGACTACGTGCTGCCCTCCACTGAACTGCGGATCGTCAAGTCAGGCGTCTTCTGGCCTGAGCCCGGTGAACCCGGCGCCGAATTGTTAGACGCCACCGACCATCGACTCGTCTGGTGCGATCTGAGTTTGCCCGCGCCGTGAGCGGCAGGCCCGGTCACTCGCCAATCGTCTCCGCCGTTTGTTTTTGTTTCGTCGCGACGATCAATCGGCAGGCGGCGGCGCGGCGGGGAAACAGACCGGAATGCGACTCGACTGAGAACCCCACCTGCTCCAGCACGTTGACCAACTCAGGCAATGTGTGCGTCAAGTAGAACATGATGAATGGCGGGCGGATGAGCAGGTTGCGGATATGCATGGCCCCGTTGAACCCGCGCCCCAGCCAGTACCGCAAAGTCCACAGTCGAGGCATCGGCGCGGTGAGGAGGAACAGGCGACCACCGTCTTCCAGTGCGCGGTGAATGTTGGCGTAGAATTGAGCCGCGTCCCGGGGAAGGATGTGTCCCAACGCGCCAAAGCAGACAGCTGCATCGAATCTCGATTCAAAACACGGAGCCAGGACATCGCCCCGCACGAACTCGACCGCCGCCGCGCCGTCCCATGAGCGGCTGTGCTCTGAAGCCACGTCGAGCATCCCCTGGCTCATGTCCCAGCCGACGACCTGTTCGCGGCAGTAAGGACGGAGCAATTGCATGCCGGCGCCGGTGCCGCAACAGACGTCGAGCCCCGCGCGAAACGGCGGTTGCTCAGTGTCCTGGCTCCAAAAATCGGCGACTGGTTGCAGCAGCCAGGCAGGTGTGCGGAACGGCGTGTAATCGAACTTGGGAGCCAGCAGATCATAGCCGCGCTCTGTGGACGACAACGCTTGTCGGGCGAGCTCCCAGAATGTCGGGCCGTGTCGATGAAACATCAGCGCGCCTGCAGGAGAGGGATGGGATGCGAGTCAAGCGTCTTGGCGGGTGTGTTGCCAGCCTTCAAATGCTGCACTACGATCGTAGCGACTTTCACCGCCACCGTAGTCACCGTAGCCACAACGCTGGGAGCATTCCATGAAAACGTCGCATATTCTACTCGCCGCGACCTTGTTGTTGACGATGGCGGGGTCCACGGTGGCGACAGCTCAGAACCGGATCGAGCACGGACCGATCCTGGGGCGCGTCAGCACGACCGGCGTCGGAGTCTGGGCGCGAACCAAGACATCCGGACGATTCAACGTTCGCTACGGGGAGCGGCCGACGGACCTCAGTGAGCAGACACGTCCGGTCGACACTGCGTTGGATCACGACAACGCCAACTGGATTGAACTCCGCAACCTCAAGCCCAACACTCGCTATTACTACGCTGTTGTTGTTGAGGGCGGCGAAATCGAAGAACAGCACAGCGGCAGCTTCCGCACGCTGCCCGACGCCGAACAGTTCCTGGACGAGAAGTTAAATCCGCGTGGCTTGTTTAATTTTTCGTTCGAGTTCGCCTGTGGCAACAATCAGGATCCGATCCGTGGAGCTGGCACGGCGCTGCCGGCCTTCAAAACGATGCTCGACACGTTGCGCAATCGGATTCACTTTTCCATCCAGAACGGCGATTGGCTTTACGAGGCCAAGCGAGATTACACGGCCAAGCAGTGGCTCGCTCAGGTCGGCGCCGCCGCTGACCAGACTCCGCATGTTGTGAAGGTGGCGCCGACGATCACCGGCGTCTGGGAGAACTACAAGTTCTACCTTGACGAGGGAAAGAACATGGCCCGCTATCACCGGTACGTGCCGACGTTCTTCACTTTCGACGACCACGAGATTCTCAACGACGTCTGGGGCGCGGGCTCGCCCGGCTTGCGCGATCGCCGGGCTGTCTTTCGAGACATTGGCGTTCGCGCGTGGTATGACTATCTGGGCTGGAGCAATCCGGTTGCGTTCGATCAGAAGATCTCATTCGGCCGCGTGAAACTCACCGCTGACGAGGACGTGATTGTCGACGAGCGGGCCGATTTTTCGCAACTCGATCTCGACCAAGCGGCGACGCTGCACGTGCATTGGGGCGGGCCGACGGCCGGAGTCAACGAAAACGAACTCGACGGCGTCGGCGGCGATCCCAACGCCGGCGTCTACGAAATCGTTGAGGTGGTCGACAAGAACCGTCTCCGCGTCCGCCCGAGCCCCAAACAGAACGGTCGCGTCTCTTACTCGATCGGCCGCAAGTCGTACTATCGATTGCGGGTGGGCAACTGCGACATATTCTTGCTCGACACGCGGACGCATCGGGAGATGCACGACACCAAGGAGCCCGGCAAGAAGGGGCTTTCGCTGTTGGGCTCCGCCCAGAAGAAATGGCTCTTGGACGGCATGCGCAAGAGCGACGCCGACTTCTTGTTTGTCGTATCGAGTGTGAACTTCATGGTGCCGCATGTCGGCGGCGGAAAGGTCCGCGCCGACAACAAAGACGATGCCTGGACGGTGTTTCTCGATGAACGCGAGCAACTGATCCAAGCCTGGGACAAGATCGGTAAACCCGTCTGCGTCTTGACTGGCGATCTGCACAACAGCTTCGTTATCAAGATCACCGATCGAGTGTGGGAGTTCGCCTCCGGACCTCACAATTCCAACAACCACTACTACATCGATGAAGGCGGCCGACCGGCGAATGGGCCGTTTCAGTACGGACCGCGCAAATGCGATATCCGCTGGTCGACCTACTTCCTCGATGATATTCCGCGCAAGCAACTCCAGCACCCGACCTACTGCGTCGTGCAAATCAACAACGTGTTTAACAACCCGCTCAAGGTCGGCGAGGAACGGTGGGTCGCCTTTCCGCGGCCCCAGGTGATCTTCCAATATCACAGCGGGCGAACCGGAGCCCTGTTGTACGCGGAAACGCTGCAGGCGGCTCCCCGCGGCAAGTGACGCGAACGCCGGCTGCGAACACCGCATGCGAACGGCCCGGGCCTTCCGCGCCGTTCGCCGCTTCGTCGATCTTTTGGTTGCCAGAGCGACAGAGTCGCATCGCAGGTCGCGTTACAGGTCGAGTTGGTCGAGGCCGGCGGCCGACGCCATGGCGCGGAGCTTGCGAATCGCCCTTTGCTCGATCTGCCTGACGCGCTCCCGCGACACGTGTAGTTGCTCGGCGATCGACTGCAGCGTGACCGGACGCAGGTCGTCGCCCAACCCAAAGCGGGCGCGGACGATCAGCTGCTCCCGGTCCGGCAGTTGATTGAGGAATCCGGCGATCGCGTCCATCGCTGCATTCATGCGCTGCTCCCGCGCCGCATCCCAGCGCCGCGGATCGGGAACCTGGTCGAACAACTCGGGCGATCTCGGCTCGCCCGTCTTCTTTTGGACGTAACGATAGAGGTAGCGGCGGATGGCGTGCGTCGCGTAGGTGCTGAAGCGAAATCCGCGATCCGCGTCGAACGTCTCGATCGCTCGCAGCAGAATCGCGTTGCCTTCGCTCAACAACTCGTCGAGCGGATGCCGTGACGAGGCGAAGCCCTTGGCGATTGAGATGACCAGCTTCAGGAATACTCGCGCCAGACCGTTGCGGATTTGAGTGGATTCGGCCAGTAGTTGCTCAGCCGTCGCGACCGCGTCCGGAGCCGGGTGTTCGAGCGAGAGCTGTCCACGAAACTGATTGGCGCGGAACTTGTTGTAGTTGAGGCGCCAGAACCAGGCTCGCTCGTCTTCTGCTTCGAGCCAGCGATCTTCGGTGAGTTGTTTCCAGTCGAGCGCGTCGTCCGTCCGCTTGTTCGCTCGCGACCATTCCAAAAACTGACGACTGCCAATAAACGCGATCTCCGTCGTCAGCAGGCGCTTGGCTCGTTGACGAAGGTTCTCGTTCGAGTGCGTGGGCTCATTCGCCGCACCGCGCGGCGCGTGCGGACGGACATCTCGCGCCATGGCAGTCATCTGATTGACTCCTAAGTTGAAAGTGAACGCAAAGAAACAATGGAATACGGGAGCCGCTGGTCGCAGTGTGCGACTGAGATGAGTTCGCTGTTTTTGTGCAGGCGAACATGAACGTAGCCGGTTACTCCGGCGCCCGTTTGTGCAGCTTTCGTTGCAGAGATCGACGGTGGATTCCGAGTCGGCGAGCCGCCTCGGAGATATTGCCGCCGCAATCCGCCAAGACTCGGTGGATATGCTCCCATTCAGCTCGCGCCAACGAAGGCGTTTCGTGCGTCTTTGACGCGGGCGACTCAAGCGCTTCCGCTTGGCCCCGTTCAAAGGCGTCCAAAACGTCGTCGGCGTCCGCCGGCTTGGGAAGGAAATTCACAGCCCCGAGCCGAATTGCATCGATCGCTGTGGCGATACTCCCGAAACCGGAAAGCACCAATACTTGAGTCGACGACGATAGACCCCGCAATTCCCGAACGAGTTCCAACCCGGAACGGCCGGGCATGCGGAGGTCAACCACCGCCCAGCGGGGGATGCTGGCAGTGACCGAGGCGATCGCTTCGTCGAAGTTGGACGCTGTCCGCACGTCGAAACCGCGATCGCGAAACGCCAACGCGAGCCGTTCGCGAAAAGCGTAACTGTCGTCGACTACCAGAATCGACTGCCCCGGTTGGGGTCTGCTCAATGTGACTGACGGACTCGCCGATGGATCGGTCACACTGATCCTCGTCTAGTCAAATGATCGGTTTCCAATAACAGAGTCTACAGCGATTGACACTGCGGAGAACGGGGCAAATTGTCGCAGTCGTATAACACGTTTGGCTCGCCCCCCAACGAGCTGAATTCAGCGGAGTTTTTTTCGGCGGTCGCGGGGAGTTCGTTGGACACTTGGGGCGTATTCACATTATCGGACGTGTCACCCTTCCCTTTCCAGCTGGCGTTGCAGCCGCACTTCGACCGCGGTGCCGACCGCCAATTCGGATGAGAACTCTAACCGCCCTCCGAGGAGTTCGATCACATTGCGGGAAAGAAAGACGCCCAGCCCCATGCCCTGGCCGACCTCCTTTGTTGTGAAGAACGGCTCGCCCAAACGATCCAAGGTCTGCGGGGACATTCCCTCTCCACGATCGCGGACGACGAAAACGATTTCGGAATCGTCGGCGCGCACGGACAAGTCAACCAGTTCACCCGCCGGGCTGGCGTCGATGGCGTTCTGCACGAGACCGCGGATCGCCTGCGCGAGCGCCTCCAGCGGTGTAATCAGCGTCAAGTCGGCGGTCTGATCGTCGAGCTGAACAGCGACAGTCTCCTGCGTGCGGAGACCGACCACGACTTCTTCAACGATCACTCCCACGGGCGTCGAGGTCATTCCCTCGGCGACAGCGTGGCCGGCCCAGCCTGACAAGCGGTTGAGTATGAGCCGACAGTGGTCCAAT
>JASMLW010000249.1 GCA_030748485.1 Pirellulaceae bacterium
TCCATTCCGGGGTGTAGACGACCGTGTGTCCGGTCCCCAGCAGTGTCTTCGACTTCGCGTGCCAATGGGGCCAGAAGTCGCTGACCGCCACGGGTCGCCGCTGGCCGCCAATCGTCTCATGCCGCACAGCCAGGTTGGGCGACTCAGCGGGCGTGCTCCACTTCGCGCCAAGATCATCGGTCTGCATCCCGTAGACGGCTTTGAAGACGTCACTTCCGGAGACATCGAGAGTATTCATCGTCATCACGACTCGCGGCTGTGCGTTCTCTCCAGCCGCCGGTACGATCCCCGCGCGCGGATGGCACCAACAGCGTTTGCCGTCGTACATGTGAGTCGGGACATCGCGCGTGAGTCGATACGGCGAGTCATCTTCCGGCTCCGCGCACACAGCATCACGAACCGGATGGACCAGCGTAACTCCAGCGCACAAAGTCGATTGCAAAAACTGACGTCGTCTGATCAAAGAGAAGTCCCTCTCATCGGAGTGAGTTGTCTTTTTCCACCTTCGCGGTTGCTATCCACTAACCAGATCGAGGAAACTCAGCGATTCTGTCGGGGAATCCAGACTCGCATCCATCCTTTGCCTCGGTTTGCGTAGAGGTAGTATGGAATGAATTTCGCCTTCCCGCTCTCAATGGTCACGACGCCGCTGAAGAAATTGGGCTCGAAGGTTGTCTTAAAGTCGGCGGCGTCGCTGAGGCTTAACTCTTCGACGGGGAAGTCGTTGTCTTTAAATTCGGCGCAGTAAACGATGGGCCCCCGCTCAATCGCGACCAGTCCTTTGTCGGCCGTCGCTTTGGGATGCGCAATGACTCGGCGGACCGGCATTGGGAGGTGGAGAGTCACCTTGTCCCCTGCCGTCCACGTCCGCCGGATGGAAATGTAGCCGTTTGTGATCGTCGCGGGCCCAACCCCTCCGTTGATTGCCAGCGTGATCCGTTCATCGTTCGAGGTGACATATCGATAGAGCTTGCCCGGCATCGGCTGGTTCCTGGCCCAGCCCGGAATCCGCAGCTTGATTTCAAACTCAGCCGGCGAGCTCGGTTCGACCTTCATGGCGATCCGCCCGTCCCACGGGTAGTTCGTTTCCTGCGTCAGTGTGACTGAGTTCGCACCTACAGGAACTGTCGCAGTGCTCGACATGTACTGGTTGACGTTGATCGTGTCTTCATCGTGCGAGTAGACGTAACCGCCGATCGACGAGATGACTCGCACCAGATTCGACGGGCAACAGGCGCAGTCGTGTCCCGGCCACTCCCACCGCTCGCGGCCCCCCGTGTTGAGCGGATTGGTGTAGTAATGACGGCTACCTTCCGCCGACAGTGAGCCGAGCATGTTGTTCAGCAAGGTTCGCTCCACCATGTCGGCGTACTTACTCTCGCCGGTGGCTTGGTGCAGCCGGTGGTTCCACATGGCGAATGCGATACCGGAACACGTCTCGGCGTAACACGCGTTGCCAAGCTGGTAGTCGCCGGCGAATCCCTCCGGCCCGCCCGGCTGGCCAATGCCGCCGGTCAGATAAGTTTTCGTGTTGGTGATGTTGTCCCAGAGACGAAACAGAGCGTTTGCGTACGGCTCGTTGCCGTCGAGCTGTGCGATGTCGGTCGCCGCGCAAAACAGATAGCCGGCTCGCACCGAATGCCCGACTCCCTTCTCCTGCCGAACAAACGGAATGTGATCCTGGCTATAGGTTCCGTAGAGCCGCCGGTTTCCACCCTGACCGCGCTGGTCGATGAAGAACTGAGCCGTCTCCTTGTAGCGTCGCTCGCCCGTCGCCCGATACAACCTGACCAGCGCCAGCTCGATCTCTTGATGACCGGGAGCGACTTCAAGTTTGGCGGGACCGAATGTCTGGCAGATCAGATCGGCGAAGCGGACACCGACATCGAACAGCTTGCGTTTGCCCGTCGCTTCGCGGTAGGCGATCGCCGCTTCAATGAGATGCCCCGCACAGTAAAGCTCGTGATGCTGACCGACGTTTGTCCACCGCCGCTGCGGTTGCCTTTCGGGCAGCGAGTAGAAAGTGTAAACGTAACCGTCCTCCCACTGCGCAGCCGCGATCCAGTCGATCACCTTGTCTGTGTACGCCTCAAGTTTCCGGTCGGGATGGTTCTGCAGCGAGTTGGCTGTGCCCTCGATGATCTTGTAGACGTCCGAGTCGTTGAAGTACGTGCCCGTGAACGACCCGTCGATCAGCCCGCCCGCCTTCTGAAAATTCTCTAGCCGTTTCGACGGGTCGCCGTTGCCCTTGATGGAGTTTTCGCAGCGGCCCCAAACGTGCGGCAGACTGACCGTGCGGTTCACCTCCATCCGCTCGCGCCAGAGTCCACCGGTCACCTTGACGCTGTCGAACGGCACGGCGGTGACAAATCGATCCGGCCGAATCAGCGAGTCGCCGCCGCGCGAACCGTACTCGATCGAAATGTCATCGATGCAGATCGCGCCGGAGCCGACCACTCCCACACTGATCTCCTTCACATGACCGAGCCGTACGGTCGGGTTGTTCTCCACGAATTGCCGCAATGGGATATTCCAGGCGGACCAGGCGGACCGCTTCAGCGCTGCCGGGTCGCCGGCGAAGTCCACGACGCCGCGGACCGGCTTCCAGTCGTTGTCCGCAACGCCGATGCGCAGCTTGGTGATCTGATTCTTCTCGTCCCCCTTGAAATGCAACTTGATCGACTGGAAGTTGTAAGCCGAGTTGTACCAGTCCTGATCCGCGGCGAATCTGTACACGGCCTCCGCGGGGCCGCCTGCGGATCTCAGTTCGATTGCCTGTCGCCCGGAATGCGGCTGGTCTTCAGTCAACTTCACTTCGCCATCGCCGGTGACTCGCCACGCCGATCTCAGTTGCTTGACCGTTTTAAAACTCTCGAACGTCGCGAGATTGCGATCGTAGGTGGTGAAGCTCCAGACATCTCCGCGGTGAGTTTTGTCTCCGGCAACCTCGTCGATACGCCAAAAATAGGATTGTCCATCCGCCAGGCTGTCCAACGGCAGCTGAACGACAGGCGCAGCGTGACGCCCTTTGAATACGTCGTCATTCTCACGTGTCGCAGAAGCCACCAGGTCGCGCGATGTTCCGAAGAAGACGTCGTGGTGGCGAGCACCCTGACCTGGAATCCACTTCAAGACAACTTTGCGAGGCCGGTCGACCGCTCCATCGTCAGGCGAAATGAGACGCGATGTTTTGACCGCCGGGCGTTGCTCGAGCGCGAAGTCATCAAAACTCACCTCGCCCTGGTGATTGCTGTAGGTCGCCTGAAACAGTCCCACCTGCAGCGGAACATTGACAAGATCGTCGCGTTGAAACGGTGACTGGGGAAGCTCGGTCCACTTCACTCCGTCCGCACTGTGCCGCAGAAAGAAGAGATTGCCGACGCGTTCAAGCTGCAGGAACCGGTCGGCGTTTTTTCCCTGTCCGTTGTTGCTGGGTTCCCGGCGACGATTGTCATCCGCCAGTCGAGAATAGACGCCTCCGTAGATCGGAAAATAATCCACGCTGATCCAATCCTCGCCTTTGCCGGCGTCGTCGGCATTCGCCGCGCGGGCCATGATGCCGCAATTGTTGTAAGAGAGCGACTGATAGCTGGCGACTCGAACGGTGGCTCGGAAGTCGCCCGTCACCGTCTTGAACAACAGGGGGCCGAGCGGGGACCACGGCTCCTGATACCGTCCTCGCGTCGATTTCAGAAAGAGCTTGCCGTCGGCAATGGCGATTCGATCGGCCGTCTGCCGGGCTCCCTTGCCGATGAATCCATCCCATTTCGTTCCGGATGGCCCATCGGCGAGAAAGTCGTGCGCCATGTCAAAACTGTCTTTGAACCGTACGACGGAGTCGGCGTCCCAGAACTTGGCGGCGACCTTCGATTTCGGCGACTTTCGTTCGCTCGCCTTCTTCGGCTTGTTCTTGAACGGCCACGGTTGAACGCCCACGCGATCGGCCCAAGCTTGCCACGTGGCGACCATCTCTTTCAGCTTATCAGGGTGACGCGCCGACAGATCGTGCTGTTCCGTGCGATCCGCGTCCATGTCGTACAGCTCCCACTTCGTCGGCCGGTCCCGACGATAGGCCGCGACGATCTTCCACCGGCCATCGCGTAGAGCGAGATTACCGTGATGTTCGAAGCCGAGCGCAGCCTTGCGGTCGATCGACTTGCCTGCGAAAGTCGGCGTCAGGCTGACGCCCTCCATCGGCTGAATCGCGCCGCCGTCAAACTTTCTTGGGTAACGCGCGCCGGCCGCCTCGACGAACGTCGGCATCAGGTCAATCAAGTGAGAAGGATCGTTCACGATGCGGCCGCGCTGTCGTTCGGCGATCCCTTTCGGCCAGTGCACGATGAACGGCGTGCTGATCCCGCCCTCGTAGCCATCGTGTTTGTAGCCGCGGAAGGGCGTGTTGGACGCGTTCGCCCAGCCCACTCCATAAGCGACGAACGTGTCCTCAGCTCCGGGCATCGCCTGTGGGCCGGTGCGCACCCAGCGGCCGTCACGCGTCTGCATGGGCGGCCAGATCTTCGTCTGCAGGTCGTTGGGGCCAAACGGCTTGTAGTCGAATTGGCCGCGGCGATGTTCATTGTCCGCGCGGCCGTAACCTTCCGCGCAGCCACCGTTGTCCTGCAGGTAAACGACGATCGTATTCTCAAGAGCATCCGCCTTCTTCAGCTGAGCGATGATGCGGCCGACCCCTTGGTCCATCCGATCGACCATCGCCGCGTAGACCTCCATGCAACGTATGTCCCACTGCTTATGCGGGAACTTCTCCCAATCGACCGTTCCCGCCGACATCGACCACTTGTCGCTGATGACTCCCTGCTCGATCGCCTTGCGATAGCGGGCCGCCCGCGTCGGACCATAGCCTTTGTCGTAGACGCCGTCGTACTTGGCGACCTCGGCTGCCGGCGCGTGCATCGGCCAGTGAGCGCTCGTGTAGGCGACGTACAAAAAGAACGGCTGGTCGGCGTGATCGCGAAAGTGATCGCCGACGTAGCGGGCCGCGTTGTCGCTGATCGCGTCCGTGTAGTAGAAGTGCTCGGGCTCATACTCCGGATCGTTCTCGGGCGTGATGTACTTGTTACCTCGGCACAGCGTAGCCGGATCGTAAAAGCTGCCGGCGCCGGTGATCGTGCCGAAAAAGCGATCGAATCCTCGCTGCAGCGGCCAGTTGGAATTGTCGGCCTGCGGCCCCACGTGTCTCGTGACGTGCCACTTGCCTGACATATAGTTGCGATAGCCGGCGGACGCGAGAGCTTCCGCGATCGTGACGCACCTGCGGTTCAAATCCCCGCGATAGGCGTCGTAACCGCGGTCGCCCGTCATCAGGCCAATCCCCGCCTGGTGCGAGTACAGTCCGGTCAACAACGAAGCTCGCGTCGGGCAGCACCTCGACGTGTTGTAGAACTGCGTGAACCGCAGCCCGTTCGCCGCCAGCCCATCCAGCACGGGCGTTTCGATTTCGCCGCCGTAACAACCGATGTCCGTGTAGCCCATGTCGTCGGCCATAATCACGACGATGTTGGGCTTCGCGACACCATTCGCCTTGTCGGATTGATCCGCGGCGGCCAGAGTACTCGTCGCGGCGAAGAGCAGCACGATGGTTTTGATGGCAAATCTCATGTGACACACTACTTTCGGAGGACGAGAGCAAAGTCCACAAGGGTTGGGAATTGTAAACTGGGCGCGCGCACGACACAATTGAACACCAGCACCGACACCCACAATCGGCCGGTGCGAACACGAACAGTCACTTAGGTGACAGAACCGAGTAAACAATCTCAAAGGAGCGGCCATGAAGATCCTGCTCGTGTCGGTTGCATTCGCCGTCGCCTGGTATCCAGCGATTTCATCGTCGGGTCAAGATCGAAAACGCCCGAAGCAGAATCCGCGAAACCAGAAGCGGGACATGACGCGATTGCTCGGCCGTTTTGACAAAAACAAGGATGGCGTGCTGGAGAAGTCGGAACTTCCCGAGAAGATCTTTCGCCGGCTAAAAGCGTCGGACGCGAACAAGGACGGCCAGCTGTCGAAAGAAGAGCTCAAGAACGTCAAATTTTCTCGACCGTCAAACACGCGGCCGGGTGAGGTGATCACACCGGCCGCCAAGGGCGAACGCTACAATGACACGCTCAAAGTCGGCGCCATAGCACCTGACTTCACGCTGTCCGACTCGCATGCGAAGCGCGAAGTAACTCTGTCCAGCTTCCGCGACCAACGGCCGGTCGTTTTGATCTTCGGCAGCTACACGTGACCACCCTTCCGTCGCCAGTCTGGCGACTTGGAACGCATGTACAAAACCTACAAGGACCGCGCCGAATTCCTGCTCGTCTACATCCGCGAGGCGCATCCCGATTCCGTGTTATTCACCAAGGTGGACGGAAAAGAAATACTTCAGAAAGTCGTGCAAACCGATTCGCTCCTCGATCGCGCCGCAACCGCGCAGACGTGTTCCGCCAGTTTGAAATTGTCGATTCCTACAGTCGTCGACAAGGAAGACAACAAGGTTAACGCGGCCTACGCCGGTTGGCCCGATCGTTTGGTCGTTGTCGGCGTCGATGGAAAGGTCGCCTACTACGGTGGCAAAGGCCCCAGCGGTTTCAAGCCGCAAGAAGTCGACGCGTGGTTGAAGGCGAACACGAAACCGCCAGCCGACGCGCCCACCGCAGAACCCAGGCAACAGACAGACCCGCGATAACGGGACAGCGATGAGCCTCGAAGGGCGGCGCGATTTGTCGCGGTGAATCAGTCGCCACGCGTCCCAATCCTTCGACAGCGGCCGCGGGTTCAATCAGAATGAACGCCCAACGGTCGCGACTTCGTCGCGAAGTCCTGCCCGGCAGGCAGGACGTACTACGCCAGATCGTCGAGTCAAACTAGCCCACCATCTAGGTCGGAGGAAGTGCGATGAAACTCACCGCCGCGATCGCCATTCTATTAACGGCCGTCGGATGTTCACCACGGCCGGCGCCTCAGACGGATTCCAAAGGGGAACCGGCGACGCCCGTGCCCGCCGAACGGACCGAACCAATTGCAAACGAGACTGCACAAGCTTCACCGGATGGCGAGCCCGACGCGGAGCCTCAATCCGCCAAGGACGCCATGACGCTTTATCGAGCAGCCCAGGCTCTGATGAAAGACGGCTAGCTCGACGAAGGGTACAAAGCCGGCCAGCAGGCGATGCAGCAGTTCATCGCCGAAGAGAACGACTTGGCGTGGATGATGCTGGAGTCGATCTCGGCCGGCGACAAACGAATTGATGTGCACCTGAATATGGGAGAGCGCGAGCGACAGTTCCCGGACAACGGCATCGTGCGGCCGCTCAGCTTTCGCATCTGGTCAACCGGGGACGATTCGGAACTGCTGCAGATCATCGACTTCGAAATCGGCCGCGTACAAGGCGTTTCGGCCACGGCGGCGCTGGGCGAAACGACCGCCTCCGGGCACGCGAACTACGGCATCCTGGACGTCGACGCTTCCTATCAAACCATTCGAGAAAGCATTCTAAAGTTGGTCGCTCCAGAGTGACATCGTAAGATGTCGTCATCTTAGAACACAAGTCGTCGTCAAGCCTATGACGTTCCGCTTCTCAACCAGAACTCTGCTCGTCCTGCTCACCGCAGTCGCCATGTACTTCGGGTGCTGGGAAACCACGAAGCGCTGGAGCGCCGACGCCAAGCGAACAGCGACGGTCTTCTCAGCAGATGGAAATAGCCCAACTTGGTCATCGCCCGCCCCATTTCTCGTCGTCAGAGACAAGTACTTCTCCCAACACGAATACCACCTTTGGTTCTTTGGATACACGGCGAAATTGTTCGAGAGAGAAGGGCCTGTGCCGGTTTCCGTTACTCAACCGGCGAGGCCGTGCGCAGCGATTAACGTCTTGCCGCCGCAAGCATGGGCTTCCACGCAGTTTCCGGCAGGCAACATCCGAACGCAACGGTTTCTCGCTTGGTCGAAAACGCAGCACTGGGCCTTCTGCGCGATGGAGCTTGACGCCAACGGCGATTGTATTGAACTGCACTCCCACCCATGCCTCAGCGTTCGGGACGACCAGCTCAAAGTCATCTCGCTTCTCGACAAAATCGAATCGCTCTGGATCAACGCACCGCTGATTACGGACGAAGGCCTACGGCACCTAGAAGGCATGCCGGCGCTGACGACTCTGTCACTCTGCCAAGCGTCCAGCATCAGTGAAAACGGATTAGCTCGCCTCATGCTGGCGAACGCCAACCTAAAAATCGACATCCGTTAGAGGCTGTTTCAAAACCTTGTACGATGGCCTTCCAAGGCGCCTACCAAGGCCGTCGAATTTGGAAATCCTCGGGAAACGACGGCCTTGGAAGGCGCCTTGGAAGGCCATCGTACGGCAAGACATCGGTCTTGAAATGCGCTCTAGCCTTTTCGCGCCCCTGTACGCGACAGGCGAAGTCAGCATCGAGTCTGCGAACTGCTTTGACTTCGCTGGACCGACCGCGACTCAACAACAGCCAAGCGTTCCCTCCTGTTTGCCAGCGTCCACCGGCCAAACTACACTGGCGGTCTCA
Organism: Pirellulaceae bacterium; assembly: GCA_030748485.1. Classification (GTDB taxonomy): domain Bacteria; phylum Planctomycetota; class Planctomycetia; order Pirellulales; family Pirellulaceae; genus JASMLW01. Next base: position 8,541 of record JASMLW010000249.1, read on the forward strand.
ATGCCTACAGATCCTGGCCAATCCATCTCATCCGCGAAGCGCTCGTTGCAGTGTTTTTTCAACTCCGTCTTTCCCGAGCCAAACTCGCAATTCGAATTCCGAGCAACCAAACCATAGGAGGAGACCTGACGGTTTAGCATCGCCTGTTGTGGGGACGATTTCCAAGAGATCAATCCTCCCCATCCCACTGTCGGCGTCATGCGCATCGGCCGAAATCGGTCTCCTCCGTTTTTCTAGTGTCTCGACATGAACGCCAAGATCATCATCCGCGATACGCACCGGGGGGCGTTGTACGAAGATGGCGTCCTCAAAGAAATCCTCGGACCCGGCTCCTATCAACTCCGCACGTCGATGTGGTCGCCGGTGAAGCGTGAAATCATCTCGGTGGACATCCGAGACCGATCTCTCACGATCAAGGGCCAGGAGATCTTGACGGCCGACAAGGTCGCTATTCGCGTGAGCATCCTGGTGAATTTCAGGATTACCGACGTCAAGGCTGCGCTGCACAACGTGCAATCCTACGAGGATCACATCTACGAAGACGTTCAGATCAGCACGCGCCGGTTTCTGGCCGTCCGAACGCTCGATGAGATCTTGAAGGACCGAAACGACATCTCCGACTCGGTTCGGGAGGACGTTCTCGAGTCGGCCGCGTCTTATGGCGTTGAGATCTCGCGCGCTGACGTGAAGGACTTAGTCTTTCCCGGCAACCTCCGGGAGATTATGAATCGCGTCTTGGAAACCGAACGACAAACCGAGGCGATGCTTATCGAAGCGCAGAAGAATGCGGAGGCCAAGTTGATTCAGGCGCGCGCCGATGAAGAGGTCGACAAGATCAAGCGCGACGCCGATAAAGCGCTCGCTCAACAGCTCGAAAGCTCGCCGACGCTGCTCCGCTTGCGCGAACTGGAAGCGTTGGAGAAGATGGCGCAGCACGGCGGCAATCGGTTCGTGATCGGCTTGGGCGATCGATTCACCAAACTGATGTCGGACGATTGACGCCAACAAAGCAGCCGTAGCCGACGCGGTTAGCTGGATTGCTTACTCTTCTTTTTCTTTCTCCGCTTGACGACATCCGGGAACGAACCATGTCCCACACTGCAAAGCACTCGATCACCTCACCACTGTCAACGTTACGATCTGGGCGCAAACGCCTGGCAAGCGCGCTGCACCGCTCGCCGACGATCGCCCGCGCGATGATCTTGGCTGGCGTTGTCGGCTGTTGGTGCGCTTGGTGTCCCGCGGCCGACGACTCGCAAGTTCGCCTGAACGCCGACAACTACAATCGTCTCTGTGGCGTCGATGTGACTCAGCGAGAGACGCTGATTAACGTCACTTGGGGCCTTGATGCAAAACGGCGTGGTCGAGTGACATTTGATCTGAGGTCGGACCGGCCGCTGATTCAGACCGTCGCCATCGCGCAAGGCGACAAGCCATTCCGTCCAATTGCCGCAGGAGTGGATCCGATGCTCATGCTGCGCGTGGGCAAGCGGGATCTCGACAAGCGGGGCGGTTGGACGATCTTCTTCGATCGCATGCAGCGCAAACCGAGCCAGGTGTTTCGCGCGGAGATGGGGCGGAAGCGGGCGGTGGTCACCAGCGACGCCCGCCGCGCGACGCTGACGATCGGCGATGTATCAGCGGGCCCTTTTCACGGTCAATTGCGGTGGACGTTTTTCGCCGGCGAACCCTTTGTCCTCCAAGAGGCCGTCGTTGAAACCGAGCGGAAGGATGTGGCCTTTCTGTACGACTGCGGCTTGGTCTGCAGTCGCTCCCAACCCGTTCGCATGTCGTGGCGTGCTCCGGTCGGCCCACTCAAGCGCGCCGCGCCCGAGTCGATTGGCGCGGCCAAGCATGTAGCCGTTCGCGGCCGGACGATCTGCGCAGAGTTCGCCGGCGGCTCGATCGCGCTGTTTCCCCCGCCACATCGGTATTTCTATCCGCTGGACTTCTCCAACAATCTCCAAAACATCTGGATGGGGGAAAACTACGGAGATCAACAGCTGCCGTTCGGTTTCGGTATTCGACACGACCCGCGGGGCGACAACCGGTTCGTACCCTGGTTCAATTCTCCTCCCGGCGCCGAGCAGGAATTGGGCATGTTTCTGTTTCTGTCGGACGAGCCGTCCGAGCGAGCGCTGCAAGACGTCGCCCGGCTGACGCGCCGGGACCGGTTCGCTCCGCTGCCCGGTCATACTGTGTTTTCTAGCCATTACCACGTCGAGCACACGCGCGAAATGCTCAACGCGCAAGACACGGCTTCCGAAGACGACAAAGAAGCTCGGCTGCCGAGCGGCGGGTCGTACCGAATTCCCCAACGGCTCGTGAATCCCGGCTTTGTCCGCGTGTTTCGCGATCAGGGCGTCGACATCGTTCACCTGGCCGAATTCCACTTTGGGCAAACGCCGCGGATGACGCAGGCCCAGCGCATCCGACACCTCGAATTGCTGCACGCCGAATGCCAAAGGCTGAGCGACGAAAAGTTCCTCTTGCTGCCCGGTGAGGAGCCGAATGTTCATCTCGGCGGGCACTGGATCAGCTTCTTTCCAAAGCCCGTCTATTGGGTCTTGAACCGACCCCAATCCGCGCCGTTTGTGAAGGAGCATCCGCAGCTCGGCAACGTCTATCACGTCGGCGGAGAAGCCGACATGTTGCGGCTGCTGCGCGCCGAGGGCGGGCTGGCGTGGACCGCCCATCCGCGAATCAAAAGCTCAACGGGCTTTCCCGACAAATACCGCGATCGCCCCTTCTTCCAGTCGGACCGTTTTCTGGGCGCCGCCTGGAAGGCGATGCCGGCCGACCTGTCTCACCCCCGTCTCGGATCGCGAGTTCTCGATCTGCTGGATGACATGTCGAACTGGGGCGGTGGTAAATATGCGCTGGGCGAAGTCGACGTTTTCAAAATCGAACCGGATCATGAACTGTACGGGCACATGAACGTCAACTATCTCCGTTTAGACAAAGCCCCTCAATTCAAAGACGGCTGGCAGCCCGTTCTGGACGCGCTCAGCGGCGGCGAATTCTTCGTCACCACTGGCGAAGTGTTGATCCCCGAATTCACCGTGAACGGTAAAACTTCCGGTGCGCGAGCCACCGTTCGAGG
>JASMLW010000250.1 GCA_030748485.1 Pirellulaceae bacterium
GTCTGTTTGGGCGTCGATCGATCAAGCCACCACCGCCAATGATGGAGTCATCGTGCGTCTCCGCCGTAAAGACGGATCGTTGCTGCTGAAGCGAGAACTGAAGTCCGCGCCCTGGAGCCGCCAGCCAAAGTACCGTCCTCACATCATCGCCTACACGGGCGACGGCTCTGGAGCAGTGACGATCGAAGTTAGCCCGACCCCATTGCTGTCGGGGCGGTTCGGCGGCGCGATCGACGACATCGTTCTTCGCGACCAAGAGCAGCGGGAGATTTTTTCGGAGACGTTTGACGACGTCCTTCACAGGCGGGCGGCGCGCAAGCAGGCGGAGACCCAAGCGCCGATTCATTTCGGATCGGACGCGAAGCGTTGGCGGCATTCGGGAGTCAATTCGCTGCACGCGGTGGAGCACGAGAAAGGCAATTGGGCCCTCCAGCTCTTCGGCGGCTTCAGCGACATCAAGTCGATCGTGTCGCAGGTGGAGACAGACGACGAGAAACAGTTGCAGTCCCGTTTGCAAATGTTGACCTCGCGCTTCGAAGAGCTGGCGGTCGGAGTCAACGTACCCGTGTTCACGGTGTTGCCAAGTCAGCCCGAGGCGATGCGAATCTTTGTTCGGGGCGATGTCCGCACGCCGGGCGAACGAGTTGTTCCCGGCGGGCTCCGTGCGATTCGCAAACTGTCACCCGATTTTCAACTCGCCCCAGACGAACCGGAGAGTCAGCGGCGGCTCAAGTTGGCCCGTTGGATCACCGACGCGGACAACGGACCGTTTCATCGCGTGATCGTCAATCGCGTCTGGCACCACCACTTCGGACGAGGCATTGTCGAGACGCCGAGCGACTTCGGTTTCGGCGGCGGTCGGCCGAGCCACCCGGACTTGCTCGACTGGCTGGCTCGCTCCTTTCGCGATGACGGCTACTCGCTCAAGCGACTTCACCGCTTGATTCTCTCGTCCGCCACTTATCAACAATCATCATCCCCGTCCGGCAACAAGTCTCCGCCGGCGGCGCGGAGAGCCGATCAGGAGAACCGGCGATTGTGGCGTCAGAATCCTCGCAGAATGGACGCCGAGACGCTGCGCGACTCGGTGTTGGCCGTCGCCGGTCAACTCAATCGCCAACAATTCGGACCGGGCTATCGCGACGTTCGCATCGACACCGTCGGCTCAGCGCACTACTACGTCGCCATCGATCCAATCGGCGAACAATTCAACCGCCGCACAATCTATCGATGGCAAGTCCGCGGCGAACGCAGCGCATTGCTCGAGTCGTTCGACTGTCCGGATCCATCGACGTCGACGCCGCGGCGAAATGTTACGACCACGGCGTCGCAAGCGCTCAGTCAATGGAACCACTCATTCATCGCGAGGATGGCGAAGCAACTGGCGGCTCGAGTCGAACGAGACGCCGGGGAAAGCTCGGCTGAGCGAATCCAACTCATGTGGAGGTTGGTGCACGGTCGCCCGGCGTCGGCTGTCGAGGTGGAACAAGCGTCGACGTTGGTGGATGAACACGGCTTGGCGTTATTGGGACGGGTCCTGCTGAACAGCAACGAGTTTATTTGGATCGAATAGAGATGCCGCACAACTCCAACCATCCGTCCAGAAGCGATCGGCCGAACCGGCGACGGTTCCTCGAGTTCTCGACCGCCGGACTCGCCGCCGCCGCGCTCATTGACCTCGACTCCGACGCGGCGCTCGGTCAGACGAAAGGCGGCCCCGCGTTCGCTGTGCCCGGCGGTCCGCGAGTCAAGCGAGCTGTCCACATATCTTTGATCGGCGGATTGAGTCACGTTGACTCTTTCGATTACAAGCCCGCGTTGAACAAGCTGCACGGAAAACCGATTCCCGACTCGGTGAAGCCGGACACTTTCTTCGGCAGCGCCGGAATGATGAGGCAAAGCGAATGGAAGTTCCGGAGACGGGGGGCGAGTGGGTTGTGGGTTTCGGATCTGTTTCCCCATCTGGCGTCCGTCGCCGATGAACTGACCGTGATCAACTCGATGTTCTCCGAGACGGCCAACCACACTCCGGCCACGTTCGTCCAGAACACCGGGTTCCAGTCGAACGGTTTTCCTTCATTGGGGAGTTGGTTGTCGTACGGATTGGGGACCGAATCGGACTCGTTGCCGGCCTATGTCGTGGCTCCGGACACCCGCAGTCTGCCCAGCAGCGGCGCGTCGAATTGGTCGAGCGGCTTCTTGCCGGCGCGGCACCAGGGAACTATTTTTCGCAGCGGTCCGCAGCCGATTCGCGACCTGTTTCCGGCCGAGCCAACTTCGCCACGAGCCGAAACCGCCGCCCGCCAACTGCTCGCCAAACTAAACCGTTCGCACCACGCTCGCTTCGGTGAAAACGATCTGCTCGCCGCCCGCATTCGCGCCTACGAATTGGCCGCTCGCATGCAGACGTCCGTTCCCGAATCGGTCAAGTTTGCGGACGAGACAACAGCGACGCACGAGTTGTACGGCTTGGAGAATCCAGAGACCGTCGACTGTGGACGCCGCTGCCTGTTGACCAGGCGTCTGCTCGAACGGGGCGTTCGGTTCATCCAGTTGTTTTCCGGCGGCGCGTTTGGCGGCAAGCCCCGTCACGGCTGGGATGGTCATGAGAATAACGCGCGGAATCACGGTCGCGAAGCGAAGATGATCGACCAGCCGGTGGCGGCTTTGATTAAGGATCTGAAACAACGAGGGATGCTCGACGACACGCTCATCCTGTTTACGACCGAGTTCGGCCGCTCGCCGTTTACGCACGCGCCACCCAAGGTCCTCGGCCTGGGCCGCGACCATAATCCGGAGGGTTTTTCGGCCTGGTTGGCCGGGGGCGGTCTGCGAAAGGGAGTCGCGTATGGGGCGACGGATGAAGTCGGTTGGCGGTCGGTCGAAAACCGCGTTTCCTGGCACGACTTTCACGCCACCGTGCTGCACTTGCTGGGAATCGACCACGAGCGTCTGACGTTCTATCACAACGGAATTGAACGCCGCTTGACGAATGTGCACGGGAACGTGCTCAAAGCCATCTTGATGTAACTTGCCGGGCGAGACGTCCTAGCCGTCGCTCGTTTCCGTCGCGCTCGCTTCAGCGGTCAGGAGGTCGAGAACGGCCCGCCGCACGCCGGCGATGTTGTGGCCGAGCAACTCCAGCATCATGAGGAACTGAAGCTGGTACTCTCGGTTGGCTTTTAGCTCATCACCATACGTGTCGACCAAATGGAATAGTCCCTGGCAGAACTGCTGCCGGAGCGGCCGGGTCGCGTCGCCGCCGCGGTCCCGCGACCAACTCGAAATGACTTGCAACAAGTCGCTGTCGCGTTCGCGATCCGCAGTTGCCACCGCGCGGCAACGTTGCGCCAGGGTGGTCAATTCGCCGAGCGCAAGTTCGATACTCGCCGCGTCGAATTCTCTGTCGACATCGAATGCGGACGGAGACGCGAGGTCTGCTCCGGCGCGGTCGCCAGCGGTCGCGACTGTCGTCGTGGACTCGTCAGAGTTCGACGCGTCGTCGCCGTCAGCCGCATCCAATTCGGCGTGTTGAGAGCAGAATCCGGTCTGGGCGATCGCGTCGATTCCGCCTTCGCCGACATAGCGATCGATCTCACCGCCGATATGCCGACCCAGTTCCGTGTACGCTTCAAATCGGTCGGGAGGCAGGAACTGATCTGACGTTGGGTCGTGCGGAAAGACGGATCCTTCTTGCCGCTTCAGCTCGATGAGCTCGGTAACTTCGTCGCCAGTGAGGCTCGACTTGGCGATGATCAAGGTGGCGTCGTCGCCTTCGGGATAGGTGAGTGAAACGACAGCGAAGTGCGCGTGGTTGAAGCCCTCTTCACCGGCGGAGAGCGGAGCCAGGCCGATGTTCTGGACATCGAATTCTTCGTCGTTGGTTTCCGCTTCGGGCACAAAACGGATGCTTCTGACACGAATTCCATACTTGGCTCGCGCGGCTTGCAACAACTTGCGAATGTCAGTGAACTCGTAATTTGGATCGTAGGTGGCGTCGGCGAAGAACATTAGCCGGCAGCGGCGTTCGAGTAGTCCTGCCAAGCCAGTGTTGTCGAGATGACCTCCGTCACTGATGAACAAGTACCGTCGCTGTTCGGGGTACCAAAGCAAGTTGATCAACGTCAACAGCGGCGATGGCCAATAGTGATCGACCAGGTATTCGGATGGATTTCGCAGCCACTGCCCTAGTCGGAAGTTCGTCAAGAACAGCATGACGCGAAGCAGCAGGCCTTCGACATTCGTCGAGGTCACAGCGGCTCCGCTGATTGCGATGGCGTCGGCGACCAGGACCGAGTCGCGCTGGTACTCGCGCGTGTTGCGGTAGCCGACTTTGTTCGTTCCACAGAATCGCCTCGTCATGGTGAATCGTGAGCGGCGTTCGTTGTCTGGATCATTTCGATTCCCCATCCGATTCACCGTGCCGTTGAATAGATGGAGCGGTGCGCCTTTGGAGCAGGTATCCAGTTCGGAGAGTTTCATGTTCAAACGCGGCAACCAAATTTCGCCTATCTGGTCGCGATAGACGCCGTGCAGGCAAGTGCGATTGAGGTTGGCGATGACGCCGACGAGCAGACAGACCAATAGCGAATAGAAAGCGATCTTCAGCCGCGTCCGCTGGTCGCTGGCGTTGACGACTCTGGCGAAAATGGTCTGCTGCGAGGCGATGTTGTTCGGGTAGAGCGCAGCCAAAACGATCCAGTTGTTTTCGCGAATCTCCCGTAGCAAATCGCGGAGCCTGTCGTGCGCGACTTGGATATCTTTGAGTTGGTCCTCGGTCGAAACTCCCGCGGGGTAATGTTCCTCAACCAATCGGTCGAGCAAGAGTTCGCGTTTCGATTTCACTTTCGTTCCCGCGATTCGATGTTTGACCTGCTGGACAATGTCGACCACGTTGAATTGTGATTCCTGCACGTGCGGCAGCACGGTCAGTCGCACGTGTTCCCGCTGAATCCGCTCCCGCAGCGCTGAGTCGACCTGCGCGCGGCTCAGGACGTCGTCGATTTCGCAAAGCAACTGTCCCAGCCGATAATCGTGCGCGCGCATGACGGCGGCGATGTTCTTTGAACTCATCTCTGCTTCGGGAGCGAGTTCCACGCCGCCGACATTCCGCAACGCCACGGCGTACGCGCCAATCGTAATCGTGCCGTCCTTCTTTCCAGTTATCGTCCTCACATGATGGTGCGCGGAACGGAGTTCGCCGAGCGCGTCGATCAGGCGGCCGGAATCCAGCGGCTCAGTTTGCTCATCGACCAAACCCAATGACGTCAAGAGTTCTTTGTGGTCCGGGCCTTCCTCACTCGCCCGCGACGGCGGCTCGACAGCCCGCTCAGTTTGCGCCTCGGCGTCGTTAGGCGGCGGCGCGGGAACGGGCGGTTCGGTTAACTGCTTCGTCAGGAAGCGCGGGTCCGAGAGACAATTCACATTGATGCGATCGGCCATCTGCGCCACGTAGGCCAAGCGATCCTTGTTGGCTTGCACGCGGCCCGCAAACTCGCTGTCCAGTCCCATTGGATAGGCGACAGCCTGCAGCAGCCGCGGGAAAAAGCTGATGTTCTTGTCGTTCCGTTTTTTCTCTTCAATGCTGTCGATCAAGTCCTTGATCGCAGCTTGCCGTTCTGGAATCCGCGGGGTCGCGGCTTGCTGCTGAAGTTGATCCGCGGTGAAGTTGTTGTTCATCGCGGCCAACAACTGCCGCGACACGTCGCGATCTGTTTTCTCTTCACTAAGAGATTGAGACTCGAGGTGACGGACGAAACGTTCGGGCAATCGCAAGTGTGAGGACGTCAGTGTATCGACGTTGTCACGCGTCTCGTTGTGCCCGGAGAGGTTTTCGTGGGCGAGGAAATAGAAAACGAACAACGGCGCTCCAAAGACGAGCGCGTATCCAGAGGCGTGAAAAATAAATGACTTCGGCGTGCCTCGACGGCTCCCGCCACTGCGCAGCAAGGTGCGCGGCATCACATAGGGCAACAAGGTCGTCGCGAACAAGCCGCCCGCGATCGTCGTCACCCAGGCGAGCACCTGGTTGGCTCGCTGTTCCACAACCGGCGACAGGCCGAAGTTCGTGATCCAAGATGAGAGCCCAAAGTCGCCGATCGCCAACATCGTGACCACGCCGAGCCCGATCGTGGCGATCAGCAAGAGGTAACTGTATTGAGTCAGTGGCGGGATCGGTTTTCGAAGTACTTTGGCGGCCACGGCGATCCCCTGGCACAGCAGCCAAACCAGTAACGCGATGAACGTCCAAAAGAATGGCACTGTGATGTCCGTGCTGAACTTCAACTCGGCCAACACTGGCAGGGCGAATCCCGACCAGGGCAACCTCATCACAAACGCCATCAACGAGGCGACCGCGAATATGCCGCTGATGATGAACGTGTTGATGAGAATGAAACCCCATAAGTGACGGCTGAACAGTCGGACAAAGTTGCCCATCATGCGGCCGTGCAGAGCGAGTCCGCGGATGCGGTCGGCTTGCCGCCCCGTGCTGTCCACATCGATCGGCAAGCGGTTCTGATTGCCCTCGCGGCTCCAGTCGATGTCGCCGTTGAAACGCGCCGCTTCCGAAGAAAATAGAGCCCCGGCGTAGCCGCCGCCCGACACGGTCGAGAGGTAGTCGACAAAGCGCATCCGCCCAGCTTTGTAAAGCGCCTGCAGAAATCCCAAGCTGAACGCCGCCGCCCGCACGCCGCCGCCCGACAACGCCACGCCGACCAAAGAGTGGCGGATTCGACTTCGCGGATCGGTCGAGTCGACCGGTTCCGGTTCGCTCTCGCCACTGGGCCCCTCAGCTTCAGCCGAGGGAAGAAGTCCACAGACGTCGCGACGTTTTCGAATCTCTTCGAGTTCGTCGGCCAACACATCGTCAATCGACTTCGCAGAACTTGCCATGGGATCTCGGAGATCGTGAGGGGATGGGGTGACATGCAGTCAATCCCCTAACATGGTGGCTTCTACAGCCGACTTCAAGACTTGCAACCCACATTTCGATCAAGCGGCGGGCACCCGCAGGTCGTGTCAGGTGTGACATGCTGGAGACATCTTACGTAACCGTTAATCTCGTCGGGGAACCGCGGCAAATGCCGTGACGAGTTCGCGCCGCGAACGAGCGGCGGTCGTCTCGCTCTCGCTCCACAAGTGAGATCAGCTAGCGCGATGGCGGCGCCAGATCGTGGGCCGCTCCCCAAGCGATCTGGTCGATCTACCGGACCGGCCAGTAAACGGATGGACCGATCGACGACGTGCGCAGCGGGTGGCGGTCGTAAGGCGCGGACCCCGACACGGCCTGCACGGCTTGACCAATCAGCCGACGCACTTCTTCGGACGACTTGGCCTCGTCGCGCATTTTCTCGAGCACCGGCTGCAGCTTCTTGGCGGCGAGGCCCATGATGGTGACGCTCTGCAGCGCGGCGGCGACAATCTTTTGATCGTCCGCCGCCAGCAACTCGCCGAATTTCTCGATTACTGAGTCGTCCGCACCAATCAGCGCCGTAGCCAACATGGCTCGCGATCGGACGACCACATCATCTTCGGAGTCGATCAGCAGGATGATCATCGGAGCCGCCTCGCGGGCCTCCGCGCCGATTTCTCCGAGCGCCCTCAGAATGCCTGTCCGCTTGTTCGACTCCGCTTCGCCGATTCGTTCGGTCAGCTTGCCCGCGAGCGCCTGCTGGTCGACGGCGACAAGCGAGAGCGCATGGGCGGCGGTGTCGCTCACATTCATCTCTTCATCTTGCAACAACTCGATCAATTGATCCTCGACACGATTCGCCCGCTTGCCAAAACGGCCGATCGATTGAATCGCATTGGCGCGGATCCGACCGTTGTCGTGGTCGAGAAGGTCCACCAAGCGATCGATCGTTTCTTGTTCGTCGAGCGCCAGCAGCAGGTGCTCTTGATTGCCGACGTAGAGCACCGAAGTCAGCAGCGACGAGGCCGTTTCAGCCAATGTGGGCTCGTTTTCCACGACCGCCAACAGGTTGGCGGAGGCTTCGCGGAGGACGAACTGCGAGACTCCGGCGCCAAAGAATTCCGTTTCGGTGACGTTGATGTTCGGTTCGATCCGACGGATGCGATCCTGATACCACTGAACGGCGAACGCGGCGTCGTCAGGGCTCAAGGTTAGCACGATGATCGCCGTGTATTCGCCTATCGGACCGTTGACCGACTCGCGCAGCGACTTGGCCGCGTCCGGTTCACGCCAGCCCTTGTGTCCCCGCATCAACGCCGGCAAGGCGATCCCCGCGAACCCAATGTCGGCGTTCGATATTTCGACGAGTGTCGACACGGCTCCCGGCGCCGCTCGTTCCCTCAAGATATCGCCGAGCCCGCTGGTGGCAGCCATCCGCAACGTCGTTTCGTTCTCGCTGATCGCCGTCCGAGCGATCTGGCACAACAAGTCGATTGACCCCTGATCGCCGGTCGCCCGGGCGAATGCGGTTATCGCCGCGACGCCTTCCAGCCGGTACTCGGGGTCGAGATCGCGAGCGAGCACCAGCCACTCGGTGATCGTCTTTCCCTGATAACGATACCGGTCCGTGACAGGTTCCTCATACCGCGCCACTGGCAACTCCGCGAGCGGCGTGGCCTCCACGGCCTCCACGGCCTCGCCTTCCGCGACGCCCTCAAGTTCCCCTGCGGCAAGCGTCTGGTCCGCCGCGTTGGAATCAACCGCTGGGTAGGTATTCAGTGCGCCGTACGGTTGCGGTGAACTGTACGGTTGCGGTGAACTGTAAACGGGCGCCTCCGGCTGCGCGGGCGTGTACGCCACGGGCGGAGCAACGGGCGTCGCCGTGATCGTGGGCGTGAAACAGCCGCTCGAGAGAATCGAGCATCCACAGGCGATGAGTACTAGACCACGGGACATAACACCCTCCTTGATGAATGGCTGGGGTCAGCATCCATCAACATAAGCCGTCACCGGAATTCTCCCAATAGCAGTCGCCTGAGGGGGGGAGAAGAGGGGGGGAGGCTGCGCTGCGCGGCCGGGCTGGCGTTGCGAAACGACACCAGCAGGCGGCACGCCAGCGGGCACACCAGCAAGCACGCGGCGGGAAGGCGACGCCCTATTCTTCGTCCGACGTTTCGAGCTCAGTCTCAGCTGGCTCTTTCGCTTCGGGCTGATCGGTTTCCGGCTCGCTGGTTTCTGCCTCCGCAGTGGACGGCGGCGCGACTTCAGCCGGCTCGAGGTATCCGTCGGAGTTCTTATCGAGCTCGGAGAACTGATCGCCTTCGCCGAGGAACTCCCGCTCGCCGACGACGCCGTCGGAGTTGCGATCCATCCGCTGAAACCATCGCGGCGCGTCGCCGCTGGCTTGGGGTCGAGCTACCGGGACGGCGAACAATGCGGTCGCCTGCTGAGGATTTCCTCTCGTGACGCCAAACGCCATCGAGTCCGGGATTTCGTCGATCGTCAACTCGCCATTGTCATCGCGGTCGATCGCCTTTAGCCGCTCGGCGAGTCCGTCGATTTCTCGAGCCGAAATCCGACCGTCGTTATCGGCGTCAATCGCTTCGAACAGAGCGTCGGGTGTTTCCCCGGCCCGCGAGCGAATCTGGCTGCGATAGGCGACTTGACTGTTCTCGTAGTACTCCGTCAGTTCCTTTGGGTAGATTTTCTCATCGTTGTCGAGGTCGAGGACCAGCAGCGGTTCCATCACTCCCAGGAAGTTGTCCGGCAACTCGTCCTCATCCAAGTACCCGTCTTTGTTTTCGTCGAACTGCTGCAGCGCGGCGTCCGCTTGCTGGCTGGCGTTGGTCTGGCTGACGCTATCGGTGTAGAAGAAAACGCAGTAAAAACCGTCCAGCTGCAGGGTGATGCGATTCTCACTTTCGTTCAGGTTGATCACTTTGTCGCGAAGGTTTTCGTCGACATGGGAGAGTTTGAACTGAGCGGCGTCATCGTCGGGATCGCCGAATCGCGCTTCGAGTTGGACTTGCGGCGGAGCCTCGGTCAATCGTTCGATCTCCTTGCGATCGATGACATCGTCCCCATTCTCGTCCAGAAACTCGCCCAATTGCGGGGCGATTTCGAAAACGTCTGTCGTCAATTTGCGGCTGAACGCGTAGTACTCTTCGAGAGCGTAGAGCGCTTCGCTCAGGTTTTTTCGACCGGAGACGCGGATGGCTGATTCGGGCACGCGGCTCCGCCGTCGCGAAAGGGGAGCCACAGCTTCCTCATTCGGGTCCGCCAGTTCGTTGGCGTACAAGGTATCGTCACCGTCTTGATCGCGGCTGCGAAGCCGCGCCGCGGCAGCGGACATTTCGGCCGCCGACAAACGATAGTCCTCATCGCTGTCGAGCAGCATGAGCGTCGCCGACTTCGATTTGTTGACGTCTTTGAAGTAGTTCGACCCCATGAAGGAAAACGGTTGAGAACCACCGGCGTTGCGAGTCAAAAAGCGCGGCGCTTCGGCGGCGTCGACGCGACCGTTTCGATTGCTGTCGTACATGCGGATCATATTCATCCGCTCGCTTTCGCTATTGATCGCCGCATTGCCGAATTGGCCGTAGCGAAAACGGGGGCTCGTCGTCAATTCTTCCCAGGTCGCTTTGCCGTCGCCGTCGGTGTCTCCTGCTTTCAAGATGTAATCGACCAACCGGCTCATCGCCGTCGGATGGGGTCTTCCATCAATCGAGAGTTTGAGTTCCACGAGCAACGGTCCGGCGGCCGTCAGCAGGACGACCCGTTCGCTGCCCATCGACTCGACAGCCGGTTCCACGGCGGCCGGGCCGCCCGCATCCGCGGCCGGCTCGGTGTCGCCGTCAGTCGCCCCCCCGGACGGCTCTTCTTGCGGTTTGTCGTCGGGGTCTTCGCTCTTGGCGTCGCCAGCTGGGTCGTCCGGCGACTGTTGGGGGTCCGATCCGTCGCCGGGTTCTTTGTCGTCCCGCTTGTCTCCATCGATTTTGGCGTCGTTGTTTTGGTTGTCCGAGTCGCCGCCGGGGTCCTTCTCGTCTTTTGATTTCGCATCGCCGCCCGCGTTGCCAACGTCCGTGTCAGGCGACTGTTTGTCGGAGTCGCCGGCGACCGCGGGCTCATCACCGTCCGCCGCTTTTTTTTGCGCAACCTTGTCGCCACCTCCGCAACCGATGGCGAAAGAGGCAAAGGCGAGGAGTAGCAAAACGCCCAGTTGACGAGCAATCATAGCCACGGCTCCAAACTCTGAGACTCGGATGAAACGCCCGACCGATGTCGGACCGTGACGTGTCAGGAGAGGATCTCCTGGATCGGCTTTCCTTCGGCGACTTTGACTGGTCGCCCAATGCTGGTGATGTTCTCGTGCGCGGGGTCGACGCCGACAGCTCGAGACAGCGTGGCCAACACATCGGGAACATCCACTTTGCCGTCGGCGACTTCGCGTCCGTCTTCGGATGTGGCGCCGTGAATGCTCCCGCCCTTGATTCCGCCACCGGCCAGCACACAAGTCCAGGCGTTGGGGAAGTGATCGCGACCGGCGTTGCCGTTGATCGTCGGCGTGCGGCCAAACTCGCCCATCCACAAGATCGTGGTCGACTCCAGCAGGCCGCGTTCCTGCAACTCGGTCATCAGCGTTCCCCAGCCGGCGTCGAGTTGATCGGACAGCGTCTTCACGGAGGGGAAGTTGTTCTGGTGCGTGTCCCAGCCGACTCCGTCGCCAAATCCGAGTGAGACTTCGACGAACGACACGCCGCGTTCGATCAAGCGACGAGCCATCAGGCAGCCCTGACCAAAGCGCCCGCGACCGTATCCCTCGCGCACCTTGGCTGTCTCTTGCGTGAGGTCAAAGGCCTCCACTTCGGAGCTGTTCATGACTCGCACAGCGCGGCGATAGACGGTGTCCTGGGCGTTGACGACGTCGGAGCGGCGAGACGTCAGGAAACCCGACTGGAGTGAATTCCACAGTTCCAGTCGCCCGGCCGCCTGACTTTTCTCCACCCCATTGGGCAAGCTCAGGTAGTCGACCCCCAATTCGGCGAACCCCTCGGGATCGGCTCCCGGTTGCTGAGGTTGGGGGTTATTGATTGCGCCGACGGTGGCGGCCGCGTATTTGGGGCCCAGGAATCCGGGGCTGTAGGCGGCCGGATTGAAGGCCACCGCGGGAGTGATGCTGACGTAGTTGGGCAAATCGGCCGTCTCAAATCCCAGCTCCTTCGATAGCGAAGAACCGATCGCCGGATAGCGAATCGGACCGCCCGGTTGATGTCCGGTGCGCATCAAAAATGTGCCGCGGCCGTGATCGCCCTCCTTCGTGCTCAAGCTGCGAATGATCGCCAACTTGTCGGCTTGTTGCGCCAGTTTGGGGAGGTGCTCGGAGAATCGCATCCCGGGCACGCTGGTCTCGACTTCCTTGAACTCACCGCCGTTGGCGTGCTTGGGCTTCATGTCGAACGTGTCGGTCTGAGTGGGACCGCCGCTCATCCACAACAAGATGCAATGCCGTCGAGGTTGACCTTGGTCCGCTTGTTCGGCGGCCCAGGCCGGAAACCAGCGGCAAGCACCCATGCTCATCGCGCCCGCCAACGCCGATTGGAAGAATTCGCGTCGTCTCATTTCTCTGTCCTTTAGTTCATCGCCTGGCCAGGCGTTTCTTGTCCGCTCTTGTCCGCCGTTCGTTGTCCGCCGTTCGTTGCCCGCCGTTCGTAGCGACCGCTGCTAATGATTTACAGCGAACTCGCCACTGTTGAGCAGCGCCCAGAGGACATCGCTCGCCGCTCGTTTTGAGTCCTTCGTCGGACCGCCGTCTTTCAGGTATGTAAGGAACTTCTGCTGCTCGGGTTCGGTTGGCAATCGGGATAAAGTCGCCAGGAACAAGACTTCCAGCCGCTGCTTGTCGGAGAAGAACGGCGCTTCCAGCGAAGCCAGCAGAGCACTTTGGTCTGAGTTCGTCGCTTCGGTGATGACCGGACCGTTCATCAACATCAACGCTTGCGGCAACCCCTGCTCGTACTCGGTGACGTCGCGGGATTCGGTCGACATTCGAGAGATGAAGGATCGGCGGCGCTGGTCAAACAGGATACTTCGCTGCTGCTGCCCAAACGGGCTCGCCGGCGGTTCGCGGCGCACTAAGGTGCGGCCGAGACTGTCGTAGAGTTGCGCGGGCGTCAGCGTCTTGACCGCCATCCGGGCAAAGAACTCCGGGGGCGGTTCGGTGTCGTTGGCGACGCTGGAAAGTTGATACGCTTCGGTCATGGCGATGACCCGCAGCAGCTCCTTGAGATCAAACCCGTGTCTCGTGAAATAGAGTCCCAAGTCGTCGAGCAACTGCGGATGGCTGGGAGGATTGTGAGCGCCCAGGTCGTCCACCGGATTCACGATGCCGCGGCCAAACATGTGAGCCCACGCCCAGTTCACGGCGGCGCGAGCCAAGTAGGGGTTGTCGCGCGACGCCATCCAAATTGAGAGTTGGACTCGGCGGCTGTCTCGGCGCGTCTCGGCGACGCGCCCGCTCGGATACTTCGGCGCGATCACTTCTTCGGATTCGGGAAGCGTCACCTCTCCCGCCGCCAACTCGACTAAGTCTTGCTGAGGCAGGTTGGGCTGCTCGGGTTGCTGCAATCGCGCGAAGAAGGCGGCGTAGCCCCAGAAGTCGCGTTGAGTCCAATGGTCGAATGGGTGATCGTGACATTGAGCGCATTGGATTTGCAGGCCGAGAAAGATCCGCGCCGTGCTGGCGGCGAGCTTCTCGGGCTTCAGTTCCAAGGCTGTGTAATAGACGCCCGGCCCCCGGGTGCCCGTGCCGCTGGCGACCAAGAACTCAGCGACCAGGTTGTCGTATCGGAGGTTCTCCACGAACTGCTCGCGAAGCCAGTTCTGCAGCCCGACCGCCGTCTGCAACTGCCCGGGGTCGAAGCCGGCCGGCAACATCCGAGTCCGCCATGTGGTCGCCATATGGGTCGCATACGCTGGCGACGACAACAGCCGGTCGACCAGCTTTCTTCGCTTTGCCGGATCTTTGTCCGCCAGGAACTCCCGCGCCTCGAAGACCGATGGGGTGACACCGGTGAGATCCAGGTAGACACGCCGCATGAATTCGGCGTCGGTGGCTGGTTGAGCCGGTGCGACGTTCTCCTCTTTCCAGCGCTGAGCCAGGAGTTTGTCGAGATGTTGGGACATTTGGGCCGAGTCGGACGGAAAGTCATCCGCGTTTGCCGCCAGGACAAACGAAACCGACCCTAGCAGCACCAGAACGGTGCGAAGAGGGAGTCTCATGGCTAGATCACCTAACAGAATTTGGCCAGGGTGAAACGTATTCTACCCAAGAGCCGCGCGGCAACCAAATTCGTTTTTTGGTTTTTTCGTAGAAAACCCCCTGCCGACAAAATCACCCCCCCAGCCAACCCTGTTTGCCAGGGCGATTCGCGCGACGGAGAGCATAGGACTGGCCGGTTTCCCTGTGCTTTGCTCAGCTTAGGAGCCTGGCCGTAGCTAGACCGTGGGCGCGGGAGTGTTGATCGGCATGGGAATCGGTTGGGGCGGCATCCGCCGGGTGACCTGGTCGGTGCGCGACGATGGGCCCCGCCAGTCGATCGATTCAGAGGTCTCGTCGGTGTCCTCGAGCGGCTGGTCGTCATCGCATTCCAACGCGCGGCGCCGAATCATCTGGATTCCCCCGCCGGCTCGCACTTCCTGCTCGATCGCGGCGCCCCAGTCCATCAGACCCCGGAGCAAATCGGGATTGAGTGGTTGCGGTTCTTGGGGGTCGAGCGGGCCATGACCAGCTCCTGATCCTCGCGCAGATCCCACAACTGGCGGAGTTCGGCGGCTCGCAACCGGACCCCTTCCTCTTGCACAAAGATGACATCTCCCTGGCTCATCTCCATCCCTGTGCGAACAGCCGACTGGCGACCCTGCTTCATCCGATGCCTGACGAGTTGGACTTGCGGAAAACGCCGGGACAACTCGACAGCCACCTCCTCGGAATCATCCGTGGAGCAATCATCGACGATGATGACTTCGAACTGCCCTGTCATTTCCGGCAAGACCTCGAGCATTTCGTCGATCTGGCGAGAGATGGTCTGCTGACAGTTGTGGATGGGCAGGATGACGCTAATTGACTGAGACAAGGTGGATACCTCTTCGCTCGAGGCGCACTCGCCGGCGCCGCCAATGTCGGGAACTCATGCTTTACCCAATCATCGGCTTGGCCTTGCCCCAAATTCAGTGCGGCGCGAAAAGAGAGCGGTTGTGCCGGTTGTACTGGGGAGCAGTGCGCGCTGTGCGCCGGCTCGGCGCGGCGACGGTCGGAGAGGTGCGCGCGGGTGTGCGCGGAGAGTGCGCGGAGAGTGCGCGGAGAGTGCGTTTGTGTCGCGCTGACAGCGATCGGGCGCGGTTTGGCTCAATCGCCACCGGGCCCCGTTTGAATTCGCAGTTCGAGAGACGCAAGTCTCGTGGGCCTCAATCGTAACCTTCTCGACGAAGGTTGAAGGTGGCCACGATTTGGCGATTGCGGTAGAAGACGGGAGCCACCCAGGAGTTATCATTCATCTTGGCGCGGATGGTCACTTGAACTTCCTGAGTCGTGGGTGTCAGAGAGTTGACATCGACCGTGCCTTGGATGCGGGCAGCTTGCAGGATGCTGGTCGCCGTTCGCCGCACCTCTTGGGCAGTGGAGCCCGGAGGAATCCCCTGGCGAGCCGCTTCGTAGGCGGCGGTCGTCATCGCTTGACGGATCATTTCGGCGCGGGCGAATTCCCACATACCCAGAAACAATCCGAACAGGATCGGCAGGGCGAAGGCGTGTTCGACAAGCGCGCTGCCGCGCCGCTCGCGTCGTCGGCGGGACCGTCGGTTGTTGCGATCTTTGCCAGTGGCGGACATTTCGTCGGCTTGTGAGTTCTTCTTCAACAGGGGTCCCTACCGTGATCCGTTTGTGTTCGGCGGACCTTCAATGCCGACCGCTTGGCGGCGCTGATGGCTCGACAACGGGTGATGGATTAGTACTGTTTCACAACCACGGTTTGAGCTTGCATCGCTCTGCGATTGAAGAACGAATGCGGCAACCAGGAATTATTTGAATAGGGGGCGCTGACTGTCACGGTGATCTCTGTACCGCGATTCAGATTAGCGATGTTGCCGGGGGACGTTCGAATGACGGCTCCTTTCAATCCGCGCTGGGACAAGATCGATTTGCCGAGCGTCTGCAGTCGGCCGTTTGTGCCGGAGCGACGAGCCGCTTCGCGAGCGCATTCATGGGCCGTGGATTGCAGGGCCTGCATGTTGTAGATCACGCCACTCAGTTCCATCGTCGCGACAACAACACCGGTCAAGAGCGGCAGCGCGATCGCCAGTTCGACAATCGCCCCACCCCGCCGGCGCCGCGACCGAGATCGTCGGTTCCGTTTCATGGCAGTCCTAGATAGGAGAAAGGGTCATTAAAAGGACTACGTCGCAGCTGCTCGGTGGGCAACTGGCTCGACAGACTTTCTCAGCCCTCCCAGACTCCGGGGGCCGATTGTGTGAAAAAGTCGCAATTTGCGGTCGCCCGGCGATCAGGAAAATTCTTAACCCGATTGAGCAATCGACTTGCGCAAATTGCTTGAAAAAAAACAATTCCCGGGAACTTCACCGCAAATCACCTCGTCCAATCCTCAACTGCCCGTCACAAACATCGCGGGGTCAAATCGGGATCTTTGGCAGACGGGTTGGAGGAGGCACCATGGCGACCGTGGAATTCACCACTACCCAAGTAGCCGTTACCACTGGTGGCGGCCAACGCGCAAGGAATCTGCACCGCATCCGCACCGTTCGGTTGCAGCAAGGCGTTTCCCTGCGCAGCGCAGCCCGCCACATGAAAAGCGACGTGCGGACGCTGCGGATGCAGGAACAGGAATCGACCGACATGCAACTCAGCGAACTGCGACGCTGGCAGAAGGCGCTCGACGTGCCGCTGGCGGAGTTGCTGGAAGAGTCGGATTCACCGCTCTCCGCGCCGGTTCTGGAGCGCGCGCGAATGGTTCGGCTGATGAAAACAGCCATGGCCATCCACGAGCAGACGGAATCGTCGGGTCTGAAACGAATGGCCCAAATGATGATCGATCAACTCGTGGAAGTGATGCCCGAGTTGCAGGACGTCAGCCCGTGGCACACTTACGGGCAACGACGCAGCCTGGATGAATACGGACGCGTCGCTGAACGGCGGCTGTCCGACTCGCTCATGCAGGAACTGGATGACTCCGTCTAGCGCTTGGCTCCGGCCAAATCCCAACATCTTGCGGTGAAGGGTTTGCTGGACTGATGGCGGCGCGCACCCACCTGATACTGAGGGATCCATCGAGCGATCCCACCCCAAACGCGGCCCATGGACGAAAGTCTGTGGGCCGTGTTGTTTCTTGTTGTCGCCAGCGGAGCGAAACTGTTTCAATGTCCCCACTGCGCTCAGTCCCCCGGTTCGCAAGAGACTCATTACACGTGCACGACGATGCCGCCACCGTGATCGTGCTGGTTGAGTTGGCGGCTCGCGATGTTCCTTGGACAACGCCCCACGATCTTTCTCAGAATGATGTGCTCATCGGCAAAGGGGTCTACGACGACTGGGATGGAGTCCGACTCTACGGCATGCTTGACGGGCGGGTCAGGCGTCTGAGCCGGTTACCCAGCAAGGGGGATATTCAGGCGGACGACTGGCGCATCTTGGTCGACGCGATGGGGCAAATGCGACGTCTAAATGGACCGCCCACTCGACATTAACGCCGCAGGTCTAAAGTCGCCGACGTCGCTGAAGGATCTGTGGAGCTGTGGAGCGGGTCGGCAGGTCGTACAATGACCGCTCGATTTTGTTTATCCCGCGCCGCCTTTTCTCCGCTTCAGTATGCACCTCGCGATCGGCCAGATCTGGCAGGAAACCAACACGCTCAATCCCGTCGCCACGACGCGCGCCGATTTTGAGTCGATGGGTGTGCTCCGCGGCGCGGACGTGCTGCGAGAGATGCGGGGAGTCAACGAACTGGGCGGCGCTTTGGCGGAGATCGAAACCTGGCCGAATCCAGTTCAACTTTCGGGTTTGGTCCGCTTGCCGGCCTGGCCCAGTGGACTGATATCACGGGAGACCTGCGACTGGATTGTCGGCGAGGTGTTTACCGCGGTCGAGCGACTCGACGCCGTCGACGGAGTGTTGTTGGCGTTGCACGGAGCCATGGCGGCGGACGGGTGCCCCGATGTGGAGGGCGCCGTCCTGACTGGCGTTCGCGAGCGGATTGGCGAGGGCGTCCCGCTCGTGGCTTCGCTCGACTTGCACGCCCTGGTGACGCCGGCGATGGTCGCCGCCGCCGACGCGCTCGTCCTGTATCACTGCGCTCCGCACATCGACGTGTTCGAGACCGGCGGTCGAGCTGCGCGTGTGTTGCGGCGGATTCTCGCCGGCGCTCAACCGGTCACAGCCTATCAGCGAGTTCCCTGTGTGTTGCCTCCGGAAAACGCCGACACCCAAGCCGAGGAAGGAGCGAGCCCGGGGTTCAAACGGTCGCTCATCGATCTCGAGACCGCACCGTCGATCTTGTCGGCGGGGATCGCCACCGTCCAGCCGTGGATGGACATTCCCGACCTGGGATCGGCAGTCATCGTCGTGACCGACGGCGACGAAGCGACGGCGGCCGACGAGTGCCGTCGCCTGGCCGATTCTCTCTGGCGACAGCGAGAGAGTTACCTACCGGAGCTGATCGACATCGAGCCCGCGGTGCGGGCGGCCCACCAAACACCGGGACTTGTCGTGTTGAGCGACGCGGCTGACGCGACGACTTCGGGGGCGGCGGGCGACAGCGTGTGGTTACTCGAAGAGATACTGAAATACGATTGGGATCGCGGGGCGCTCGTCACGCTCGTCGCGCCCGAGTTGGTCGCCGCCGCTCAGTGCGGCGGCTGCGGAGCCGAGATGGACGTCGAATTAGGGGGACGCCGCGACAATCGATTTGGCAAGACGATAACGGGCCGCGTCACCGTCGAGCGGCTGTTTGAATCGCAGTTCGTGTTGAACGGGCACATCGGCAAGAACATGCCGATCGACATGGGCGGCTCGGCCGTCCTGCGGATGGGAACGGTGGCGATCGTGGCGACGACGCTGAGCGGTCCCCATTTCGCGCCGGAGCTTTTTCAAGCGGCTGGATTCGACCCGTTCAACGCCGATTTGTTGGTCGCGAAGAGTCCTTGTGGTTTCCGCGCCGTCTATCAGAATCACGCTGCGGCCATGTACAGCGTTCGCGCTCCCGGCTGCGCGCCGTCCGATTTCTGGAATTACCAGTTTCAACAACGTCCCCAACCTCTGTGGCCCTGGGAGTCGATTGATGACTTTGCTCCCGCGCCCCAGCTCTTCTCTCGCGCGAGGCATTTGTCATGAGCACGACCGCCGCCGAGTTGATCAAGGCCGCCGAAGCCGCCCGGGAAGATCATCTCCGACACATCTTCATTCGCGACCAGATGGCCGAATGGTCGAAAGACCCTTTCATCGTCGACCGGGCCGAGGGCGTGTTCTACTGGGACGCCGACGGCAAGCGTTACTATGACGGTATCAGCGGCATCTACGTGGCGTCCGTGGGTCACGGGTGCGAGAACGTCATTGAGGCGATCCGTGATCAATTGGCGAAGCTGTCTTTTTCGCCCGTCATGCACGGCTCGAACGCCATCGCCATTCAACTCGCCAACCTATTGGCTGAGCTGGCTCCCGGCGATCTGTCGACGGTCAAGTTTCAGTGCGGCGGTTCGGAGGTCACCGAGGCCGCCATCAAACTGGCTCGCCAATACCACAAACTGACCGGCAACCCAAACAAATACAAGATCATCAGCCGCTACCACTCGTGGCACGGTTCGACGATGGGTTCGTTATCCGCGTCCGGCTTGAAGGGGCGCAAGACGGTGAACGAACCGCTGGCTCCCGGGTTCGTGCACGTGTTTCCGCCGACGTGCTATCGATGTCCATTCGGGAAAGAGCATCCGCAATGTGACATCACCTGCGCTACGCTGATCGAGGATGTCATCGAGTTGGAGGATCCCGCCACGGTCGCCGCCGTGATGGTTGAGCCGTTGGGCCACACGGGCGGCTTGGTCGACCCACCTGAAGAGTACCTCCCGCTGTTGCGGGAGATCTGCGATCGCAACAACGTGCTGCTCGTTTTCGACGAGATCATCACGGGTGTGGGCCGCACGGGACAGATGTTCGCCGCCGAGACGTTCGGCGTGACGCCCGACGTGCTGTGCGTCGGCAAAGGGCTGGGCGGCGGGTACGCGCCGTTGTCCGCGATGATCTGCCGCGAAACGATCGCGCGCGAGTTTTGGGGTCCCGCCGACCAAAACCCCGGATTCGTCGAAGGTCACACGTTCGAGGGGAACCCCATTTCGTGCGCGGCCGGCATCGCCGTTCTCCAGGAGATTCTGAACAACGACCTGTTGGCCAATTCACGGAGCCAGGGCGCACGATTGCGGGCCGGCTTCGAAGCCTTGGCGGGCAAGTACGACGTCGTCGGCGATGTCCGCGGCAAAGGACTGTTCCAAGCGGTCGAGTTTGTCGCCGATCGGCGGACGAAACAGCGGCTGCCCGACGCATTCGGAGTTCGGGTGGGCAAGCGGGCCCTCGAACTCGGTCTGTTGTGCCGATTCGATCCGCATTGGATCGCATTCGGCCCACCGCTGATCTCGACGGGCGACGAGATTGACGCCATGGTCGCCATCTTGGACGCGGCGATCGGCGACATATTGTCCAGGTAATTGTCCAGGCAGCGGAGCGTTGAGATGGGACTTCAGATTGGCGACGAAGCGCCCGGCCTTCCGTTGATGGACGAGGACGGCGAACGTCGGTCGACGCCGGAGTTATGGAGCGACGGGCCAGTCGTCCTGCTGTTCACGCGGCACCTGGGCTGCGCTTTTTGCCGAGACCAACTCGGTCAAGCGAAACGGCACAACGCGGAGGTGGAGGCGGCGGGCGCTCGGATTGCCGCCGTGACGATGGCTCCTCCGTCGACCTTGTCCGACGTGCGGGCGAGCCGCGAGTTGCCGTTTTCGCTGTATTCCGATGTTGATCAGCAGGTCTACGCGGCCTTCGGCGCGCCGCGAGGATCGCTGAATCAAGTCGCCGGTCCGGCCGTCTGGGGGGCTGGAGCCAGCGCGCTGGCTCGCTGTGGAGTTGGCCGGCCGCGCGGCGATCTGAGGCAATTGCAATCGACCTTCGTTGTCGATCGAAATGGCCGAATCCAATTCGTGAACTATCCGCGCACATCGGCTGAGCAAGTCGACTACACCGAAGTCATGGCGGCGCTCGCCGGTTTGCAAGACCAATGACGGCCAGCTTTGACGGCCAGCTTTGACGGTTCTCAACCAAGTGAACCGCGTGTCGCTGTGTGTGTCACATCTCCTTCTGAGTCCCCTCACCCAACCACTCGACCGCCAGTGCGATGACAACACGATTGACGGATGCGGTCGACCCGGAGCCGGTCGCCATCGATGGTTCGTTCGGCGAAGGCGGCGGCCAGATCATTCGTTCGTCGATCGCGCTATCGATGATCACGGGTCGTCCCGTGTCGATCGAAAACGTTCGCGCGAAGCGGAATAAGCCAGGTCTGAAACGCCAACACACGACCGCCGTCCGCGCTGCGGCTGAGATTTGCGGAGCCGTGGTCACCGGCGACGAAATCGGATCCGATGCGCTGACGTTTGCGCCGGGACCGGTGAAGTGCGGCGACTTCAAGTTCGACATCGGCACCGCCGGCAGTACGACTCTGGTCTTCCAGACGATTGCCCCCGCCTTGATGCTGTCCGCGGGAGAGTCGCAGGTGACCCTCTGCGGCGGCACCCACAATCCGTTCGCGCCGCCATGGCACTTTCTGACGCGAGTCTATCTGCCCCTGATGAATCAAATCGGCCCGCAAGTCACGACCGATCTGGAACAGTACGGTTTCTATCCCGGCGGCGGCGGTCGTTGGCGCGCGTTCATTCGCGGCCGGGCGCAATGGCGCGGCATGCAGTTGACCGAGCGCGGCCGCCCGGCAACTCGCCTGGTCCACGCCATCGCCAGCAATCTGCCCGAACACATCCTGGATCGCGAAACGGATGTCGTGCGTCGACGAGCCGGTTGGCGGCCGAGCGAAGTCCGGCGGGAGCTGGTCGACGCCGCCGGACCGGGCAACGTCGTCATGGTCGAAGTTGGATTCACCAACGTCACGGAACTCTTCGTCGCCATTGGCGAACGAGGAAAGCGAGCTGAGCAGGTGGCTGCGGAGGTCTGGCGAGCCGCCAAGCGGTACCTCGACGCCACGGCGCCTGTCGGCGAGTACCTGGCGGATCAGTTGCTGCTGCCGTTGGCGATCGCCGCCGCGCAGGGTGAGTCGAGTCAGTTCACGGCGACGACCAACTCGCTTCACGCGCAAACGCATGTTGATGTGATCCAGAAGTTCCTCGCGATCGAGATCGATGTCTCCGAAACGGTGGATGGAGTCCAGTTTCGGCTGTCGTAAGCCAGGCATGACTTAATCAAACGTGACACTTAATCAGACGTGACTTGCCAAGTCAGCCCTGACACGCAATTGGCGGGAACCAAGTGGCAGGCCGCACACAAGGCCGCACACAAAGGCCACACACAAAGGTCACACAGAGCGAGTCGCCGCTAGGTAGTCACTCGCCCGCTTTGTGTGTGGCACTGCCACTTGCGGGAGATTTCTATGGATTCGCTGGCCGTTTCTGATATTCTACTTTCTGCGTAGAGGAATAAGTTCATATCGTTTCATTCCTTAGCTTTTGGGGAGCTCATCATGCGCACTCGTTGTCGCAAACGGGGATTCACCCTCGTTGAGCTGTTGGTTGTGATTGCCATCATCGGAATTTTGGTGGCCTTGTTGTTGCCGGCGATTCAGGCGGCCCGCGAAGCGGCTCGGCGAATCTCCTGCACGAACAACATGAAGCAGATTGGAATTGCGTTGTCGAATTATCACGACACGCAACGGCGATTCCCGCCAGCGGCCTTTTTCGGACCGGGAGAGCGTCCGGAGGTCAGTGACCTGTTTGAGCAGAACTGGGTCATTATGATACTGCCGTTCTTTGAACAGGACGCGCTGCATCATGCATTCAATACGAACTTCTATGTGTCCGATCCAGTGAATCGCGACGCCCGCGGCACGCTCATTCCTTCGTTCATCTGTCCGTCGTCCAAGGGTAACGATGTCAAGTTCATGGGTACTTCAGCCCGCGAAGGCGACAACTGGGCCCGCGGCACGTACGGCATTAACGGCGGCAACTTCCGTTACAGTCGGTTTGGGCAGTCCAACTTCTTGAATTGGTGGGACCACCCGAATCGTCGCGGCATCGCGGGCGTCAATGTCTCGGTGAAGATCGCGGCGGTCACCGACGGGATGAGCAACACGTTGCTGGCCGGCGAGTTGAACGTTGGCGTCAACGAGCGCGATCGACGGGGAACGTGGGCGATGGGAACCGCTGGTGCGAGCGTCCTGCAGTGGCATGGCTGGAGCGGCGACGCCAACGGCCCTAACTACTGCGAGAAGACTCGCGGCAACGCCGATGACGTGGAAGGATGCGACTTGCTATTCCGCGCCTTGGGCAACACGGGTTTGATCGGCGAGTGCATGTCGTGCTGGCGACCGTGCCCCAGTTATCAAGCGGCTCCCCGCAGCGAACACCCGGGTGGCGTGATGACCGTGTTTGGTGATGGCAGCGTCCATTTCATCAAAGACAACATCAACACGTCGGGCCGGTTTGGACGTTGTTGCTCGGTTTGGGATCGATTGATTCTCAGCATGGATTCTCTACCGCTTGATCCTGAAGGGATCGAGTAACGTTCTCATGCTAGATTGATGTCGAGTTAATTCAACATCTGCTGAGGGGAGATGTCCTGTGTCGCGATGCGCACTACTTATGGTTTTGGGGGCGATGAGGATTTCGGGTCGGCGGCTCGCATTGTGTGTGACACTGTGTGTGGCACTGCCACTTGTGCTAGTCGCCGCTGGTTGTGGCGGAGATGGCGTTGGCGGGCCGCTGATTAAGGTTACTGGGACCGTCAAATTCGAGGACGGATCCATTCCTCAAGGCGACTATTCCGCCCAAGTCAGTTTTGAGCCGGTGGAGTTCGGACCTGGTACTCAAGTCGCTCAGGGTGACATTGACCCGCAGACAGGCGCGTTCACTCTGCTGACCAAAAACGAGGAGGGAGCGATTGCCGGCAAGTACATCGTTTTGGTGCAGGTGTTCGACGGCTATCCCGACCAGAAGCTCGCCGTGCCGGAACAGTACACCATCCGCGAAGCAAGCCCACTGCGAGAGACCGTCTCGGCGACCAAGACGACGTTTGATTTCTCGATCGAAAAGCCTTAGTGGGCTTCTCATGGCGGGCAGCTCTGCGCGGCCGATCCCGAAGCACGTTCGGTCGCGCGGCCGCTGGCCCGACATGTGGCGATCCTGGCGATCACTTGTGCTCCCGGGCCGGAGAAGGGGGCCGGAGTAAGGGGCTGTTTTGGTAGGTCATCCAATGCCGACACCGCCCTGACGGCCACAACCAATGAAACCCGTGGGTTGTCGATCGATTCGGAAAGCCAGCCATGCACGCCGCGACGATTCGACTCGCCCTACTCTTCTCCACCGCTCTGATCGCAATCGCGGGCTGCGGGCCTCCTGATCCTGACCGCCAAGCACAGCATCGCGAAATCGTGCGACCGGCTGAGCAACTGCGGGCGGGGAACGTTGTTCTCGGCGGCCCGAGTCTGACTGCGGGAATCAGCGGATCCGGACCACTCACGCCCGACCAAGCTCGAGCGTGGCTCGCCGACGAGCGCAACCATGAAGAGCTGCAATGGACGATGCCCTTGGGGCTGGAGGACTTCGCGCCGCTGGCCGAGATCCCCGAGGACAATCCGCTCACCAGGGCGAAGATCGAACTCGGCCGGCAACTCTACTACGACGTGCGGCTGTCCCGACCCGAGTCGTTCGCCTGCGGGGACTGCCATCTCTCGGAAGTCTTCAGCTCGGCGCTGGTGATGCCGGAAATCCGCCGCAGCGTTTCGGTGGGATTCAATCGAATGTTCTCGACGGAACAGTTCTGGATGGGACAGTCTCCATCGCTCGAGACACAGGCGATCGTGCCCATTTCGGACCCCTTCGAAATGGACAGCTCGCCGGAAACGGCGACGCGGAAGGTCGCCGAACACGAAGCCTATCAACTACAGTTTGAGAAGATCTTCGGTGAGGTGACTT
This sequence comes from Pirellulaceae bacterium, assembly GCA_030748485.1. Lineage (GTDB taxonomy): Bacteria > Planctomycetota > Planctomycetia > Pirellulales > Pirellulaceae > JASMLW01. The sequence goes on from JASMLW010000250.1 coordinate 25,160, forward strand.
TTGACAACATCTGCTACGCGATGGCTTGTTTTCAACGCGTCATCATCGCCAATGCTTCTCCGTGGGATTACTACCGCCACATTCGAACGTTGGAGGAGCGCGGCGCATCGTTGACCGACGACGAACGTCAGCGGCTGGCCGCGCTCCGCGACTTGGCCGCGCAGAACCCTTTGAGCGACGAGGCGCGGCGCGGGGAAGAACTCTTCTTTAGTGATCGGCTCAGGTGTGGCGATTGCCATTCCGGTCCCAACCTCACCGACGAACAGTACTACAATCTGGGCGTTGGCCAGGAGTTTCCTGAGACGGACTTGCACCATGAAGGCCGCTATCGGATTACCAAAGACATAGACGACTACGGCGCGTTCAAGACACCCACATTGCGCAATATCGCACACTCGGCGCCCTACATGCACAACGGCGATTTTGACACGTTGGAGGACGCCGTCGACTTCGTGCTCGCCGGCGGATATCGGACAGAGCACTTGAGCGAATTGATGAGCCCTGTACGATTGGACTCGGTCGAGAAGATAGAACTGCTCGCGTTCCTGCGATCTCTGAGCAGCCCGGTCACTCCCGTCGAAAAAGAGAGGCTCCCCGAATGATCCGCCGCCGGCAATTGTCAGCCGCCCAGATGTTGTGGCTCGCCGTTTTGCTTGCCACCTCGGTCGCGCAATTACTCGGCTGTTCAAATGGACCGGCGAATCCGCAAGTCAGCGACAAGCTCACCGAACTCGGTGCTCAAGTGAGCCATGATGACGATGGGCGGATCGCCTATGTCGAGTGCTACGGTGTCGAGGACCTCGCGCAAGTGTTGGCTCAAATCAAGCAGTGCAACCACATCAAGACGGTGTCGTTCAATGGAGCAGAGGTGGCGGACGACGACCTGCAGCAGATCGCGCATCTTGATGGAGAGCTGACGTTTCTAGCGCTGACGGGCACGGCCGTGTCGGATGAGGGCATGGCGCATGTAGCGGCAATTTCGTCATTGGAACGTCTTAGTTTGGGCGGCACATCTATCAGCGACGAAGGGATCGCCGCCTTGAGCAAGCTCGAGCGATTGCGGAACCTCGACCTGTTCTCCACAAAGATCACCGATGACTCGGTCGCTGCGTTGTCCGGCATGAAACAGATCGCCGCCTTGCAGATATCGGGAACGAATCTCACGAAGGAAGGCGTCGCCAAACTGCAAGCGGCTCTCCCGGATGCGGTCATTGCGTACTCGACGGCGGGGTCGAGTGACGCGGAGAGCACCGGTGAGAACGCCACACCCGACTCGAACGATCAGTCTTCGAGTGACAGCGGCGGCTCGGATGAGTCGTCGAGTAAGTCGCCGGCGCCATGAGAAAATGGGCTATCGGAGTCGGCGCGGTGACGGCGGCGATCGCCGCCGTCGCTGCCTGGTGGCTTACATCGCCAGGGCGCGCGGAAGTACACGTCGTTTGGAAGGCGGAGCTGGAGGGCGCGGACACGGCGGCTCCGTTGACGGCTGATCTGAACGGAGACAATGTTCAGGACGTGATCGTGGCGGCCGGCATTGAAGAGAAGTTCGGCCGAGTTACGGCCTACAACGGCCCTGACGGTGAGCCGCTGTGGTCCGTCGATCTTCGTGACGAAGCTCTACTCGCTCTCCCGGCTACCGATGTAAACAAAGACGGCGCGGCGGAAATCTTCATCGGCACGCGGAAGGACGAGCGCGACTTTCGCGCGGTTGACGGGCGCAATGGGACGACATTGTGGCGGCTGACCGAAGCGAATCCCGATCGCAAATTCCCCCCGGTGAATTTCATTTGTGGCGTCGAACTGAACGATGTCAACGCCGACGGCCTGAATGATGTGTTGGTCGTGCAGTCGGGTGGCCGCGACGACCTGCGAGTGCCCGGTCAATTCTACGTCGTCAACTCGGCGAACGGTGAAGTGCTGCAAAGCCACGTAACGCCCGACCAGCGCGAATGCTATGCAGCGCCCGTTTTTCAGGTCCAGCAGGAGGAGCAATTTCTCTATCTGGGCACGGGCGGCGAGACATTGAAAGGTCACGTCGTGAAGCTGCGATTTCCCGAGTTCGAAGAAGTTTGGCGAGTTTCGACGGACGATGTGCTCGCCCGAACGGACGACGCCGCCGTCTATCCGAAGCCCGCCGGATTTGTCGCCACCCCTCTGCTCGTCGACCTCGATGGAGATGGCGATCTGGAAATCGTCGCCGCGTTGCTCGACGGACCGCTCGTGTGTCTCGACGCCGGCACGGGTGAGATTCGCTGGACGACCTCGCTCGGCGGCCGCGTCGTCAGCTATTCATCACCCGCGAGCGGACATTTCACGGGCGACGACACACTTGACATCGCGATCGGCGTTTCCAGAGGCAAATTCCCGAGCTACGAACAGGATGAGCTCGCGTTTCTCGATGGCTCCGACGGTTCGCTGACAAAGACCGTGGCGTTCGGCTCGCACCAGTTCAAAGCCAGCTCGCCCTTGGTGCTGGACGTCGACAACGATGGCGTCGACGAGGTGGCGTTGGGAGTCAACAACCGGGTCACTCCCTTCGAAGAGGGAGCGACGCTGCGGCTTGTGATCTGTCGCACCAATGGCAAACTCTTGCTCGACGAGTCAATTCGCGGGTTTTCGATGTCGACACCGACGATCATCGATCTCGATGGCGACGCCGCACCCGATCTCTTCTGCATCGCGGGAGGGCAGGTCTTTCGTCTCCGACTCGATCTCCATCGAGACACGTTTCCTCGAGTTCGCCACGGCAAATACCGCGTCGGTAGACAGTAATGCCGGTGACGCTGTAATGCCGGTGACGCTGTAATGCCGGTGACGCTGTAATGC
>JASMLW010000251.1 GCA_030748485.1 Pirellulaceae bacterium
GCCATTCCGCTTTAGCCTTAGCGACCAATACGTATTGAGGTCGTCAAAGTCCGCTTGCTGAAGATCGACCGACTTGACTTTCTCGGCCGGAAGGAATTCATCGAGAAAACTGCCGCGGAGAAGATCGAGGGCCGATGGTCCGCTGACGACGATCTGGCCGCCGAAATGAAGCCAATCGAGCAGAGCGTCTTGCTGCAGCGGCGACAATTCGTTGGGGTCCATTTCGTCCCACAGCAGCACGGCGATGCTGGTCCAGGTCAGCGCATTGGTTGGCAGCGGGGTGGTCTTGCCGTCCGGCTTCGGCCGCACAATGCGGTAGTAGACGATGTCGTCGAACTCGTCCAAGTCGTTGGAGGGCGGCATCACGCTGTCGAAGCGTCGAATGTAGGCGTAGCGGTCCGGCTCTTGAGAAAGCACGACAAAGAAGTACTGGTAGTCGGGCATGGGCGAAGTGGGCTGCATGCCGCCAACCAACTCCCGACCGCCGTGCCGAGCTCGCAATTGGCTTTGCAACCACGCCCGCTTCCCCTTCTGATTTCGACGCGGCACGAAGTAGGTGACTTCGAACGCTTTTGTCTGTCCCTTGGGCAGTGCGGCTAGCCGCGAGGAGACCATCTGGTAGTTGGTCTTCTCGATCATGATCGGGCGCGCGTTCTCGTCGACAGACGCCGACCTCAAATCGGCCAACATCTCGAAGTTGTTCGCCTTCATTTCCTGAATCGTCGCGATCCAGTGTCCCGGCTTGACGGCGTTTTGGAGGATCCCGCCGTCGTAGGGCTGTGTCTTCATCGGCCCCACTTGAAAGTCGGGCAGCTTCTTCTTTTTCTTCTCTTCATCCTTCTTGGCCGTCGTTGGGTTCTTCTTGCGACAGCCGGAGCAACCGGGAGCCGCGACAACCAACATGCCGCCAAGGAGGGCGAGAAGAAAAACGGTTAGGGGCTTCGATGGGAGAAATCGAAACGCGGGGAGGCCCGCATGTTTCATCGAAGTCCGCTCCTATGAGGCCAGAGATGTGAAGTGAATTGTAGTTCCTTGGGGCCGACAGCACGTAAAGTGTAAAGTCTGAGTGGTCGGCAGGGAAGAGTTGAGCTGGAATGGTGGGTTGGGATGACCGCCCTCGCCGGCCGAATCAAGCGGCAAATGGACCCCGATTCAGCCACCCAATTCATCTCACTGATCTCACCTGATATCACGGGGGCCATATCACTGGGGCCGGTGCCTTTCGTATTCGCCGGGCGTATCGATATCTTGCGGCTTTGTTGAAGTGGCCGTTTCGACTCCCCGCCACCCCCGCCGGTCCATCAATGCGTTGACGCCCTCCGACGGGTCCAGAGCGCGAACTTCAGCGGCCATCGACCAGGGGAACAACGCCGGGTGCCCGCGGCGACCAGCGTACGTCGCGGCCAGAATCTGCGGATTGGACCCGTCGTGGGCTTGCAGCACGACGTCGATCGAGGCGGAGGAGAGATCGGGGATGTCGGCGGGAGCCAGCAACCAAACGTCCCCCGCAGTCGGCGAACATCGCGATTCGATCTCGTCCAACCCCAACTCGATCGAGGCGCGCATGTCGGGCGGCGAGTCGGCCGTCACAAGCCGCACAGCGAAACGCCGGCAACGATCCTGCAAAGCGACGTCGTCGACGCGCACCACGATGGCGACTTCGTCGACGCTGCTGGCGAGCCACGCGCTGAGGACCGCGTCGATCACCAACCCACCGCCCCACGGCAACAACAGTTTCGGGCGACCCATCCGCTGGCTGTGACCGCAAGCCGGCACGATCGCGAAGCTCCTGGTCATGCGCGTCTCCGTCGGCGGGAACTGCAAGTGGCGGGGCAAAACGCGACTGAATTGTCGTTGGTCATCTGTCAAACGGTGACGGCGTTGGGTCGACCCGGAACCCGGCCCTCGCAATTGCGATGAGACACCAATTCGGCGCAAATGCTGACCGCGATCTCAGGAACTGTCTGCGAGCCGATGTCGATGCCGAGCGGCGCGTAGACGCGTTCCAGCGCCTCGCGTTCAATCCCCTGCTCCAACAAGTCGTCGAAAATCATCTTGATCTTGCGTCGGCTGCCGATCATGCCGACGTACCGAGCGCCCCGGTTCACCAGATGGTACAGCGCTTGCTCATCGTGATTGTGACCGCGCGTCACAATCAAACAGTAAGTGTCGCCGTCGATCGACAAGTCGGACAGCACGTTTTCGATGGGACCGCAGATCCGCTGTTGGGCGAACGGAAAACGCTCGGCCGATACGACATCCTGCCGGTCGTCGATCACCCACACGTCAAAGTCGAGTTGCGCCGCCATTTCGTGGACGGCTTGCCCGACGTGGCCGCCGCCGACAATCACCAACCGGCAGCGAGGCAAGGCGGGAAGATACGAAACGCCGCGCTGCACGTACGCCAGCGGGCGATTCGCCAAGGGCCGCAAATGCTGACCGAGCGAAGCGACCGCCGAGTCGTCCAGCCGCAACCGCGCGAGCGCTCTCCCCGACTCGTCAAGCAGCAACGATCCGGCTGCCGGAAAACCGGACGCCTCGCTGTCGAACACGACCGCCTCGGTCACGCCGCACCCCGCCTCGACACTCTCGACCAGGGCAGTGAAGTACGCAGCCACCGCCTCGCGCTGGTCGCGAGCCGGATCGATCGACTCAATCAAGATCTGCATGCGGCCGCCGCAGATCAAACCGTCGTCCCAACCGTAGTCGTGATCCAATTGGAATCGCGCCACCTCGGCGCCGCGATCTTGGAGCACAGACAGCGCGCGACGCTTCACTTCCGCCTCGACGCAGCCGCCGCCGAGCGTGCCGGCTTGAGATCCGTCGGGACGAACCAACATCATGGCGCCCGCCTTCTGCGGCGTCGAACCTCGCGTCTCCACCAAGCGGCAATAGCAAAGCGGAGTTCCACTCGCTATCCCATCCGTCAACTCTCGGAGCAATTCAAGCATGTTTCCCGGCCGTTACTGACGACAACAAGTCTCCAAAACAACCGGTCAGAATAGCCTGAGGAAAGGCGCGGGGGTAGTGAGTGACTAATGACTAATGACGAATGACTAAGGAATGACGAGGGACGAATGACGAAAGATTTGGATTCGTTGCGCGAGCGGGCCGGGCTCATCAGCGTCCTTTCTTCTGCGCGAGCGGGCCGCAACCGAGTCATTATTCATTGGTCCCTAGTGGCTGTTTCAAAACCTTGTACGATGGCCTTCC
>JASMLW010000252.1 GCA_030748485.1 Pirellulaceae bacterium
GAGTCCGCGCGCTGACTACCTGATCGGCCTCGGTGGGCAAGTCGCCGACGGACAACTCGACTACCGCCCATTTCTCGGCGACGTGTTTACTCGACTAGACCAGCAACCGGCTCTCGATCTGGGGTTGCTGCAGCGAGACCTGCGAGTCCGCGTCGCCGAGCTACCGTCCGTTCCCCAACCAACCACTCCCTTGGCCGTCGGCGAATACCAACTCTACCCGGGCGGGAAGCGATGGCCGATTGAAGTGCTGCGGAGCTCGATCAGCGATCAGCAGTTGACGGCGGACCCCCGGACGAACCCGCTGGGATTGTTCCAGGCAAAGACAACCATCGTGCTCGGCGACAAAGTCCGGCTGTCTGGTTCGATCGTGACGCAAGAGTCACGCGACGTGTACATCTGGGGAAAGCACTTGGAAATCACACCGCCCGAGTTGCCGGCGCTCGTCGACGAGACGGCGAGGCGACGACTGCCGGCCATTTACGGCGGCGACGAAGTGCGAGTCGGCGCCGACGCATCCGGATCGATTCGCGGCGTCGTCGCGGCTCACGGGAGGCTGCGGGTTACGTCGCGCGAGGCCGATCGTCAGCTGCTGATTGACGGCCCGGTGATTTGCCAGCAAGTCGAGATTGCCGCCTCGCAAGACTTTCAGCGCGCCTCGTCTTGGTGGCGCGAGCGGCACGCAGAGTACTTCGCTAAGCGGCGTAGGCTGGACGAGCGCTGGTTCCCGGCCTGGCTACAGGCTGGCCACGACGTCTCACCCAAACCGACCTTGACAGTTCGTCACAATCGGAAGACAAACCCGCTTGGCGGCGAGGTCCACTGGCAGGATTGGAGCAAGCCGATTTACGCGCCGGCCGCGGAAGACAACGGCGCTCTCCGCTGGGAACTCATCGAATGGCGCGACGCCGTCGAACTGCAGGAGAATCGATCATGAGCGAGCGAACACAACTCGGTCAAGCGAGACCACGTCACTGGCTAGCCAGCGCCGTGTGTTGCTTCTTGCTCTGCCTCGCCGTCTGGTCTGTGACGCCGGGACGAGCTCAACCGCAGGCCGGCAAGCAACCGTTTCAGAATTCGGTGGCTCAGCGAAACGACATGCTGCGTGAACTGCGCGAGATCAAGGCGTTGCTGAAAGAGCAGAATGCAATTCTTCGCAAACAGGCGGCGAACAATTGACAAACAGCATCGCCAACCGCCGGCCGCCGACTCCGCGACGCGCGTACACGCTCGTGGAGATACTGATCGTGATCGCGATCATCGGCGCAATCGCCGGCATGGCGATTCCGGCGATGCGGCCGTCGCTGGCGGATCAACTGGAGTCGACCGCCTACGCGCTGTCGGCGAGCCTTTCTTTGGCGAGAAATCTGGCCGTCACCAACAACTCGGAATACCGAATCGACTTCGATCGTCGCGAAAACCAGATCACTCTCCGCCACTGGGGATCGAACCGCGCACTCGACGATCTCCCGCAAACACCGTTTCACGAGACGGTCACGCCTGAATCGCACCGAGAGTACCAAGTCCTCGATCTCGACAAGTTGCCCAACGCGAGCACCAGCGTGATCCACCGCGTCTTGGAGACGGCGTCCGCCGACCCTGTCAACTCGGTGACGTTTACGAGTCTGGGCGGCACTCAGCGGCAAGCGGAGACTGTCATCTGGTTGGCGATTGGCAAGCGTCGCGCGGATCGGCTCTACCTGCCAATTCACATTGCAGCAATCACCGGGCTTGTGACGATTGGCGACCCGACCAGCACGGCTCCCTAGCGCCGACAAGCGGGCGGCGGCTTTGACACCGATTCCAGGCAACGTACCGTTGTGTGGAAATCCGCGCACGTGAAGAGCAGGTCATGACAAGTAGGATGTTCAACAAGGGTTGCGGTTCGATCGCAGTTCACGTCTGCGGCGACGACGTTCGTCTGCTGCAGTTAAGCCGCGATCACAACCGGGTCATCGACGCCGCTCGCGGGGAGATCCCCGCGGGTGACGACCGCCCGGCGGCGATTGCGGAGGCGATCCGCGGCGCGCGCAACGGACGACGATTCCGCGGTCGCAAGGCGGTCATCTGCTTGGGCGCCGAGCAACTCCATCTACAGAACGTTCGCATTCCCAAAGGCGAACGCGTCGATACGGCGACACTGGTTGTACAGGAGGCGGCCAGTCGGATTCCGTTTCCAGTGGAAGAGGTTGAGTTGCGCCATCTCGACGCCGCCGATGTCCGCGTCAGCGACAACATGCTGCGGGAAATCATTGTGATCGCCTGCCACAAACCGCGGATGGAAGATCTCTTGAGTGCGGCCGAGCAGGGCGGTCTGAACCCGATCGCCGTCGAAACCGAACCCGGCGCGTTGCTGCGAAACCTGAACCGCCAGTTTCGGCGAGGCGAGGATCGGCAGGGCCGCGTGCTGATCGTTCACATCGGTCCGACAGCGACCGCGGTCATGATCGCCCAAGACACTCAACCGCTGTTCGTCAAATACACGGCTTTAGGCGGAGAGTCGCTCAACCAAGTCGTGGCGAAGAGGCTGGACGTCTCCGCACAACGAGCCGCTCAGTTGCGGCGGTCGGCTGACGACGACTTGGCGGAGACGATTCACGAATCAACCCGCAGCTTGATGGAGCAACTGGCGGCCGAACTCGAGCTCTGCGTTCGCTATCACAGCGTGACGTTCCGCGGCCGCCCGCTGGAGCGGCTGTTGCTCTGCGGCCCCGAGGCGTCGGCCGGATTGCTCGACTCACTCGCCGCGCGGCTCGAGTTGCCCGGGGCGCTCAGCGACCCCTTCGCGAGAATCGCCGATGCGCCGCACGCCGTCTGTGGCGGGCAATGGGACGTCGCCACCGGGTTGGCCCAACACGAGGCGACAGCGCCATGATCGATGTGGACTTCCTACCCGCGCGATACGCTCAACAACGCCGCGCCCAGCGAATGCGACTGTGGCAGTTCTCGTTGTTTGCAGCCTTCGGCGCGATCGTGGTCGCCGCGGCCGTGTTCCAAGCTTCATTAAACGGTCACGTCGCCGCCGAATTGGCGCGGCTCAAACCAATGCACACGGCGGCCCAGGCCAAGAAGCAGGCGCACGCCCAATTGGCCAAACGACTGGCGGTCGAACACCAAATCGCCCACCTTTACGCCTTCGCCGGAGTCACACGTCCCGTCACGCAAGTTCTCGGTCCGCTTGTCGACAACGCGCCGGACAGCCTCGTCTTTCGCGAGATCCGTTTGTTGCACCGGCGGATCGAACTGGATGGCGGACCGACGATCGGCGAAGAAGAGGAAGAAACGTCGCCGGCGGAGCGCGAAACCAAACGGCTCGAAGAAGAACGAGCCGGCCGCCGACAGATTCTCGTGATTCAGGGTCGGGCGCTCAACGCGTCGTCATTGCAGGACTTCGCGCAGCAGCTGCGGCAAAACGGCGTCTATCAAAGCGTCGAACTCGAGTCGCTCACTTCAGTCGCGGCCAACGACACGACTCGCTTGACCGAGTTCTCGCTTAAGCTTGTGATCAAACCACCAGGCGCGCGGTCGAGATTAAATGGTCGAGCCGCGCGCGAATCGGAGACCCGCAGATGACTCGCCTCAACTTCCGCGGAAACTCGGCTTCGCTCATCTTGACTGTTCTCGTCAGCGGCGGCGCGCTGGCGTACGCCGTGTTCGTCTTTATTCCGGTTCGCAAGACGATTGCCGGCAATCGAGTTCGCATGACGCAGGTCCGCGAGGAGATCATGGAGGGCGACCGGTTGCGGCTGTCGCTCTGGACCATGGACGACGAATTGAAGGCGGCCCAGGAGTTCAATCGACGCTGGCGCCAGTGGGACGCAAAAGAGATCTTGCCGAAGATCACCGAAGCCGCCGCTGCGGACGACCGCCTGACACTCGAACGACTCGACCCGCACCCGCACAGCAACGATTTCCTGGCGACTCACGAAGTTGAGATCATCGTCAGCGGAACGTTTTCGTCGGTCGCCCAGTTCCTCACCCGCGTGGAGAGTATCAACCAGGATCACGTCGAGGTCACGGCCCTGTCACTCAATTCGCCCGCGGGAAATGGAGAACATGTGACGTGTGAGTTGACTCTGTCGATTCGCGGCGAGAATGCCGATTTTTCCGAAAAAACCGAATAGAACGGCTCTAACGAAGGCCGATAGAGAAGGAGGCGGTCCCTCGCGCGACCGTACAACGTGATGGGAAAACTCGCCAAACGGCTAACCACTGACCTCAAGCGGAGCCCGCTGAAGACCGGATTCCTGGCGATCATGACGGTCGTCGCCATCTACTTCTGGGCTCCCCTCGTCGGCTCCATTTTCGGGAAAGAGAAAAACGCAGCCGCAACCAAAGCCCAACCAACGGTCGCCACAAGCGCAACGCCGGCAACCGCCGCGACGACCGCAGCCAATGCAGCCGTGACACAGACCGAATCGACGACGAAATCAACCTCAGCGATGACCTGGCAGAACATACTCAAACAGCGCGATGACGACGAGACGCTGCGGCCGCGCGCCGTCGCCGTCGAACGCAATCCGTTTGTTTGGACGACGGCGGCCCTGGCTGTCATCGAAGCCAACAGTCCGAGCCCAGCTGTCATCGCCGAAGCATCACCTCAAGCGGAATTGTCGCCCAGCGATGTCGGGCTGCAGTTCCGAGGATCGATGATCGGCGCACGACGACGCGTCGCGACGATCAATGGACGCAGCTATCTGGAAGGCTCGATGGTTGAGGCCGACAGCCAACTGGACGGCGAGGTTTCGTTTCTGTTGGCTCGAGTCTTGGCGGACAAGGTTGTCCTCGAGCGGAACGGACGCGAGTTTGAGTTGCCGCTGCGAAGGAAGAAGAACAATTGGAGAGTTTCGTCGGCCGGCCAATGATAGCCGGGCGACATTTCGGGGGGGCGTGAGTCGCGGCAAGTCGCCGTGAGTCTCGCCATTTGCGAGGTCACGGAAGACCATGCCTGTGCTCTTTAAAGTCACGTTGTTGGGATGCGTCGCCGTCATCGGCGGCGCCCTCGCCATCGCCTACGTCCTCCATTCGGGCAACTCGCCGCCCCGTCGCGAAACGGCCGAAACCGCTGACCTGACTTCGTCCGCCCAAATTGTTGGAGGACATGACGAACCGGGCGCTCTCCCGACGGAACGGGACCCAACGATTCAGGACGACTCACGGTACAACCAACCGCCGTCCGAACTATCGTCAGTCTTACCAGCGGCGCCGCTGCCGATCGCGGCGACCGTCGAGCCGCAGTTCGCCCAGCAGATCAATCAACTTGAATCCGCGCTGCGCGAGTTTCAGCAGACGAATTCGCTTCAGCAACGAGCGCTCGAGTCGACACTCCGCACACTCGAAGCGGCTCAACCGCCCGCCGGGGCTCCGACGAGCCAGGTCGGCGACGAGGCGCAACAACCGCCCCCCGACCAAGCCGCCGTGGCGGGCGATCAAAAGAAGACCGATGGCGGAGAGCTGAGCATCAGCGGCGAGGGCGACGATCATCTGACGATCAACGTCCACGACGCCGACATTCGCGAGGTACTGGAGCTGTTCAGCCAACAGGGCGACCTGAACATTGTCGCGGGAAAGAATGTCCAGGGAAACGTTTCAGCCGCGCTATCGAACGTCAGCCTGCGCACGGCGCTGGACGCGATCCTGCAGTCGGGCGGCTTCCTCCGGAGACGAGAGGGCGATGTGCTGTTCGTCGGCACGAAGGACGACTTCGGACAGATGGACCACGCTCGCGACCGCATCCTGACGCGCATCTACCGCCCCAATTACGTGACGGCGGCCGAACTGTTGAAACTGATCAACCCGATGCTGACCGGCAACGTGGGCGCAGCGTCGGTCGCCGTCTCGAGCGAAGCTCCGGCGCTGGGGTCACGAACGTCCAACAGCACCGAGGCGCAGACGGGGATCCCTTCGGATAGCACGACGACGGGCGGCGACGAATTCGCCGGCGCCGAAGTGCTGATGGTCCGAGATTACCTCTCTGTGCTCGCCGAAATCGATCGCGTCGTACTCGAAGTTGACCGCAAACCGCGGCAGGTTGTGATTGAGGCGATGGTGATCAGCGTGCGGCTCGACGACGAATTGAACCTGGGCGTCAATTTTGAGCTGCTCCGCGATCGAAACAATGTGCGGTTGATTACCGGAACTCCCGTCGATCCACTCACCGCCATCAACCTCACCGCCGACGGACTCAAATTCGGATTCCTCGACGCCAGCTCAGCGGCGTTCGTCGATGCGCTCGAGTCGATGGGGGACACCAACGTGATCGCGTCGCCCCGACTCGTCTGCCTCAACAAGCAACGCGCGGAAATCCACATCGGGTCGCAGTTGGGCTACGTCAGCACGACAGTCACCGAAAACGCGGCCACGCAGTCGATCGAATTCCTCGAAGTCGGCACGCAGCTCCGGTTCCGGCCGTTCATCGCCGACGACCAGTCGATCCGCCTGGAAGTCCATCCCGAGTTGTCGACCGGAAACGTGCGCATCGAGCAGGGCTTCACCGTGCCGGACAAAGACGTCACGCAAGTCACCACCAACGTGATTTGCCAAAACGGTTCGACGCTAATCATCGGCGGATTGATGCGCGAAGACCTGTCGACGACAACTCAGCAACTGCCGTTGCTCGGCAGCCTGCCGCTGCTCGGTCCCGTCTTCCGACAGAAATCAGAAGAGATGCAGAAGCACGAGATCATCGTGCTCATCACGCCGCGCATCATCGGCGAGCCGGAAGCGGGACTAGAAGGCCAACAGTTCGCCTCGGAGTACATCGAGCGGCAAGAGACGTACGCGGACAAGATGAGCCCGTTGGGACGCCGCTCGGTCGGACGCGATTACCTCCGCAAGGCGACGGCCGCCTGGAATGCGGACGATCCATACGCGGCGCTGCGGTACGCCAATCTAGCCATTCACTACGATCCCCAGAACGTCGACGCGATCCGGTTGCGAAACGAAGTCGTCAATGTCTCCGACGTGGGCAGTCCCTCGATCGGGCGACACTTGCACGAGGGGCTCAATCCGCTGAACCACCCGCGCCGCGACTATTCGCGACGGGGTTTCTCGTGGCAGCGGCCGAGCCGGTTTGAGCCCGATCGGCGGACCAATCCAATCTACGACTCTGGGCAGCCGGGCCGCGCCGCGACGATCACGATCACCGACGAACCCGAGTAGTCCCGCCCGGAGCCGGACAGAGCCGGACAAACGGCCTAGCCCGCCGCGCGGCTCAGCTGGAAGATCGGCAGCAGCAGCGACATGGCGATGCCGCCGACGACGACTCCCATCACTGTGATCATGAGCGGTTCGAGCAGGCTGGTCATCGTCTTGAGCGACATGTCGACGTCGCGCTCGTAGTGGCCGCTTACCTTGTCCAGCACGAAATCGAGCCGGCCGGTGTCTTCACCCGACGCGATCATCTGAATCAGCGGTTTGGGAAACAGCTGGCTTTCTCCCAGCGCCTCGCAAACTCGCCTGCCGTTCGTGATTTGATCGAGCACCTGCATCCATTCGCGTTCGTAGTGGGTGTTGCCGGACACGTCGGAGGTCAGCTGCACGGCGTCGAGCATCGAAACACCATTGCCGACCATGACGCCCAGCGTTCTCAGGCAGCGGCTGATCGTCACCTTGCGGAACATGGGGCCGACCAGCGGAGCGTGGATCTTGCACCAATCGATGGACGAGCGGCCCGCTTTGGTGCGAGCCCAGAACCAACCTCCCACCACCACCACCACGCCGATCGCCCAGGCCCACCAATAACCCAACAGCGAGTCGGACACGATCATCATCAGTTGCGTCGATTTGGGCAGGCGGACGCCTTTGCGCTCAAACAACGGGCTGAACTTCGGCAGCACGTAGGTGAGCAAAAAGATAGTGACGCCGGCGGCGACCGCCAACATGACGGTTGGATAGGTCAACGCCGAGCGAACTTTGCCACGGTTCTCCAGTTCCTTGCTGAGGTATTCGGAGAGCTGCTGCAGCATGGGCCCGAGCGTGCCCGTTTGCTCACTGGCGCGGACCAGCGATACGAAGGTCTTGTCGAACTGCTTCGGATGTCGAGCCAGCGCGGTGGAGAAGTCCTCGCCCGCCTCCACGCGATGACGCAGATCGACGAGGATGCTGTGCAGCGTCGCGTTCTCCTCTTGCTCGGCCAACCCTTCCAGCGCGGCGGCGAGATTGACGCCCGTTTCGACCATGATGCCCAGCTGGCTCGCCAAGTAGACAATTTCTTGTCTCTTAACGCGGCGTCGAAAGAGGAGCAGTCCTTCGCTCTCCTGTTCATCGACAACCGGAGCGGCGGTCGCCGCGGCGAGTGCATTGGTTAGATCGGCGGTTTGCACTGACTAGTCCTCCACCTCGCGCGGCTCATTCGGATTGTCTTCGATCGCTCCCGCAACGTGGATCACCTCCTCTAACGTCGTGATGCCTTCGCGAACCTTGCGAAGGCCGTCGTGCTGGAGAGTGATCATGCCGTCGCGGCGGGCGATTCGTTCGAGTTCGTAGATCGGCGCGCTGCGAATCACGCCCTCGCGGAGGTCGTCGCTGACGACGAGCAGTTCATGGATACCGACGCGCCCGGCGTACCCCGTGTTGCGGCAACGCCGGCAGCCGACGCCCTTGAAGAAGGCGTCCGCCCGCCAGCCCGCGTTGACGAGGGCGCGACGAACTGTCTTCGGTGGTTCGTACGACTCGCGGCACTTCGAGCAGATGCGGCGAACGAGACGTTGAGCCAGCACCATGTTGAGAGCCGCGCTGATCAGGTACGGCTCGACTCCCATGTTGACCAGCCGCGTGATCGCCGCCGGCGCGTTGTTCGTGTGCAGCGTGCTGAACACCAAGTGGCCCGTCAGCGCCGCTTGAATGGCCGTCCGCGCCGTTTCCTCATCGCGGACCTCGCCGACCATAATCACATCGGGATCCTGCCGCAGCAACGTTCGCAGAGCTTTGGAGAATGTCAGCCCGATCCGTTCCTGTACTTGAAACTGGTTGATCATCGGCAAGTGGTACTCGATCGGGTCCTCCACCGTGCAGATGTTGTTTGACATCGAGGCCACTTCATTGAGAGCGGCGTAGAGCGTTGTCGACTTGCCGCTGCCAGTGGGACCGGTGACCAAGACGATGCCGTTTGGCGCGACGATTTCCTGTTTGAGTTCGCCGAGAATGTCGTCGGCGAATCCCAGATCGCGGAGGTTGAGCGAAACGTTGCGGGTGTCGAGCACTCGCAGCACGGTCTTCTCTCCACGATTGCCGGGAAACGTGCTGACGCGCAGGTCGATCTTGCGGCCGTCAAGCATGACGTGTACGCGTCCGTCTTGCGGCAAGCGGCGTTCGCTGATGTCGAGCGACGCCATGATCTTGATTCGGCTCGTGATCGACGGGTGCAGGTGAAGCGGCGTTTCCAGCGACTTGTAAAGCTTGCCGTCGATGCGGTTTCGTACTCGCGTGCACCTCTCCGCCGGCTCGATGTGAATATCGCTCGCGCCTTCTTTGACAGCCGTATAGATGATGTAATTCACGAGTCGGATGACGGGCGACTGATCGGAAATCTCTTCCCCGCCGCCGATATCCTCGATCGCATCCTCGATCAATTCGACTTCGGTCTGCTCCGAGTCGTCGATGATGTCGTCGATGACGAACACGGTCGAATCGGGAAGCGTCGTGATCAGGCGGCGAATGTCCTTCGACGTGGCGGCGACGATCTGGACGTCCTTGCGAGTCTCGCTGCGAATCTCGTCGATCAGGAACAGATTCGATGGCTCGGGCACCGCGACCGTCAATGTGTCGCGGACGCAGAACAGCGGAAAGACGAGATTCTTTTCAATGAACTCGCGCGGCAGCAGGTCGACGACGCCCGGATCGTAGAGTCGCGACTCGAGCTTGGCGTAGGGCACGCCGTACGCGGAGGCGAGGCATTCGACGATCTGCTCCTCGCTGCAGTATTCGAGGTCGACGAGGATTTCGCCGAGCAGTTTGCCGCGGCCATTCTGCCGCTGGTAGTCGAGCGCCGCCAGCAGCTGATCGACAGTGACGTACCCGCGTTCCACGAGAACGTTGCCGAGTCGAATTGGCGTGTCGATCGCGATGCTCATGTTTCCGCCGATGCCGGTCCGGCCGCTAGACGAAACTCTTGACGGCGTCGAGCACGCTGTCGAACAGTTCGAATTGATTGTCCAGTCGAGTGATCTCGAAAATTTTCCGATTGACCGTGTTGGTCGTCGAGATCTTCAAGTCGCCGTGTTGATCGCGGAGCGCCGCTTGCGCATCGAGCAGCGCTGTCAGACCCTCGCTGTCGATCGACTCGGCGCCGTCGAGGTCGAGGATGATCTGCAGTCGGTCGCGGGAAACGAGGAACTGCTGCAGCTGGTCGGCGTGGTCTTCGCTGATGTCTTCCGGCGCGTGGACGACCATCACGTCGCCGAACGTCTCCGTCGGTAGTTGCATCGCACTCTCCTCCGAGATCACGTCGCCGAACGCAGCATGCCTTCCAAGGACGGCGAGTTGCCGCTCAGCACGTCCTGAACCATCAGGAGCAGTTCCCGCGGACTGAACGGTTTGGGAATCAGCGCCAGCACGCCGAGTTCGCCGCAGATCGCGTTGCGGGCCAATTCGAATCCCTTCGCCGTCAGCATCAGCACTGGAAGGTCGGCGTGTTCTTCGTGGCCGCGGATTCGCTCGACAAGTTCATAACCGTTCAACAGCGGCATTTGGTAGTCGGTGATCAGGATGGCCGGCCGATACTCGAGCACCTTTTCCCAGGCGTCCTCGCCGTTGTTGGCCGTCACGACCTCGAAGCCGGCGGCGCTGAACTTGTACTCCAGCGCCCTGACGATGTGAATCTCGTCATCGCAGAACAGAATTCGATTGTTGAGCAGGTTGTCGTTCATCGATTTACCCTAGTGGGCCGTTTCCAGTTGTCGAGCGGCGGGAAGAGCGGCGCGAAACGTGCTGCCGACTCCAACTTCACTCGTCAAGGTTAGTTCTCCACCGTGGACGTCTTCGACGATGTGTTTCGCCAGCGGCAATCCCAGCCCCGTTCCCGACGCCATCGATTTGTCTCGCTTGACGCGATAGAAGCGGTCAAAGATCCGCTGTTGATCCTCTTCACTCAAGCCCACGCCCGTATCGGCGACTTCGTAAACGTGCAACCCGTCTTCGAGCCGACTGCGGAGGGTCACGCTGCCTTCGTCCGGGGTGTACTTGATGGCGTTTGACAAGAGGTTGATCGCGGACTGCAGCAACAGGTCGCGGTCGGCCAACACGGACAAGTGCATCGGGCTCAGATCGGACTCCAAGCGAATTCGCTTTTGCTCGGCGGCCGGCCGCACAATCTCGAAAGCCTCTTGCAACACCTCGTTCATCGATCGAGCTCGCTTGTCGACGTCGACGACTCCCGCTTCGATGCGGGCCAGATCGAGCAAGTTGTCAATCAATCGCTGCAGACGATCGGTTTGACCCTGAATCACGTCCAGGAACTCGTCCTGCATTTCGCCCGGCAGGTCGTCGTCCTCCAGCAGTTCGGCGTAGGCCTTGATACTGGTCAGCGGTGTTTTCATCTCGTGACTGACTGCCGAGACAAACTCGGCGTGCCGCCGTTGCAGCTGCTGACGATCGCTTACGTCAGTCAGCACAGCAACCACCGCGTGCGCGGAGAGCGTGTCGTCTTGTGCCGCCACGCCGCGGCAGATGACTCGATGCTGGCGAGACTCACCATCGCGGTCGACGATCGAGATGTCAGCGGACCGCTGGCAGGGGAGCGGGCGCCGACGCATCTCACTCATCAACTCGACCAATGGTCGGCACTCGACCGCGTCGAGCATCCGGCGTTGACCGTCCGCCGGCGCCAAGCCCAACAGCAACTCGGCCGCCGGATTGGTGAGCACGACGTCGTTGAACTCGTTGATCATCAGCACTGGGTCGTTCAAGGCGTCAAACACATGGCGGACACGGTCCTGTTCGCCGCGGACCTTCTGCATTCGCACTTCGGCGCGAGTCCGCGTCGACTCGCTATTGCAGCAGGCCTCGCCCAGATCGTGCATTCGGTGTTGCAGTTTCAGCAACGCCCTTTCGAGCGGGTTGTTGTCATCCAGTCGGGGGAGACGTTCTCCGGCAAATGATCGGTCCGCCAACTCGGTCGCTTCCATCGGGGCCAAAGCCGCCAGAAAACAACGGGCCTGCTTGTGGTGCCGCTGAGTTGCCCGGAAAGACTGGAAACAAAAGACCGCTGACAGGGCGGCGCAGACAGTTACCAACCAACCAACACCAGGCAGTGTGGGAAGCATCGCAGTCGAACTCAGCCCGGCTGCAACGGCCGCCGCAGCGAACGACAGACTTAGCGTTGAAAATGTGAGGGTTTTGGACATGCTGACGACGGCCATTGGGCCGCTGCGCGCATCAGGGGTGTGGTGACGGCGGTTTGCCGCATACGAAAACCTAGGTCAGTCCACAACACCTGTCCAAAACAGCGAGCTTTTCAAATCGGGCGGTCGTAGCGGTTGTAACGGGTGTGCCGCGCTCGGCCCGCGAGGAAGCGACCGTTCTCCGATCGAGACGAGCACGATATACTCGCTGATCGCGGTGCTCGCCGACGGAGCGCCGCCACGATTCCGCCACCTTGAACGCGCACGGTGATGCTCAATGTCCAAGCTCAAGATCCTCTTTCTTTGCACGGGCAATTCATGTCGCAGTCAGATGGCCGAAGGCTGGGCGCGGCGGCTGCAGGGTGAGCAGTGCGAGCCGTACTCGGCCGGCATCGAGAAACATGGACTCAACCCGCACGCCGTGCAGGTCATGTCGGAGGCGGGCGTGGACATCCGCTCCCAGACGTCCAACACGGTGTCCGAGCTGGGTGCGATCGAATTTGACGTCGTCGTGACGGTCTGCGGGCACGCGGACGAGAATTGCCCTGTGTTTCACGGCGCTCCTCGCATTGTCCACGTCGGATTCGACGACCCGCCCAAACTGGCCCAATCGGCCGCCGATGAAGAAGAGGCGCTGGGGCACTACCGCCGAGTGCGCGACGAGATACGCGAATTCGTCGCCGCTCTGCCCGGTTCGCTGGAGCGCAACTGACGCTCAGTTCGCTATTCAGCTGGCTCGACCACGCGCTCGACAAGTTGGCTGATCATCGACTCGACGCGCGAGTTGAGGTCGTCCAACTGGGCCAGCAGATCGTCTTGGCGCAAGTCGATTTCGGTGAGTAGAGACTGTTGGGAGGTGGGATCCATGTTGGCGACGGTCCTCGGCGGGGAACTGCGGTGCTCTATCCAGGTGCGGTATGGATGATCGGTTCACCGCGCGCCGTCACTTTGCGCTGGCCGGCAAAGACCGGTCGCGGAAACTGGAGAAGCGGGAAAAGTGGCACAAAATTGCGCGATTCGTCAAAGCTCACCTGCCCGCAGATGCGAAAAGAAGAAGTAAGGTGGGTGGCTTGGAGTAGGATGGGGGATTATCGCCGGGGCGGGAGGTCGGATGAGCTGGGCGACGCCGGTCGGCTCGGCCTGGACAGCTCGCCGGATCTCGACTAAACTGCCCGGCTCACTTTGTCCCAAATTACCTAGAGGCTGGTTCAGAACCTTGTACGATGGCCTTCCAAGGCCGTCGAATTTGGAAATCCTCGGGAAACGACGGCCTTGGAAGGCCATCGTACGGCAAGACATCGGTTTTGAAATGCGCTCTAATCAAACTTGGAGGAAAGATGGTTCGTTTGGTGGTTCGTGACCGCGAATCGATTCAAGAAGCGGTCCGCCGTTTCCGCAAATTGGTGGAGCGAAGCGGCATTAAGAAAGAGATGCGACGTCGCGAATACTACGAAAAGCCGAGTGAAATCAAGCGACGCGCCCGGTTGCGAGCCGAACGGCGCACGCGACGCGCTCGCCTGCAGGCCTAGGCGACTATCTGCACACGACCGAGGCGAGCCCTCAGGTCGAGCCTCAGGTCATCTCGTATGTTTCTCCGAGCACCCGCGCTGGTGGTTTTGCGCGCGGTCCGAGGAATCGCCCGTCTCGTGAGGTCTAAACGAACGGCGGCAATTGGGCGCAATCCCTTCACCTTGACCGGTTTCTCGCCATCCACCAAACTGACCACTCCGCGATCCTCCCGCCTCCCCGTTGAGACTTCAGATGCCCCGCGCCGCTCTCTGTCTGTCAGTCGTTTTCTGTCTCACCATCACCGCCCGCGCGGAAAACTGGCCTCAGTGGCGCGGTCCCCATTCGAACGGCGTGTCGTCGGAAACCAATCTACCTATCGAGTGGGAGAAGGAGGATGCAACTTGGCGTCTCCCGCTCCCGGGACCCGCCGGTTCGACCCCCGTGATTTGGGATGAGCGAATCTTTTTGACGAGCGTCGACAAGGCTGACAACTTGCTGCTGCTTTGCGTGGGCGTGGACGGCAAGGAACAATGGCGGCGCGTCGTGTCGAGGGGGAACCGCAATGCCCGCGGCGACGAGGGCAACAGCGCGTCACCATCGCCGTCGACCGACGGCAAACTCGTCTGGACGTGTATGGCCAACGGCGCTTTGGCGTGCTACACGGTGGACGGGGAGCGGAAGTGGGCGGTCGACCTTCAAGAGCGGTACGGGAAATACAAGATCGCCTTTGGCATGAGCGCGACGCCCGTGTTGGACCGCGGGCGGCTGTACGTTCAACTGATCCACGGCGAGGGCAAGCCGTCGACGCGCGAAGCGATTGTCGTCGCGTTGGAGGCCGCCACGGGCAAAGAGATTTGGAAACATCAGCGCGACTCCGACGCGCGGGCCGAGTGCGAGCACTCGTATGCATCGCCGATGCTCTATCGGCATGGCGGCGTTGAGTTCTTGTTGACGCACGGGGCGGACTACGTGATCGCCCACGACCTGGCGGATGGCTCGGAGATCTGGCGTTGCGGTGAACTGAACCCCAAGGCCAACTACAATCCCACGCTGCGTTTCGTCGCCTCACCCGTCTGTTCGCCCAACCTGATCGTCGTGCCGTCGGCCAAGAACGGCCCCGTCTTTGGAATCAAGCCGAAACAACAGGGCGACATTACTGAACTGGAAGACTCGTTCGCTTGGAAGCGGCCTCGCGGAACACCCGACGTGCCCTCGCCTCTGGTCGATGGCGATCTCGTTTATCTTTGCCGCGAGAACGGCAACCTCGTTTGCCTCGACGCCGCATCGGGCGATCTGAAATACGAAGAACGCACTACGCGTGGCCGGCATCGCGCTTCGCCCGTGCTCGCGGACGGCAAGATCTATCTCACCTGCCGCGAAAACGGCACGGTGACCGTCGTCGCCGCGGGAACGGATTTCGACATCCTCGCTCAGAACAAGATGGGCGAGGCGATTGCCGCTTCTCCCGCGATCGCCAATGGCCGCATTTATTTGCGGTCGTTCGATGCTCTGTACGCCATCGGAAAGTAGCACTACGACGGCGGAACCCGCCTTCCCCGTTCGCGAGTTTTCCGGACGGCCCTCCTCATTCAGCCCCTCCACGCGCCCCACCGCGCGTCTTTTGCTATGAAGCGACGCGACGACCTGCGCAACATTGTCATTATCGCCCACGTCGACCACGGCAAGACGACCCTCGTCGACGTGCTGTTGAAGCAGAGCGGTCAGTTCCGGGACGCCGAGTTGCGCGGCGAACGAATCCTCGACTCCAACGACTTGGAACGCGAGCGAGGAATCACCATTCTCGCCAAAAATATCTCGATCCCTTATGGCGATGTCAAAATCAACGTGATCGACACGCCGGGCCACGCGGATTTTGGCGGCGAGGTGGAGCGGGTGCTGCGTATGGCCGACGGAGCACTCCTGCTCATCGACGCCGCCGAAGGTCCGATGCCGCAGACCCGCTTCGTGCTCACCAAAGCGCTGGAGTGCGGCCTCGATCCGATCGTTGTCGTCAACAAAATCGACCGCCCCGACGCCCGCTGCCACGCCGTCCTGGATGAAGCTTTCGAACTGCTGCTCGACTTGGGCGGCGACGAGCGGCTGGACGACTTTCCCTACATTTTCACCAGCGCCAAAGATGGCTACGCGACAACCGACCCGGCAATCCGCGGGACCGACATGGCTCCGCTGCTCGACATGGTTCTCTCCCGCACGCCCGGTCCGCTGGTCGACGCCGCCGCACCCCTGCAGATGCTCGTCACCACCCTCGACTGGTCCGACTACGTGGGACGGATCGCGATTGGACGCATCCAATCGGGCACGATCCATTCGGGGAGGACCGTGTCGTTGTCCCGCGCGGACGGCTCTTGGTGCGACGCTAAAATCGCCTCCTTGCACGTCTTCGAAAACCTCGGCCGCCGTGAAGTAGCCGCCGTCGAAGCGGGCGAAGTCGTCGCGGTCGTGGGACTCGAAGACGTGGAAATCGGCGACACCTTGAGCGACAGCGAACAACCGAGTTCGCTGCCCCGAGTCACCGTCGATGAACCGACTTTGGAAATGGTGTTCATGATCAACACCTCGCCCATGTCGGGACGCGACGGCAAGTACGTGACAACTCGGCAACTCCGCGAACGACTGCTGCGCGAATTGGAACGCAATGTGGCGCTGCGCGTGGTCCCCATCGAAGGCTCAGAGATGTTCGCCGTCTCCGGCCGCGGTGTGCTGCACCTCTCCGTACTCATCGAAACCATGCGCCGGGAAAGTTACGAATTCTCCGTCGGCAAACCGCGCGTGGTCACACGCAGACTGAACGGTTCGGTCGAAGAGCCCTTCGAGACGCTGACCGTGGAGACGCCGTCCGAGAAACTTGGCCCCGTCATGGAATTGGTCGGCCAACGCCGCGGCTCACTCGACACGATGACAACCCGCGGCGCCTTCACTCACGCCTCGTTCACCATCCCCGCCCGCGGACTCATCGGCCTGCGCACGCGGTTGCTTAACGCCACCCAGGGTGAGGCCATACTGCACCATCGCTTCTTCCGCTATCAGTCGGTCGAAGGCGACATCGCTCGACGTCCCAATGGCGCCATGGTCTCGATGACCAGCGGCAAGGCCGTCGCCTATGGACTCGACGGACTGCAGGTCCGCGGCGAACTGTTCGTGCGACCTGGCGACGAAGTCTACGAAGGGATGATCGTCGGCGAGAACAGCAAAGACAACGACCTGATGGTC
Organism: Pirellulaceae bacterium; assembly: GCA_030748485.1. GTDB lineage: Bacteria > Planctomycetota > Planctomycetia > Pirellulales > Pirellulaceae > JASMLW01. Next base: position 17,079 of record JASMLW010000252.1, read on the forward strand.
AACCCGACGAAAGAAAAGAAACTCACCAACATTCGCGCCGCCGGCAGCGACGCCAATATCCTGCTCAAGCCTCCCCGTGAATTCTCGCTCGAAGCAGCCCTCGAATATATCGAAGAAGATGAACTGGTCGAAATCACGCCCAATCACGTCCGGCTCCGCAAGGCCGTGCTGAGAGAGTCCGACCGGCGTCGACAGTTGCGAGGCCAGAGCGGCTGACCATCCCCAGGTCCTGCCCTGGTTTCTAAATCGCCCCTGTAGCGGTGCGTCCATTGTCGCGACTTCGTCGCGAAGTCCTGCCCGGCAGGCAGGACCCACATGTACGATGGCCTTCCGAGGCCGTCGAATGCGGGTCAGCCACGAAAACCGCCCACAGATTCGTGCTCAGCGTCTTGTCAAATCGTGCCGGTGAAGCAAATGGAACGTCGGTTCTCGACGGCCTTGGAAGGCCATCGTACGGCGCCTTCCGAGGCCGAATGCGAGTGGAACGCCCATTGTCGACTTCGTCGCGAAGTCCTGCCCGGCAGGCAGGACCTAGTCGTGATGCCATATTGGCGATTGACTGCCTAAATGGCTGTACTCTGCCAAAATGGCTCTAACCTCGCCCGTCCGCGAGCGGCGTGCGGCTGCCTGGTCTAAATCGCAAGTCATTTGTGCGGCGTTACTTGCAGTTGGTATGCGAGTCTCGAAACAGCAATTGGCGCGCGACGTGCCTTTAGATCAATGCGAACAGACAAGTCGCGTCGCTACGAGCGGCGGCCCAAACCGCTGAATAGAGGAGAAAAATGATGACTACGCAAGCTACCCCACTGGCTCGATTGAATGAGTTGTTTGAGGAGACGGGATTCTTCGGCGAAAGGACTCGGACATTTACTCCGCTGGACATCGTTGAGACAAGCGGAACATACCGAATCTCGCTCGACGTGCCGGGCGTCGACCCGGCGGATGTGCAGGTGGAGTACAAGGAGGGCCGTTTGTGGATTTCCGGCGAGCGGCGTCCGGACGTTTTGGAGGAAGGCGAGAAGCGGCACCGGGGCGAGCGGCCCCACGGGCGGTTCCGGCGGGTCGTCGCGCTGCCGGAGGACGTCGCCACGGACCAGATCGACGCCTCCTATGCGGCGGGGGTGTTGAGCGTGGTCGTGCCGAAAGCGGAAGCGGCCCTGCCACAGAAGATCACCGTGCGAGTCGAGTAACTCGCGCGTTCCGATACCTTTCGAGCGAACCGTACTCCGCGAGACCAGAGTGCGGTTCTTTTCTTGCGCGGCGGCGACGGTGACGCTCTATTGCATTTCGCCGTCGCAAATGATCGCGTCGTCGGTGGTTACCGCAATGCGAATCGCGTCGCGTATCGACCGCTCCATGTAGGTCGCCTCCTGCCCATCCTCGACACGACCGGCCGCGATGTAGGCGGCGTAGATATTGGCCGCCGCCGTCACGACGATTCCCTCGGACTTCTGTAGGTTGAGATGAGTTTTCGCCATGGGCATCCTCCTGGCTCAGTCCCGCCGGCTCGTCGCCGGGCTGGGGAGGTGTTGATCGTGACTACGTCCGTCGCCCGGTCTTCCAGATTCGCACACCAATTTGGCTCTGCGGTTCGAATTGAACGCCGGGCGAGGTGCTGGTAGTTTAGTACATCGCTCCGACAGCACCATGCTGATCGCGCCGACCCCCAACGCCCCTTTAATTGATGAGCTCGGCACGATGGCAGACGAGAATCCGTACACTGCTGATGCGGTCACGAAACCGAACCTCCCCATCCTCCCCGAGCTCCCCACCGCCCAGCGGGTGGCCGCGTATGCGGTGGCCGTGTTGACAATTCCGTTGGCCGGGCTGGCGTGCGGTTGGGCCATCGATGGATTCGGGGAGTTGGGATCGGCCACCGTCTGGCTCTGGGGCATTGTCTTGGGCGTCTTCTCGAGGAAGCTCATTCGCGGACACGCGGACCGTCTGCTGGGATATGTGCTCGTCGGCAACTGCGCGATCGTGGCCTTCATCGCTGAGACGTGCTACCTGCATTGGAGCATTGAACAAGGTGCGGAGAGCTGGATGGCGGCCATTCGCATCTGGCCGCTCTTTATCCAGGAGTACAGTGTGACGTTTGCCTTTCTGGTGATCGTAACCGTGTTTGGGGCGATGAGCGCTTATGGGGCGGTGGCGCGACGGTACCGATCGAAGTGGAATAAGCGTTTCGATGGTCCGATCAGTCCGGCTGTGACAATTAGTGCACGCTGCCGTTCGGCGGGGCGAGCATTCGTGCATCGCCCCGATCTCCCGGGTGAATCTCTGACGTACGGTATCATGACACGGATTCCATTCCGCAAGAACCATTGTGCATGTCATGGCCGGAATCGAAGAAAACCGCCGCATCCTAATCATTGACGACACCGAGTCGATTCATCAGGACTTTAGCAATATCCTGGCGAAGGAGGCTCGGAACTCGGATGTTAGCGCGGCCAAGGCGGCCCTGTTTGGCGAGGCCGAACTGGATGCGCCGGCGCGTCGCGAGTTCGAGTTAACTTCAGCCTTCCAAGGCGCCGAAGCATTGGAGCTCGTGGAGGCGTCGGTTCGCGGGCAACAACCTTTCGCGATGGCCTTTGTCGACGTCCGCATGCCACCTGGCTGGGACGGCATCGAGACGCTCAAGCGGCTGTGGGTCGCCGATCCCCACTTACAGGCTGTCGTTTGCACGGCGTTCTCGGACTATTCATGGGAGGATATGATCCGCGAGTTGGGAGACACCGATCAGCTCCTGATTCTCAAGAAGCCGTTCGACAATGTCGAGGTTCGCCAACTGGCCGGGTCGCTCACCAAAAAGTGGATGCTCGCACAACAGGCTCGCATCAAAATGGACAAGCTTGCTCAAATGGTGAGCGAGCGAACGCAGGCGATTGAATCGGCCCGCGACGAACTGATGGACGTCAATGTCGCGCTGGTTTCCGCCAAGGCGGCCGCCGAAACAGCCAACAAGTCCAAGTCTGAGTTTCTGGCGAACATGAGCCACGAAATCCGGACGCCGATGACGGCCATTCTCGGCTTCGCCGAATTCCTCCGCGAAGAGGGAGACCCACAGCGAGCTCCCGGCAACCGGCTGCAGGCGATCGACACGATCATCAACAACGGCAATCATCTGCTGCAACTGATCAACGATATTCTCGACATCAGCAAGATCGAATCGGGGAAATTGCAAGTCGAGCAAGTGCTGTGCGATCCACACGAAATCCTCGCTGATGTCCTCGAACTCATGGCGATTCGCGCTCTCGAACGCAACATCTCGCTGTCGACCGAAACTGTCGGGGAGGTTCCCGAGCGAGTCACATCGGATCCCACCCGCATTCGCCAAGTGCTCGTCAATCTGATCGGCAACGCGATCAAGTTCACAGCGGAGGGAGGTGTCGACGTCAAGATGCAGTTCGACGGCGAGCGAGGCCAGCTCGAGTTTCAGATCTCCGATTCGGGCATCGGGATGACAGAAGAGCAGATTGAGCGACTGTTTCAGCCGTTCGTGCAAGCCGACAATTCAACCACGCGACGATTCGGCGGGACAGGTCTGGGGCTGTCGATCTGCCGCCGTCTGACCGACATGCTCGGCGGTAGCATCGGTGTCACCAGCG
>JASMLW010000253.1 GCA_030748485.1 Pirellulaceae bacterium
GCGCTCATGTGACTTGCGCTCATGTGACTTGCGCTCATGTGACTTGCGCTCATGTGACTTGCGCTCATGTGACTTGATTGCGCGGCGCGCCCTCGAGGAAGGCGAGGATGTTGTCGACCGCCCCGGTGTTCAGCAATTCAATTCCAGCCGGAGTTTGATCGGCGGCGTGCGGAGTGAGCACCACCTGCTCGCAATTCAGAATCGGCGAGTCTGGGGGCAGCGGTTCTTCATCGAAAACGTCGAGCGCCGCGCCGGCGAGATTGCCGGAATCGAGCGCTTGGATCAGCGCGTTTGTGTCGACGACCTGCCCCCGAGCCGTGTTGACCAGCAGCGCCGACGGTTTCATTAACGCCAATTCGCGCGCTCCCAACATACCCCTGCTGTCGTCGGTCAACTTGACGTGAACCGAAACGACATCGGCCGCCGCCAGCAAATCGTCGAACTCCACGAATTCCACGCCCAGCGCGGCGGCCCGTTCCGGACTCGGGTGATAGCTCCAGGCGATTACTTTCATCCCGATCGCCTGGGCGAGCCTCGCGACGGATGAGCCAATCGCGCCGAGCCCAATGACGCCCAGCACACCGCCGGCGAGCATCAGGTTAGTCCGTTTCGTCCAACGTCCGGACTTTAGTTCGGACGTCTGATAACTCAACCGCTTCGCCGCCGCCAACATGAGCGCCAGCGTATGCTCAGCGACCACAGGCGCAGTCAGCCCCGGCACGTTACTCACCACGACGTCATGCTGCCGCGCGCCGGCGATGTCGATCGAATCGACACCGATGCTGCACGTCGTCAGCATCTTTAGCCGCGGCAGTTGGCCAAACAACTGTCCGCTCCAAGCGACTTGTCCGCGCGAGTTGAGCACGATGTCGGCGTCGCGCGTTCGAGCAATTTGCTCGCCCGCGTCAGCCGGCCGATCACGGTAGACGCGCACCTCAGCGCGCTCGCGCAAGCGGTCGAGTTGCGGTGAGTCGGCGATCTGAATCGGGTCGTCGCCCGGCACGACGACAATGGGGCTGGGCTCCGGCATGGGCATTCTGTCTCCTGCGCGCTGCGATTTTCTTCTTGCTGCTCTCAACATGACACCCACCGACAGCATCATCCGCACGCGTCATCATCCGCACGCGTCATTCGTCGCCCTCACGCGCGTCGCCAGTGGCGACAGCCGCTCATGGACGAGTGTCGAAAGGGAATGATACGATACGAACTTCTCTTGCAGAATTGCACACACGGGGAGCAGAAATGTCGGGAATTCGCGCGTTGACGTTTGATCTGTTCGGCACGGTGCTCGATTTGGCCGGTAGTCTGACGCCGGCGATCGAACCGTGGCTGCGGGAACGACAGTCGAACGTCGCCGCCGCCGCCTTTTGGGCTCAATGGCGAGCTAGACAGCGCATCGAACAGTATCAAGACACGATCATGATGCTAGGGCACAGCGGTTATCTGCGGACCGCTCGCCGAGCACTCGTCTATGTGAGCCGGCTGCACGGCGTCGATGCGAGCGACGAGAGCATCGACGAGTTGATGAAGTCGTGGTGGCAACTGTCGCCGTTTCCCGAGGTGACCGACGCGCTTGAGAAAATGAGCGGCCGCTATCAGCTGGTCGCGCTCTCCAACGGCAACGCCGACTTTCTGCGGCACCTGGTCGACAACCGCATTCGCTGGCCATTCGCAGACGTGATTTCCGTCGACGTGATGGGAGCGTTCAAGCCGCATCCCGCCGTCTATCGCCGGGCGGCTCAAATGATCGGCGTGCGGCCACACGAATGCATGATGATCTCCGCCAATTCGTTCGACGTGGCTGGAGCGAAAGCGTGCGGTTATTCGGGAGCTTTCGTCAATCGCCTGCAGTTGCCGTTCGAGGATTCGCCGTATCAACCCGATGTCGAAGTGGGCGACTTCACCGAACTGGCGGAGGCGATCTGAAAAGACGGCGGCGTCAGGAGCCGCGAACGGCGACTACTTCGATTTCTTCTGCTGCCAACGCCGCCAAGCCAAGCCGGGTCGCTCGACGCGGAACGAAACCAGCCGCTGGTGTTCGACTTCGGTGACGTAGGCCGTACGGCCGTCTGGACCGCCAAAACAGATGTTGCTGGGACGTTTGCCAAGGACATCGATTTCCGCGAGGACTTTGCCGGCGGGCGTCATCTTGACGACCGTCCCTTTGCCGTAGCGAGTGACGTAGAGAACGCCGTCTACGTCGGCTCGCATGCCGTCGAATCCGTGGTCGGGAAACTTTTTGATCAGCCTTTTGTTGTCGAGTTTTCCAGCGGGCGTGATGTCGAACGCCCAGATGTTGCGCTGCGCGCTCTCATTCACGTAGAGCGTCTTTCCGTCGGGGCTCACCTCGATCCCGTTGGTCGTCCCCATATCACCGGCCAACTTGGTGACCTTTCCCCGCCGGTCAATACGCCACAGTTGCCCCGTGCTATTGCCCCAATTCGGATCGCTGGCGTAGAGGATTCCGTCAGGTCCGATCGCCAAATCGTTGGGTTGATTCATCTTCGGCTCGTGAGCGAAGACTTTGATCTGTTTGGTCCGCATGTCGACGCGGAGCACGTTGTGATTCGGATAGTCGGCGATGTACATCGCGCCGCTGCGGTCGAAACGAATCCCATTGCCCGTACTGCCGTTCGACAGTTTGACGAACAGAGATGCTTTGCCGTCGGGAGTGACGACACCAATCGTCTTCTGCTCGGCGAAGTTGACGGCGTAGATGCGGCCCTTCGCGTCGCAAGCCGGACCCTCGATGCCCGTCGTGAACTGCTTCGGCGAGGTCAGCGGCTTGGCGACATGCACCGGTTCCGCCGCAACCGCACTCAATGTCCAAAAGCAGTGCAAGCAGACCGCGAACGCCAGCTCGGCTGACAACACGTGAAGTAGGCGGCGGTTCACGATAAGGACCTCCAGATAGATGCGGGAACTGCTCGACGAGGCGAGGTTGAAGTTAGCCTGAACGGTCACGTGTCCAGAACCGAAGACGACCACCGATTCTAATCACCGGCCGGCCGCTGAGCGAGCCAAGCGCAAAGGCGGCTATTCGATTCCCGCATCCTTGAGCAAATCGACGATCTCTTTTTCGCGTTCCGCCTTAGTCTCGTCGCCGATCAGTTCGTACGTGTCGGCTAACCACTGGTGAACCTGCAGCAAGCTGGGATTGAGCGCGACGGCTTGGTTGGCCGCCTCAATAGCGTCCTCCCGGCGGCTCAGTCGCGCGAGGGACAACACGCGGCGAAGGTGCGCCGTGGCCGAGTTGGGGTTCAGCTTGAGCAGTCTTTCGCAATGCTGCAACACTTCCTCGTCGCGCTGATCCTGAAAGGCGACGCGGGACAGCCACTCGATGCTGATCTCATTGTTCGGATCGGCGGAGAGCACATATGACCAGCAGCGTTTGGCCAAGTCTTCGCGACCGACCATGGCGAACGTTGTGCCGAGTGAGTTCATGACGGGTATATCGTGCTTGAATATCTCGACGCCCTCTTCGATCTGGATGGGCGGCGGGACGAGCAACATGGCCCCGCGGCTGGCTGTCGCGGCGGCCGTGCTGGGATCGCTGTTCATCGCGTCGAGCAACAGACTGAGACCCCGTCCGCGCTCCAGGGCTCGCGGCGGCAACCGCAACTCGGCGTTGTCAAACGCAATCGCCTCCGGCGGCAACTCGACGTTGGGATCGACGGGGACGACCGTTGCGAAGCGGCGAATGCGGTGATCGGTGATCGGAATGTGTGGAATATTGTTTTGGGGAAGCCGCGGCATATGGCACTTCGCGCAGTCGCCGTTGGCGGGCGCTTTGTTCCGCAGGTTTTCCGACAACGCGCACCCCTGTTCGGCGTGGCAGGAGTTGCACTTGGCCATGTAGTAAGCGGACTTCTCCTCCTCGGCGGGAACGCTGTGAGCGCCGTGGCACGTGATGCATCCGAGCTTGCCCGCGCTGGCGATGAAACATTTGCTCGATTGCATTTGCCGGCTCTGATCGGCCAGTTGCCAATGCAAATCGCTCTCCGGCTCAGCCACGAAAGTCACGACCACATCGTCGATGAAACCGCCTGGGCGGAAGTCAAACAGGTTGGCTCCATACCGCGGAATCACGTGGGTGCTGCGAACGTGGCACTGATGGCAAACGTGGTCCCGCTGAGCGGGTGACAGGTTGGCCGGGTTGACGATCGAATCGTCGGGTTGGCCCGGCGTGGGATTGGCGCGCTGCTTGTCAAGATGCGCTTTGCCCGGACCGTGGCAGCGCTCACAACCGATCGCCGTCTCGTGAAAAGCCGGCTTCAAGAAGCGGTCGCTGCCCGCACCGTCCGGATTGGGCCTGCCGCTATGGCAAAACAAACAGTTGTCGCCAATCCGCCGTGAGAAATTCAAGTGCGATTCAGCGTCAAAGTCGCTGCACACCCACCATTTCTGTTCATCCGTCCGCCATGAAATCGGCGATTGAAGCAAGATGCCGCCGGTGTTGGTGATGTAGTTGCGCTCACGCTTGCCCGAGCCGAGTACGTAGTCCATCGTGCGGACCAACTCGTAGGCGATCTTGTCACCGACTTTGACTTTCTCGTGATGAGTCATCTCGGTCTCGTACTGATTGGCTTCAAACAGATACGAGCCGATGTCAAACGCCTTCTGCTGTTCGCCGCTTTCGATCCGCTTCGCGTCACGGTAGGCGACGAACGATTGAGCCTTCGGATGAGTCTGGTAGAGGTCGTACTCCTCTTGGTGACACTCCTCGCAAGCTTTGCTGCCAATGTACTCGCCCTGGGGCGCTTTCACTTTGGTCAAGCTGCCGACCTTGGTTCGGATGTCTTCCGTGGCGATATTCCTCGATCGCTTCATCGCCCAAAAGGCGATTCCGACACCCCCACAAACGAGCGTCACGACAATGATCAGGGCGAGAATTGCGTTTCGCGCGCGTTCTCGTTTTTCGTCCGGTCGCGGCATTAGATACCAATCAGTTGGGCGTAGGCAGCCAGGCGGATGACAGAGGCCGAAACAATGTCAGCATCAATTTCGGCTCAATGTCAGCATGCTGCTACGCGTAGAGTCGTGGAAAGGTTCAGATGGGGTTTCCAGTATAACCGCGAACCGATTTGTCTGGCGAGACGAACGCCACGCGAACGCCACGAGTCAGACCGAGGAGACCTCTTCGCGCACGCGGCGGGCGATCACCGCGGCGTGTTCGTCGAGCAGGCAAATGGGGTGGACGACAAGTGCTCCGCGATCCAATTCGCCGTGGCTCAAATAGATCGGCGGTTCGCCGGCGCGCAAGCGACGACAGGTCTCCATTGCTCGTTGGGCCGCATCAACGCTCGCCAACAATTGAATTCGCAAGCGGGGAATGCGGCCGTCGCCGCCGTCGATCAGTTGGCAGGAGACCGGCGCGTCGGCCAACTGATCGGCGATCGCCTGGAGAATATCCCGGTAGCGAACGTCGTCCTTCTCGTACTCGCCTGTCGAGAACATCTCGAGCGCCTTCAGCAGCGCTGCGATTTGCTCTTTGGCGACTTTGAGTCCGCGGCCGACTCCGTGCCGCGGCATGCCGGCGAAATCGGCTTTGTCGATCAACTCAATTGGCGGATCCCACAACTCGTAGTGGTCGTCCATATCGAGCATTTGCAGGGCGGCCGATCCGACCAACGGGCGGCGGCCGCAGAGAATCCCCGTCGCTTGAGGACCGCGAATCGCCTTCCCGCCGCTGAAGCAGACGAGGTCGGCTCCGAGGTCGATAAAGGAACGCAAGTTCTTCACCGGCGGCAACTCGCCCGCCGCGTCCACCAGCACGGGCAATTCGCGGTCGTGCGCCCAGGCAATCAATTCGTCGAGCGGCGGTCGCGAGTCGTCCAGAGCGACGTACAACACGCCCGCGGTGAGGGGCGAGTAGGCGGCGGCGAACTCCCACAACTCAGTGCGCCGCACGCCGGCGCCGGCGGTCTGCTCATTGAAACCGACTTCAACCAGTCTTGCGCCGGCCGCTCGGACGGCGTGGTCGTAGCCGCTGCGCTGCTCGCGAGCCACCAGGAATTCATTCGGGAAACCGTCCGCCTGCGGCAGTTTCTCCATTCGCGACAAATCGTCGCCAGCCAAAATGGCCGCTGCTCCAAGCGTCAGGGCGGCGGCCGAGCCCGCTGTGACGATGCCGGCCTCCGCGCCCGTGGCGGCGGCAATGCGTCGCGAGGCGACGGCCTGCACTTGCTCCAACGGAGCCCACTGCCGCGTCGCGGCGACGAAGGCGTCGACAACTGCGGCCGGCATCGGCGCGCCGCCCAATCGCGTCACCGTCCCCGATCCATTGATGATGGGCGTAACTCCCCATATCTCCAATCCACTCATTCCCAATCCACTCAAAACGAATCACTCCGTTCTGTTCGACTTTGTTCGAGTTGGTCTCACTTGTATGACTCAGTTCTTCTTGACCGGCATCGGCGGCAGTTTTGTCGCGAACGGCCAGTCGGTTGGCTGATACTTGATCGCCAACTGGGGAGTCCGTCGCAAACCACCGTCCTCCGCCAGACTGTGCATCAACTCGTCCAGCACGCCGGTTGTCAGCAGTGTCCGCTCAACCGGGTAGGGAGGACGCTTCTCGTGCACGCAGTGTTCGATCGCTCGCACCAGATACTCGAAGTGGCCGTACGGCGGCCGCGGTTCGAGGTAGAACCAGGACGTATGCGGTTGGGGGACGTCTTTCTGTTTCGCGGCGAAGGTAAACTCCGACGCGCCCCGAACCATCGCCACGGTCGCTTGGAACCCGTCGCGGTATTTGAGCAAGTAGAAGACGGATCCTTTTTCCAGATTCAGCGGCCGGCGCACTGGTTTGGGCTGCTTGGCCAAGGCGGCGTCGAGCAGATCTGGCGACCAACGGCCGGCTTTTTCGGCGGCTGTGATCGCCGGTCCGCTGACAGCCTGCACCGACTCGACACCTGTCTCACCGCCCCGCCGCCGCTCCACCATACATTGCAGAGTCTCCAAGGCGTGAAAACCGTACGACTCACTGCCGCCGTATCCGACCGTGATCGCTTCCTGCAGTTCGGCGTCGCGGGGAATCGTCAGGTGAGGAATCCGCCAGGCGACCGGCAACGACGACCCCGCCATGAAGGGGATCTTCAGCTTCCGCGCCGTGTCGTACATGTGCTTGGCGTCAGCGAATCGATATGACAAATGTTTGTCATTGAATAGCGGCGCGACCTGTTTGACTCGACGAAACGCGGCGACGACGTCGTCGAAGAAGCGACGACGCGGATACTGATGTTGCTTCGTGTCCTCGGTGTAGGGGTAGTCGCCGTGCTCACCGACGTTCAATACTCCGGCAACTTGCAAGCGGTCTGAGCCGAGCGTGAGAGTTTCGTCAATTGTCTCCGCGATCCGAAAACCGTGCTTCTCCGCCAGCCCGCGGCTCATGTCGCCCGCCGGCACTTGGTCCGTGTACATCGACACGAGTTTCAGTTTCGGGCCGGGACCGCCGTCTTGGCGAAACCCCTCGAGTATCTTGCCGCAAATCACGTCGGCGTGGGAGTTCTTCTTGTAGACCGTTACGACCGCCGCCACCGGCAACGCCTCCGACCGGTCATCGTCTTTGCCAAAAACGGTTGCCGGAAACGAAGCGGGAGCCAAAGTGGCGGCCAACGGAACGGTGGAAGCGGCCAGGAATCGTCGTCGCGAGATTGTCATTGTGAACGGCTCCTTTGATTCGTCTGGACGGCGCGCGGTTGGTTGTGAATTCGGCGTTGAGCCCTGCGGCGGTTGAAGTCGTTGCGGCGAAGTCCGCGTGATCCCGAACTTCGCCCGACGGCGCACGGAGTGCGCCAGCAACTTTGGCTATGCGAAGATTTCATTGACGACGCGCCCGGCTATGTCGGTCAGCCGGAAATCGCGTCCCGAGTACCGATACGTGAGTCGCTCGTGATTCAGACCGAGCGCGTGTAACAGGGTCGCGTGCAGATCGTGCATGTGGACTCGATCCTCAACCGCCTCGTAACCGAACTCATCGGTCGCTCCGAGAGAGAATCCCGTCTTGACCCCCCCCCCGGCGAGCCACACGGTGAAGCCCTTGGGATTGTGGTCGCGGCCGTCGCTGCCTTGAGCGAAGGGCGTTCGCCCGAACTCACCGCCCCACCAGACAATTGTGTCTTCGAGCAGACCGCGCTTCCGCAAATCCTCGATGAGTCCCGCGACCGGCTTGTCGGTGGCCAGCGAATGCTCTTCGTGCTTCTTCAAGTTGGAATGCTGGTCCCAACGCGGGGTCGCCTGGTTGTCCGAATAGCTGATCTGGACGTAACGAACGCCCTCCTCGGCGAAGCGGCGAGCGAGTAGACATTGACGACCGAAGCCGTCGGTCTGCTTCTCGCCGATGCCGTACATCTTCAACGTCTCCGCCGTCTCGCTGGTGAGATCGAGGACGGGCGGCGCGGCGGCCTGCATTCGATAGGCCAGTTCATACGAATTGATCACCGCGTCCAACTCGTCGTCGCCGCCCACGGCCTGAGCTTTGTTGAGTTGTTGAAGGAGATCGAATTGGCGTCGTTGTTGAGCGCGTGACCACTGGGGATTCTCAATGTGCTTAATGGCCGCCTCGCTGATCGGAATTCCCGACCGACCGATTGCGGCCCCTTGAAAAACGGTCGGCAAGAAGGAATTGGCGTAGTTCCGCGGGCCGCCTTTGGCGGCGGTCGGGTTGATCGTGATGAACCCGGGCAGATCCTGGTTCTCCGTGCCCAGCCCGTAGGTGACCCAAGAACCGACCGAGGGGCGAATCTGGTTTGTCGCGCCCGTGTGCAAGAACAATGTCGCCGGGCCATGCGCGACGCCTTCGGTGTGCATGCTCTTGATGAAGCAGAAGTCGTCGACATGCTTGGCCATTTCGGGGAACAGCTCCGAAACCCACTGGCCGCATTCGCCATGCCGCTTGAATTTCCACGGAGACCGATAAACCGTCTCGGGCGTGATCTTCCGCGTCCGCGCCACGTGGAACTCGACCTTCTCCCCGTCATCCTGGGCCAACCGCGGTTTGTAATCCCAAGTGTCAACCTGGCTCGGACCGCCTTGCATGAAAATGAAAATCACCCGCTTGGCGCGAGGCTTGACGTGCGGTTTCCGCTCGGCCAGCGGCGACTTGACTTCAGCCGCCGCGCGCTCGGCGTTTAAACCCGCCAGGGCCAGGTAGCCAAATCCGCAAGCGGCGTTCTTCAGTAAGGCTCGCCGCGATGTGGTGTTGGTGGTCGGTTGAGTCGTGGTCGGTTGAGTCATGGGACTGTATTGGTTGACATGCGAACTGAGTTTCCGAGTTGGTGGTCGCCGCGATCTATCTCAAGTAGCGAAAGTCAAGTGAGCCGTACAAGCTTTGGCAAAACTGCACCCACGACTCGCGCCGCATTTTTTCATCCTGTTCAGCGCCGGCGAAAAAACTCTCCGCCAACTGCTGCTCTCTGCTCGTTGGCGGACGCCCGACGGTCAGACGAAACGCTCGCGCAATGCGCCGTTGTTCATCCGGCTCAACCTCGCGCAATCGATCGGCCAGTTTCTCGGACTGCTCGAGCATGAACTGGCTGTTCAACATGAACAGCGCCTGCATGGGCAGCGTGCTGGTCGATCGCTTTCCCGTCACCATGTTCGGGTCCGGCAAATCGAAAACGGCGAACATGTCGTGCAGCGTGTTTCTCAGCACGGGAACGTAGACGCCGCGTCGGCGGCCCTTGTAGGCGTACCCGAATTCGCTCTTGATGTTGGCCAGCGTGCGGCCGCCGCGCGTCCGATCGAGTTCTCCGCTGGTCGCCAGCACGGCGTCCCACAGGCACTCGGCGTCGAGCCGTTGCCGCGGCATGCGGGAAAGCAAGCGGTTTTCCGGATCGCCCTGTCGCTTCGCCGCGGTCGCCCCACTGGCTTGCGCGTATGTGCGGCTGAGCACGAGCCGACGGATCAGCCGCTTCATCGACCACCCGTCCGCTACGAACTGGGACGCCAAATAGTCCAGCAACTCGGGGTGCGTCGGCCGCTCGCCCATCGAACCAAAGTTGTCGGGCGTGCGGACAATCCCCTCGCCAAAAAGGTGGCTCCAGACTCGATTGACGATCACCCGACTCGTCAGCGGATTCTCGGCGCTCGCCAGCCAATCCGCCAACTGCAGCCGACCGCTCGCTTTGGGCTCAATGGGAGCGGCCAGCAGCGGCGCGACGGCTTTGAGGAAGCCGCGGGGAACCGGGTCGCCCAATTGGTGAACGTTACCGCGAATGCAGATGTGAAAGTCGCCGGCATCGTCGCTTTCCTGCACGGACATCACCAACGGCGGCGTGGGCGGCGCCTTCTTCTGCAGGGCTTTCAACTCTCGCTTGAGTTTTGAAAGCTCGGCCTGCTGCTCGGCCTGCTGCGCCTTGCGCGCGGCTTGCTCTTTTGCGCTCGCTGTGGCGTCGTCGGCTGCTCCCTTGCCGGCCTCTTTCTTCCCGGCCTCTTTGCGAGCATCTTTGCCGTCGGTCGAAGCCTTCTTGGCGGCGGCCAGTTTGGCGGTCGCCGCCTTGTTCGCCTTGTCCGGAATCAACTGAACCGCGTCGACGATCAGCGTTCCGTCCGTCCCCGCGTTGGCGATCTTGACCAGCGCCTCGTCTTGAAATTCAAACGTCCCGACGGAAACAAAGCGACCGTCAATGGGCGGCTTGACGCGTTGATTGATTCGTTTGGTTAGCTCGCCGGCCCGATGCGTCACCGTCACCGGCGCATTCGACGGACGGTTGGCGGCGGCCGTGTAGGAGACGCGAACGTCGTAGAGGCCGGCAGCCGGCAGCGCGATCCGATAGCTGGCCCACATGGCCCCGTTCTTCGCGCCGCCGTCGTGAATGTAACGGTCTCCGACAAACCCCGGCACCGAAGTCGAGCTGGTCCACTGGCCGGTCAATTCGGCCGACTCGTCGTCCACGGTGATTCCCGGCAAGTCGGCCGCGCGGACGCGCCCCGCCGGGGCGCCCGGTTTCAACGCGGTTTCCAACTTGGCGATCCGCTGCTGGACGGGTTTGGCCTCCGCTTGATGGGCGGCCACCGCGGCGGCTTGGTCGGGAGTTTGCGGCAACGGCCGTTGGACGAATCCCGATACGTTGCCAGGCGTCAACGACTTGGTGCTGCGGAAGATCCCCGCGAGTGCGTAGTAGTCCGATTGGTCGATGGGATCAAACTTGTGCTCGTGGCAACGCGCGCAGCCGACGGTCATCGCCAGGAAGGCGCGCCCCGTCACATCGATCTGCTCTTCGACCACCTCCATCCGCAATAACTCTTTGTCCTGCAGTTCGTAGTTGATCGGCCCCAACACCATGAAGGCAGTGGCCACTAATTGCTGGCGAGACTGTGCGAGTGTCTCCGCCGGCAGGAGGTCTCCCGCCAAGTGTTCACGAGTAAACTGATCAAAAGGTTTGTCGGCGTTGAAAGAGTCGATCACGTAGTCGCGGAATCGCCAAGCCTCGTCGAAGATTCTCGTGCGTCCGCCCCCGGTCGACTCGGCGTAACGCACGACATCCAACCAGTGGCGCCCCCATCGCTCCCCAAACTCTGGCGAGGCGAGCAGTTCATCGACCACGCGGGCGACGGCGCCGTCCGAACTGTCGGCGGAAAAGGCGTCCAGCTGTTCAATGGTCGGCGGCAGGCCAACCAAATCGAAATAGAGTCGCCTCAGTAGCACGTGGCGCGCGGCGTCGGGATTGGGACGCAGTCCGGCTCGCTCAATTTCGGCCAGTAAGAAACGGTCCACGTCATCGCGCGGCCAGGCTGTGTCTTTCACCATTGGCGGCGGCGGCGAACGCACGGGCAGGAATGACCAAAACGTCTTGTCGGCTCGCTGCGGCTTGGCGGCGACTGGCTGCGGCTTCCCCTTGCGCGGGTCGGGTGCGCCGCCGATAATCCACCTTTCAAAATCGGCCGCCACCGACGCCGGCAACTTGCGATCCGGCGGCATCTCAAAGGACTCGTGACGCAAGGCCGACAACACCAAACTGTCCGCCGGCTTTCCAGGTGTCACCGCCGGTCCCGATTCGCCACCCTCGCGCATCGAGTCCCGGTAGTCCAGTCGCAAACCGCCCTGTATCTGCTTGGCCTTGGACGAGTGGCAACCGTAGCAGCGCTCGACCAAAACGGGCCGGATTCGCTTCTCAAAAAACGCCTCGTCCACCGCGTCCTGGGCGACCGCCCCAGCAGACGCCAAATGCGCACCCACGACGATGCAGATGAGGCTTGCGTGAGTTTTCAGATTGGACATGGAGAGCGGAATCTGGAGGGAGGGAGGGGCGAGCTGCGGAAGCGGGGACTGAATGAATGCTACCAACAACGGCCGACCCGTGAAAACGGACCGTCGCGCCAAACCGGCCCACAATCCGACGATATGCCACTTTTACCATGGCTTTTTCGTTCATTGGCTTCCGCCGCAGGGTACGTTTGCTATTGCGTCGGCATGGATCGCAGGCGGGCGGCTTCGCCAGTGCTCACCAGACTGGATCACGTGCCGTAACACACGATCTTAAACGGACTTATGCATGAATCTGGACTCATTTCTCGCAGGCACGACAACGGCCGCCTTGGCGATCCTCATCTCATTCTTGGCGTGTTTGGGCTGCTGCGAGCTTTACTGCCGACTCCTTTTGCGGAAACGAGCAGGTCAATCGGGGTTGGACCTTCAGTTGTTCGAGTCGGCTGCTCGGCTGATGATCCCACGACACGTATTGGCTGAGTTCGATCGGCTGTCGCCGGTCCTGGAACAGGCGGGATTCTGCCGGGCCGCCGACTGTCTGCTTTCGCCGCAGCAACGACAAATCTACGCTCGCTACTTCATCTCACATGACCGCCGTTCTCTGGCCCGACTCTGTCATGCTCGCGGCCGCATGTCGTATTCGATCGTATCGATCTTCAACGACGGGGGACTGCTGGAGACGACGAGCCCGCCTGAATCGTTGTGGCGGATGGGAGCACAGCGTTTGTGGCCGGCCCACACAGTCGAGCCGACGTCGCTGATCGCTCGCCACGCCGATCGCGTGTCCAACTATCGCCGGCGGTATGGAGCCACGGCGCGGAAGATCTCTCAGAGCCACCTTCACGAGGTGGCCGACTTCGGCCACCACCTTTTGGTTTCGACATACCTGCGGATGGTCGCCCCGGTCGACTCGAGAATCAGCGATCGTCGCCCAGGTGATCTGTCCGACGACGCCCGCCTTGACTCGCAACGAATGCTCGAGCAGCGAACCTGAACTGGGACGCTCGTTTCCGAGGCAATCAAACGAACGTCGAACTCGCGCTCAGCGCGGTTCCCCACCGCTGCGGTGTAACAGGATGCGAGAGCCGATTCGTTCCGGCAGATTCGCGCTCAGCGCGGTTCCCATCGCCGCGGTGTAACAAGATCGCCGCGGTGTAACAGGATGGAACGTCGATTGTCGCGACTTCGTCGCGAAGTCCTGCCCGGCAGGCAGGACCTACTTGCCAATGCATTAGGTTGCGAGCGATCCCCGCGTTTTCCGCCGTGACGATTCTGCGCCCTGCCGGGATCGGTCGGGAATTGAGCTGCGGCTGCGAGACATCGAGCGTCAGTTGAACGAACTGCTCAGATTCGCGCTCAGCGCGGTTCCCAATCGCCGCGGTGTAACAGGATGGAACGTCGATTGTCGCGACTTCGTCGCGAAGTCCTGCCCGGCAGGCAGGACCTACAGGCAGGACCTACTTGCAGGTATACAATCAAGCTATCGAGTCACGTCGCGGTTCCTTCCCGGCTCATCTCCTCAGCTCTTTCGCACGATCATGACCGCCTCAGCTCGCACTTGGTTCGTCCGCGGCTTCTGTGTCGGCTTGTTGATTCTGGGAGCGGTAAACGCCGCGTCTTATTTCTTCCATTCGGCGGACGGCGGGAACTTGTTGAAATTGTCGATGAACCGCCGCGAGGCGTTGGGGTTTCCACAAGTGCTGTGGGAACAAGGAAACACGTACGGCGGCTACTACGCGGACTACGGCGCCATGTTCTGGAACGGGCTGACGGGCGCGGCGATCGGAACTGCGTTGGGCCTGGCGGCGATGCGTTTCAGCCACCGGCTCAACGATTTGGTGAGAGAATTCGAGGGCTCAGAGGAAGAGCCTGCGGGGCGAGAGAATTCATTTCAGTATTCGCTGCGTGGGATCTTGGCGGCGACGGCTGTCGCGGCCGTTTTGGCGGGAGTGGCCCGCTACGCTACGCTGGCCGAGCTAAGTGTCCCGCCAGAAATACTCGGCGGGCTGTACGCGTTGGGTCCGTGGTTTTTGGTGGCGTTGGCGATGGCCCCCAGACGACTCGACTGGCGGCAGCGGGTGGTGATCGTGGCTCCCGCGACGATCGCGCTGATGGGTTCGTCGATCATCATCGGCGGGCGGCTGGCGAACCCGTTGGCTTTTGACGAAGTTCTGTTGGGGATCTTTGTCTGTTGGACGCCGCAGGCGGCGCTGGGAGCGATCGGTCTGACGACTTGGATTGTCGTTCGCCATCAGCGATCGTCGCCGCGAGTCGCCCGTTGAAGCGGCGGCGGAGCGATCGTCGAGCCGGCGAACCGGCGTTTTTCGCGCTCGCAGAACGACCCGGTCGAACGTTCGTTCGGCGAACTCCACGCGTTCAGTTTCGGCGGGCGGAGCGAGTCGTTGCCGAGCCCAGCGCCCCGCTTGCTCGGCGTCGAGTTCTAGCAACCAGTCGTACAGCTGGCCGCCGTTGTCTCCGGTCGCCGCCAGAGCCAGCAGTCCCGCCAGCGCGATCGACTCCAAGACAACGGCCCGCAGCGCCGACATCATAAATGACAATTTCATGACACATCTGGGGATTGCTAGCGCCGACGGCGAGCTCGACCGAAATGGCGCGCCGGACGGCGAATGGAAATGACCGGCCGAGCGGGCGCGGTGCGGGGAAATGAAGGGCCGAATCGTCTCGACTCCCGACGCCGGCCAATCCCTGCCAACGCGTCTCGACACTCCCGGCGGCGAAAGATATGGGTTACAAAGGCGCCGGCGGCATCCATCACATTACGCTGCAAGCCTCTTACTGGTTCGGGAGAAATCGTTGGCAAACACGTCCAACCGCGATGAATTGGCGGTCGCCTATCTCGAACAACTGCCGTTCGAGCCGTACCCCGTTCAGGAGGAGGCGTTGCTGGAGTGGTTCGGATCCGACGACGGAGTGCTGGTCTGCGCTCCCACCGGTACGGGAAAGACACTGATCGCCGAAGCGGCCGTCTACGAGGCGCTGCACACCGGCAAGCGCGTTTATTACACAACACCACTGATCGCGCTGACGGAGCAGAAGCTACAGGAGCTGCAAGCGTCGGCGGAGCGCTGGGGGTTCAGCGGCGACCAGATCGGACTGGTCACGGGCAACCGCCGCGTGAACCCCGACGCGCCGATCCTGGTCGTCGTCGCCGAGATCTTGCTCAACCGACTCTTGCACCCCGCCGCCTTCGATTTCGCCGACGTCGACGCGGTGGTGATGGACGAGTTCCACAGTTTCAACGACGCGGAGCGGGGAATCGTCTGGGAGTTCACGCTCAGCTTACTGCCGCCGCACGTGCGGCTGTTGTTGCTGTCGGCGACGGTCGGCAACTCGCGCGAGTTCGTCAATTGGTTGTCCAGTTCGCAGCAGCGACGACTGGCGCTGGTCGAAGGACACGAGCGCAAGGTCCCACTCACCTACCAATGGGTCGGCGACGCGCTGCTGAACGAGCACGTCGAATCGATGGCTGCCGGCGGGGAATTCACGCCGGCGTTGATCTTCTGTTTCAACCGCGAACTGTGTTGGACCGTTGCCGAACAACTCAAGGGCAAGAGCCTGCTCGCCGACGGACAGCAGAAGCGGATCGCCGAGGAGCTGAAGCAATACGATCTGTCGCAAGGAGTCGGCCCCAAATTGAAGCCGCTGTTGTTGCGCGGCGTCGGCGTCCACCACGCCGGCGTCATGCCTCGCTATCGGCGGATCGTCGAAACGCTCTACCAGCGCCGCTTGCTTTCCATCGCGGTGTGCACCGAGACGCTGTCGGCGGGCATCAATCTGCCCGCCCGCAGTGTGGTGCTGCCAACACTTCTCAAGGGACCGCCCGGCGACAAGAAGGTGCTCGAGCCCAGTTCGGCGCACCAGATGTTCGGCCGCGCCGGGCGGCCTCAATACGACACGCAAGGATTCGTCTTCTCCCTGGCTCACGAAGACGACGTGAAGATCGCCCGCTGGCGGGTGCGCTTCGATCAGATTCCCGAAAACACAAAAGACCCGCAGTTGCTCAAGGCCAAGAAGGCGCTCAAGAAGAAAATGCCCAAGCGCCGCGCGACCGAGCAGTATTGGGAGGAGTCCCATTTCCAAAAACTGTGTTCGGCCGAAGCGGGCAAGTTGGCCAGCCGCGGACCGGTGCCGTGGAGACTGCTGGCCTACATGCTGGACGCGTCGCCGGAAGTCAGTCGGCTTCACGAGCTGGTCGACGACCGCCTGTTGACCGGCAGACGCAAAGATGATGCGCACCGCGAACTCGACCTCATGCTGATGACGCTGTGGCGAGCCGGTTACGTCGAATTGGATCCGCCACCGCCCAAGCAGAGCGAAGAACAGAAAGCGCCCGCGGAGCCCAAACCGACTGGGTTGAACATCGCCATATCGACGGACGGTCCGACTGTCCCCAAGGAGACCGATGCGCCGCCGCCGTATCGAGCGGCCACGGCGACGCCCACCGAACGCTTGGAACGCCTGCTGTTGCTGCGGGGAATCAATCCGCTCTACGGCCTGTTTTTGATGAATCATCTCGGCGCCGCCGATCGTGTCGAGCGGATCCAAGCGATGGAGAGTGTGCTCGAGTTGCCCCGGTCGCTCGGCAAGGCGATCTGGGTGCCCCGCTACGACGACGTGCCGCAGGGTCCGTTGGCCCGGGACCGACTCAACCCCCATCTCCTGCAGCTCGGACTGGCGACCGCGGAGGAGCTCGGCGCCGCCGATCCAAAAGAAGACGACGAGGACGACCGTCCGGGGGCGTGGGACGAGCGAGTCCACGTGTTGACCCTCGCCGAGAAGCTCAGGTTGTTGTTCCAGCACGACTTCCCAGGTGTTTCATTGCGAGTGTGGCCCGTGTGGGCCGCCGGCGAGGTGCTTGAATTCGGTGGCGAATTCAACAAATACATCACGAGCAAGGGACTCCAAAAGCAGGAGGGACTGATCTTTCGCCACCTGCTCAGATTCGTCCTCCTGCTCCACGAATTCATGCAATTCTGTCCTCCTGACTTGGAGCCGCGGGAGTGGGAGTCCGAGTTGATGGAGATGGCCGAAACGCTGTCTGAGTCGTGCCGCTCGGCCGATCCGGACAGCACCGACAAGGCGCTTCAGTCCAGTCAACAACGGCTCGACGTTTAAACTCAGTCGCGCGGCGAGATCTTTGCCGTTTGGCGAGCCTATCGCGGTCGCAATCGCGCGCTCCCCCAGTTTGGCGGACGATCCTAATTTCCAGCGGCGCAAGGTTTTGCAATTTGTTGACTGGGATAATTGGATCGATCACAATGGCACCCGCAATTCGGCAGCGAACCAATTGTCGGTGACCGACGCCAAATCACCACGCCAAATCACCCCGCCTACCCCGACAGTCCCGCCATGAACGTACGTCTCGTCGTCGTCGTCGCGATCGGAGCCTTGTGCTGCTCCGCCACCTCTTGGGCCCAGCCATCGATTTCCAACGCATCGCCTGGAGCGGTCGCGCCTGGTCAGCCGGTGGAAGTGACCTTTACAGGAGACAAGCTGACTGGCCCGATCAAATTGTGGACTAGTTTTGCAGCGAAGATCGAAGCGATCGAACCGGCCAAGGACCAGAAGAGTCTGAAGTGCAAGATCACGGTTGACGGATCGGCTCCGATCGGCGTGGGAGGCGTCATCGTCGCCAACGCCGCGGGTGTTTCCGAAGCGTTGCTGATGATGGTGGACGACCTGCCGAGCGTTGCGGACAAGGGATCGAATCACGCGGTCGCACAAGCTCAACCCGCCGCGCTGCCGGTCGCCATTGACGGAGCCAGTAACGGAGTATCGTTCGACTACTATCGGTTCGCTGCCAAGAAGGGCCAACCGATCTCGGCCGAAGTCGTCGCTCGCCGTTTGAATTCATCGATGGATCCGGTCGTTCGACTACTCGATCCGCGCGGCCAGGAGATGCTGCTGGCCGACGATGACGCGGGGCTGGGGGCCGATTGTCGTTTTCGAGCCACGGCGCCGGAGGACGGCGAGTACACGATCGAGATTCGAGACAATCAATACAAGGCTGGCGGACGGTACCGCCTGCGGATCGGCGATTTTCCCCTCATCACCTCGGCCCTGCCCTTGGGAGGTCGTCTCGGCTCGACCGCGCAGTTCAAATTCGTGGGGCCGGCGGCCGACGACGCGGCTCCGATGATCGTCCGCTTACCCGCCGCATCTCTGACCGGCCGCGTCGGTGTCACCGTAAAGCGAACCGGCGGGCAGGCGTCCGCTTTCGGAGTCATCGCCGCCAGCGATCTACCCGAAGCCGTCGAAGGCGAGAAATCGAATCGAGTTACTTTGCCGTGCGCGGTGAACGGAGTGATCGCCAAGCCGAACGAGAAAGACGTCTTTGAGTTCGTAGCCGCCAAAGGGCAGCGCATCGATCTGCGGCCTAAATCGCGCAGCTTCGGGTCTCCGAGTTACGTGTTTCTGCGCGTATTGGA
This sequence comes from Pirellulaceae bacterium, assembly GCA_030748485.1. Classification (GTDB taxonomy): domain Bacteria; phylum Planctomycetota; class Planctomycetia; order Pirellulales; family Pirellulaceae; genus JASMLW01. The sequence continues at coordinate 18,658 of JASMLW010000253.1, forward strand.
CGCGGCGGGCAAAGCGATCGGGACGACCACCGTCAACAACAACGAGGAGTTTCCGCTCGCCGTGACGGCTCCGGCCGACGGCGTCTACCGGCTCGAGGTGCGCGACCTGCTGCACCGCGGCGGGCCGGAATTCGCATATCGCGTCGAGGTGCGGTCGGCTCCCGACTTCTCGCTCACATTAAAAAACGACAAGGCGACAAAGTACCGGTTCGTGGCGGCCCGCGGCGATGGAGTGGCCGGCGTTGTCGTGCAGTGCGGACGCACCGGGTACGACGGTCCGATCGAGTTGTCGTTGGAGTCAGATGAGACGGGTTTGGAATTGTACAACGCCACGATTCCAGCCAAGGCTACGGAGCACCGCCTGTTTATCAGCGTCCCGCCGACATTTCAGGAGGCCGACTTTCACGCTCTCCGAATCGTCGGTTCAGCAAAAATCGGCGGCCAGGACGTCGAACGTTTGATGAGCAGCGAGCCGACCATTCGCGCCCGGATGCCCAACCTGCTCTATCCGTACGGTTGGCAGGACGGCTTGGTCAGTGTGACAACGGGAGCCCCCGCCAAAGCTTTCTACGGATTGAAAACCGAAGCGAAGGAATTCGCCGTCGCCCGCGGCGTCGGAACGGCGGAAATCAAATTCACTCTCGAGCGCTTGGACAAGGAGTTCAAGGCGGGGGTGAACATTTACCACGATCCGTTGCCCGCCGGTTTTTCGCTCGCCGTCAAGGCCGAGAAAGATGTCTACACGGCGACATTGACCGGAGGCAAAGACGCCGCCGAAGCGAACTTCCCGGTGCGACTGGTGGCGATCGCCGAACACAAAGGACGGGGACAGAAAGTTGTCGTGAATATGCCGACGCGAGTCTTCTCGCCACCCGCGGAAAAGGCGGCGGCGAAGTAGAGCGAAATCCACAGAGAACAGGCAAACTCGAGTGCGAAAATCAAACTGAAATCCGGAATTGCAAATCGGTAATGCGAAGTTGGTGGTTCGCAATCGATTGCCATTCATCGATCTGGGGAAAAGAAAGCCATGACAAGACACGGACGATGGACAGTGCTTCCGCTAATCCTCCTCGGGATGCTCGCCGCTCAAGTTGGTTGGGCCGACGACCTTGAACCCATCCAGGTCGGCGAGCCCGAGAAGATCGAAGTCTTCCCGACGACGGTCGAGTTGAAAGGCGTCCGCGAGCAGATGCGCGTTGTCGTGTCAGGGCACTACGCCGGCGGCAAAGTGCAGGACCTGACGCGCGCCGCGCAGTTCGCAACCAGCAACGCGCAAGCCGCTGTAGTCGAGAACGCCCGGATCAAACCAAAGGGCGACGGGGCGGCCGAGATCACGGTGATCGTCGGCGGCAAGGAAGCGAAGATCAATGTCACCGTCAGCAATCAATCGAAACCTCAACCGGTCTCGTTCAACTACGGCACTCTGGCGGCGCTCGCGAAACAGGGTTGCAACTCAGGCGCTTGCCACGGATCGCCCAGTGGGAAAGGCGGTTTCCGGCTTTCGCTGCGAGCTTTCGATCCGACGCTCGATAGGTTGACGTTGATTCGCGAGGACTATGGACGACGCACGAATCCGCTCGATCCCGAACGCAGCTTGATGCTGATCAAGCCGCTCATGAAGGCTCCCCATGGCGGCGGCAAAAAACTCCGCCGCAGCGACCCGGCGTTCGCCGTGCTCCACGATTGGATCGGCGAAGGTTGTCGCGAGGATCCCGCCGACGCGGCGAAGTGCGTGGGCATCGATGTTAATCCACCCAGCGGCCGACTGCTCCGCCGGCCGGCTCACACACAACAGTTGAGCGTGTTGGCCAGATTCTCGGACGGCAGCATTCGCGACGTCACCGACTTGGCCGTTTTCACCAGTTCCGACACCGAAGTCGCCGACGTCACACCCGCCGGATTTGTCGTCGGCAAGGATCGCGGGGAAGCGGCGATCGTCGTTCGCTATCTCGAGTTTATCGAGAGTTCATTCATCACGTTCGTACGCGACATCGAAGGTTACGCGTGGAGCAACCCTCCCGCCAATAACTTCATCGACGAGAACGTTCACGCCAAGCTGAGACAATTGCAGTACTTGCCGTCGGAACTGTGCGCTGACGAGGAATTCCTCCGCCGCGTCTACCTGGATATCATCGGCACGCTGCCGTCCATCGAAGAGACGCAGAGATTCTTCGCCGACAAGTCCGCCGACAAGCGGGCGAAGTTGATTGACGAATTGCTCGAGCGCCCCGAGTTTGCGAAGTTCTGGACGCTTAAGTGGGGCGACTTACTGCGACTGACTAACGGTCAAGTCGGGCCGGACGGCGTGCACAAGTACCACCGTTGGGTCGAGCGGGCGGTCGATTCGAACATGCCCTACGACCAGTTTGCGCGCGAGTTGCTGACCGCGTCGGGCAGCACTCTCGACAACCCGCCGGCGAACTTCTATCGGACGGCCAAGGATGTCAACGACTGCGTCGAGACGATCTCGCAGGTCTTCCTCGGCGCTCGCCTGCAATGCGCCAAGTGCCACAACCATCCGTTTGAGCGTTGGACGCAGGACAACTACTACGGGATGGCCGCCTTCTTCAATCGCGTGCAGCGAAAAACGACTCGCCGCGCCAACGAGACGTTCATCTGGTCCGCCACGAGCGGCGAAGTGACCCAGCCTCGCACGGGACAGGTCATGAAGCCGTGGGTGCCCGTCCTCGGTGAATTGGAGAACGCCAATCCAGACGATCGCCGAGTGTCGTTCGCCGACTGGCTGACCAAATCCGATAACCCCTACTTCGCCAAGATTGAAGCGAATCGCATTTGGAGCCATCTGTTCGGTCGCGGCATCGTCGATCCGCCCGATGATTTCCGCGATTCAAATCCGCCCAGCAACGCGGCTCTGCTGGAAGCCTTGGCGGCTGACTTCGCGAAGAGCGGTTTCGATCGCAAACACGTGATTCGCACGATTCTCAACAGCCACACCTACCAGGCGAGCTTTCGTCCGAACAAGTTCAACGAGACCGACACCAAGTACTTCTCGCACTATCAACCAAGGCTGCTGTCGGCCGAGCAACTGCTGGACGCCATCTGCCACGTGACGGGGATGCCCGAGTCGTTCGGTTCGTTGCCGCCCGGCACCAAGGCGACTCAACTGCCGGCTCCCGATCTGGTCAAGAACGATTTCCTCAAGATCTTCGGTCAACCGGAGCGGCAAACCGTTTGCCTCTGCGAGCGCTCGAGTGAATCCAACTTGGGAATGGCTATTCAGTTCTTTAACGGCCCGCTGATCTACAACAAGTTGCGCGCCGACGCGAACCGGTTCCGCACGATGATGGCGACCGACAAGACGCCCGACGAGGACATCATCCGCGTCCTTCATCTGGCCTCTGTGTGCCGGGCGCCGACCGAAGCCGAGTTGTCGGCGAGTATGAAACACATCGCCGCCAAAGCTGTCGAGATCGTTGAGGAGAACAAACGCATCGAGCAGCAATTGGTTGAAGTCAAAGCCGCCTCGGACAAAACTCGCAACGAAGTTCTCGCCAAGCTGCTGGACGCCAAACTGGCGGCGATCCCCGAGGCGATTCGAGCTGACACGAAAACGGCCGTGTTGACTGCGGCCGACAAACGCAACCCGGTGCAAAAGTACCTGGTCGAAAAGCTCGGAGCCTCGGTCGTTGTGCCCGCTGAGGAGGTCACCAAAAACCTCTCCGAAGAGCAAAAGAAGGCCTTGGAGGCGAATACGAAGAAGCTGGCGGAGCTAGCCAAACAAAAGAAGACGCCCGTGGACAGCCGGATCATCGCATTGGAAGACATCTGCTGGGCGCTGCTGAACACCAACGAATTCCTGTTCAATCACTAACCACTCCGCGCTGCCGAAGGTCTCTGCCGCCGCTCCAGGAGCGCACTTCGTCCCACCTCAGCCCCCCAAAGAACATGAAGACTCAACATCTGATATCGTCTGGCGTCGCCGCCGGGCTGCTGATTTGTCTCTCGTCGATCGGCCATGCCGAACCGGTCAGTTTCAAGCGAGACATCGCGCCCCTGCTGCTCGACAATTGTCTGGCGTGCCACGGCCCGAAAAAGGCCGAGGGGGGTTACCGGGTCGATTCGTTTGAGCGGGTCGTTTCCGACGGTGATTCCGGAGCCGCCGGTTTCGTCCCCCAAAAAGTTGACGACAGCGAGTCCTATCGTCGCCTCCTTACCGACGACGACACTGAGCGGATGCCGCTCGATGGTGACCCGCTGCCGGCCGACAAGATCGCGCTGATCAAGAAGTGGATTGAGGAGGGAGCCAGTTTTGACGGCGGCGACCCGAAGTTGCCGCTCGCTTCCATCGTTCCGCCGCCGGAACACCCGGCTCCGCCCGAGGCCTACCCGTCGACGATGCCGATCACGGCGGTCTTGTTTAGCAAGGACGGAAAGGAATTGTACGTCGGCGGTTACCACGAAATCTCGGTCTGGAATCCCGCCGACGGTAAACTCGTGCGGCGAATCAAGAACGTCGGACAACGCACTTACGCCCTGGATCAGAACGCCGATGGCAGCTTGCTCGCCGTCGCGGGCGGAGCGCCCGGCAAGCACGGCGAAGTCCGCTTGTTCAAACCCACCGGCGAATTGGTCCGCGTCGTCGGCCTGTCTTCCGATGTCGCACTCGACGTCAAGTTCAGCCCGGACGGCAAACGCATCGCCGCCTCGTCCGCCGAGAGTGTCGTGCAAGTCTTCGCCGTCGACACCGGCGAGAAGCAACTGACGATCACCAGCCATTCGGATTGGGTCGCCGCTGTGGCGTGGAGCCCCGATGGCTCAAAGCTCGCTTCGGCCAGCCGCGACAAAACGGTTAAGGTCTTTGACACCAAGACCGGCGAGTTGGCGGTCACCTACTCGGGTCACGGCCAACCCGTGAAGGGCGTCGCCTTCCATCCCGATGGAGCCGAAGTGTTTTCGGGAGGGGGCGACAAGAAGATCCATCGTTGGAAAGTCGCCGACGGTAAGAAGAGCGCCGAGGTCGGCTTCGGAGCCGAAGTGTACAAGTTGCCGATGGGCGGAGAGTTCATGTTCGCCACCTCCGCCGACAAGACGGTGCGCCAGTATGAAGCGAAAACTCACAAGGAGATTCGCAAGTACGCCGGCCACCAAGACTGGGCTCTATCGGTCGCGTTCCACGCCGGCGCCAAGCGAGTCGCCTCGGGCGGCTTCAACGGCGAGGTGCGAATTTGGAACGCCGACGACGGAGCCGCCGTCGCCACTTTCGTCGCTGCTCCCGGGCTCGCGAAGAAGTAGCTTGGACTTTCTCTTTGACGGACCTGCGGACGCTCGCGCCACACTCATTCTGGCGCACGGCGCCGGCGCGGCCATGGACACGCCTTTCATGGATGCGTTCGCGGCCGGGGTCGCGGAAGCTGAGATTCAAGTTGCCCGCTTTGAATTCGACTACATGCGGCTCCGCCGGGTCGACGGAAAGCGGCGCGGGCCGGACCGCCTCGCCAAGTTGATCGCTTGTTGGGAAGCGGCGATCGACCACTTCGGGTCCGCCGGGCGATTGTTCGCGGGCGGCAAGTCGATGGGCGGCCGCATCGCCAGCCTCGTCGCCGATCGGCGCGCGCTCGCCGGCCTGGTTTGTCTCGGCTATCCGTTTCACCCCGCCGGGAAGCCCGCTCAACTCCGCACTGAACATCTCGCCGAACTCAAAACTCCTGCGCTATTCGTTCAAGGCGAACGCGACAGTTTCGGCAACCGCGAAGAAGTCTCGGCCTACGAGTTGTCGCCCGCTATCGAGTTCGCCTGGTTGCCCGATGGCGACCACAGCTTCAAACCGCGCAAGTCGTCGAGCGCGACCGAAGCGGACAACTGGTCGGCTGGAGTGGCGGCCGTCGTCGAGTTCATTCGAGCCAATTCGCTCTGAATCTGCTCACCCGTCGCGCTCTAGCAGCAATCGCGAGTACGCGCCGCGGCGCACGCGCCGCAGTGGGGCGGGTTGCTGAGCGATCGTGCGACGGATAGGCTGCCGTGTTCATAATCTTCTTTTTCATCAGTGGCTGGAGAGCGGAACATCCATGTTGGACATCTACGACAAAGTTCAAGAGGCGGTCGCCAAGATCAGGTCTGTCTGGAGCGGCGCACCGACGGTGGGTGTTATCCTGGGAACCGGTCTCGGCGGCCTGGTGGAAGAGATCGAGGAGGAAGCGTCGCTGGATTACGAGGAGATTCCCAACTTTCCTCGCTCCACTGCGATCAGCCACCGCGGCCGCCTGGTTTGCGGCACGTTGTGCGGAGTGTCCGTTGTGGCGATGGAGGGACGCTTTCACAAGTACGAGGGCTACGATCTCAAGGATATCACGCTGCCGGTCCGGGTGATGAAAGAGCTGGGGTCGGAGTTGCTCGTCGTCTCCAACGCAGCTGGTGGGATGAATCCCTATCTCGCATGCGGCGACATCGTCGTGATCGAGGACCACATCAACCTGCTGGGCGACAACCCGCTGTTCGGCGTCAACGACGATCGGCTGGGACCTCGATTTCCCGACATGTGCGAACCGTACTGTCAGGAATTGGTTGACAAGGCTCTGGCGATCGCCCGCCGCGAAGACATCGTCGCGCACAAGGGAGTCTTTGTGGCGGTGGCGGGGCCCAACCTGGAAACTCGCGCCGAGTATCGCTTCCTGCGACAGATCGGAGCCGACATCGTCGGCATGTCGACGGTCCCCGAAGTCATCGTCGCCGTCCATTGCGGACTGCGTGTGGTCGGCTTCTCGATCGTCACCGACATGTGTTTGCCGGACGCGTTGGAGCCGGCGAATGTTGAAAAAATCATTGCCACCGCGAATGATGCAGAACCGAGATTGCGAACATTGGTGAAGGGGATCCTCGCAGCCGGCGTTTAAGAGAGCGCGATGGAGAGCGTGGGCGTCGAGAACCGCCGGTTCTCAGGCAGGAAATCGAGAGTTGAGTGCGTTTGATACAAACATGATCCCGGCCGCTGCGGCCGAGATTGAGCGTCGATGGGGGGGCAGCCCGCGCGCCGGTCTGATCTTGGGGACCGGTCTGGGTGGATTGGCGTCGCACATCGAGAAAGAAGCGGAGATTCCCTACCAGGAGATTCCCCACTTCCCCACTTCCACCGCGCTCGCTCACGCCGGCCGGCTTGTCTGCGGTCGACTGGCGGGAGTTCCCGTTGTGGCCATGCAGGGTCGCTGCCATTTGTACGAAGGGTACTCGGCGGATCAGGTCGCACTGCCCGTTTGGGTGATGGCCGAGTTGGGTGTCGAGCGATTGATCGTCTCGAATGCGGCCGGCGGATTGAATCCGCAGTTCGAGCCCGGCGACATCATGCTGCTCGACGGGCACATCGACTTGATGTGGAACTCGCCGCACCCGTTGTCTGCGACGTCAGCCGACACGCTTCTGACAGCGTCGGGCCGCAGCGCGAGTTCGCCGTATTGCAGCGAGATGTTGGCCAGCGCTCGCCGGGCGGCTCAGCGGAACGGCTTTACGGCTCCGCTGGGAACCTACGTCGCCGTGTCCGGACCGAGTTACGAGACGCGGGCCGAGTACCGGATGTTTCGCGCGATCGGCGGCGACGCGGTCGGCATGTCGACTGTGCCGGAGGTGCTGGCCGCGCACAGTCGGGGCGTCCGCGTCTTGGCGATTTCGGCGATCACCAACGTCGCACTCCCCGACTCACCCGTGACGGTCGACGCCCAGCACGTTGTCGACGCCGCCCAAACAGCCGCCCCCAAGATGCAGCTGATCGTCGAACAACTGATGCGCGAGGTTGACGAGTCGTAGAGCGTGAGGCGCGTCAAGAGTAAGTGTTAACCCTGGCCGTCCGCGCGCATCTTTGGCGCCCTCGTTGGCACAAGAATGGGAAGAGTCGCCTACTAGAGAGTCGCGTCTCGCCGAGTGACCAACAGATGTCAGCGATGTCGCGCGGAGGTATTGCGGTTGGGGATGCTGCGGTTGGGTGTCCTGCTGTAATGCCAAATGAAACGTGATTGCCTGACTCGCGGCGGCTGCCTACAATAGCCTCACTCATCTGTTTCCGAGGTGTTTTTTATGACTGATTCGCCTACCACCGGCGTTAAGGATGCGGTTAGCGCAATCATCCAATCGCTCCCCGATGATGTATCTTGGGATGAATTGCAATACCATCTCTACGTCCGCCAGCAGATTGAAGCGGGGCTCGCAGATAGCGACGCCGGCCGACTTATCGGATCCGACGAAATGCGTCAGCGGCTGATCCAAAAGAAGTCCTAGGCTGATGAAAGTTCGCTGGACGGAGAAGGCATCTAAGGATGCACTGGCGATCCACGCCTACATTGCGGAACAATCTGAGGTCTACGCCGACGCAGTGTATGCTCGCCTTGTCGCTCGTCCAGAAACGCAATTGGTTGCGAACCCGCTATCTGGTTCAATTGTCCCCGAATACGGCCGCAGAGATCTGCGCGAAGTATACGTGCATTCGTTTCGAGTGATCTACCTGGTCCTAAATGAGGAAGTGCGCGTCCTCGCCGTCGTCCACGGCGCCCATCTACTCCCACCGGATCCGCCAATGGCCGGTTAAGAGCGAGGGGCGGCGGCTCTAACGACTCAGCATCGATCACAGCATCTAGATCGGCCCGAAAATTCAGCACCGGAAAGCAACGGCGCATCCGTTGCGATTCGACCCCTCACTATTCGGGCTGGTGTGCTAGCCGAGCCGATTCTCCAGCGCGGCGATGCGGTCGCGCAATTCGGCGACTTCGGTTTCCAGTTTCTTCAGCCGCTCGTCGCCTCCGCTGGAGGCTGCGCGAGGCGCGGCGGGAGCCGGCTGCGCGACCTCGGGCGTCCGCTCGCGCACGCGCTGCAGTTCGTCCACCGGATACAACCCATGAGTGACCAATTGTCCGCGCCCCGCCGGCGACAACTCAATCACCAGCTCCTTCTCGATCAGCCCGTCGATGACCGGCCGCAGCGCGGCCAGATCGGCGATCGCTTCCATGCGAGCTGCTCGGCCGCGCAGTTCACCCAACGACTGCGGACCTCGCAATAACAACTCGGCCACCACAGCGAGTTCCGTCTTGTCGACGCCCAACCACTCGTACGCGTAGTGCCGGTACTTTGCCATCCGGCCGCCCGTCTGCACCTCGGCCACAGCGCCCAGCCCGCGGAGACTGTCGAGCGTCTCCTGCACATTGTCGGGCGAGTAGTTGGTTTGCGGCGAGCGGTTACTCTTCTGATTGCAGCCCGTCGTCGCCGAATTCAGCGTCAGCGGGTAGGCGTCGGGCGTGGTCTTCGCTTTCTCGACAAGCACTCCGAAAACGCGGCGTTGAGCAGCGTTGAGCGGCGACCAATTGCGTTGAGAACTCGTTTCGCTTTCCACGGACATCCGTTCAATGCTCGCCAATAGAACCAGGGGTCAGGACTGAGCAGACTAATGGAATCTCCTCCGCTTCACCAGATCCCACCGATCGACTGGATAGACAGTTGCAGGTGCTCGCGCCGGCGACCAGAATAGCCGCTGTTGAACAACCGATTGCCTTCTCCTCGAGGATCATCCCATGCGTTTCCCGCTCGCCATCTTCGCCGCCGCGCTCGTCATGCTTCCGATCGCCACCGTCGCGAAGGGGCCAAAAATATCCGACCCGGCCAAAGTCGACAAAGACTTTGCCTTCCAAGGTGAATTCAGCGGCGAGATCGGCGAAGAGAAGGCCAAGCTGGGCGTGCAGGTCATCGCGCTCGGCGAAGGGAACTTCCGCGCGGTCGGTTACCTGGGCGGACTGCCGGGCGACGGCTGGGACACGACCAAGGAGAAAATCATCACCGACGGCAAGCTGGTCGGCGACTCCGTTGAATTCAAACGTGAGCGGGGCACGGGAATCGTGCAGGGCGGCAAGTTCATTTTGCGCAACAAGGAGGGCGTCGATGTCGCCACGCTCGATCGCATCGAGCGGAAGAGCCCCACGTTGGGAGCCAAGCCCCCCAAGAACGCGGTCGTGTTGTTTGACGGCAAGAGCGCCGACAACTTCAAGGGCGGCCGCCTCGATGGGAAACTCTTGATGCAAGGCGTCACCAGCAAGCAGACGTTCGGCAGCCACACGATTCACGTCGAGTTCCGCTTGCCCTACCAGCCGCAGGATCGCGGCCAGGGGCGCGGCAACAGCGGCATCTACGTCCAGGGGCGCTACGAAATCCAGATGCTCGACTCGTTCGGTCTGGACGGAAAACAAAACGAGTGCGGCGGTCTCTACTCAGTGAAGGACCCCGACGTCAACATGTGTCTGCCGCCGCTCGCGTGGCAAACGTACGACATCGAATACACGGCCGCGACATTCGACGAGGCGGGCAAACTGAAGGCTCATCCGCGCGTCACTGTCAAACACAATGGCGTCGTCATTCACAACGACGTCGAGTTGCCCGGCAATCGATCGACGACAGCGGCTCCCTCGAAGCCCGGCCCCAAAGCGGGCCCGGTCTTCTTGCAAGATCACGGTTGCCCCGTGCGTTACCGAAACATCTGGGTCGTCGAGAAAAAGTAGCGGTCGGCCGCGGCGCACGTCGCCAACATTATGTCAAAAGCACCTGAACCTGAATCGGCTCCGGCCGCGCGCCCCAATGTGAACGGTGTCGTGGGACTCATCTTCTCCGCCATCGGCGCGCTGGGGATGACGGCCACTTTGGTCACGATCTTCTCGTCGCAGTATGGAGAGACGACGGGAGACGGCCAGCGCGATCTGATCATCCATATGGAAAATGGACTGACGTATCTGTTTCGCGTGATCACGGGGTTCATCGGTCTATTCTTGTTCGGCGGGTCGTCGGCCATCGGCACGGTGGTCAGCAGCATCGGGTTGTCTTATGAGCGGCCTCAGCTGGCGCGAGTCGGCTTGGCATTGGGCTTGATGGGCCTGTTGATCTGCGCCGGGCTGATCGTCTGGCGAATGGCGTTCTGGAGTGCTCAGATCAGCGGCGGCTAGTCGCCGACGACCGCCTCCAGCAGCAGCCGCCGCTGCTGCTCGGACGTGAGTCGACCCGACGCGTCCCAACCGCGATTTCGGTAGTAGTCGGCGACGGATTTCTCGAATTGGCCGCGGTCCAGCGCGGCGCGCGGATCGTCCGGCAAGGGCGTCGCGAAGAATCGTTCCGGCAGCGTGTCTTCCGCCCCCGTCCAACCGGCCCGCATGTTGAACAACTTCTTCGCATCAACAATGCGCTTCGCCGTCTGCCGCAACTCGCCGGCGTCGACACTCCAGCCGGTCGCCAGATTCAGCATCGTCGCCGCTTCGGCGTAGAGATCGTCGAGCGTTCCCCGCACGAACTTGCAGAGTATCAGCGAATCGATCAGGGCCGCTCGATCTTCGGTGTCGATGGCCTGGGCGGCGGATCGCGGTGTCAGTTGGCGGCGGTCGGCGAATTCGGACAGGTCCGCTTCGTACGCTCCACTGCGGTTGTGGTCAGCGCCTCGAGCGCCGACGGCCAGCCCCAGCGCCATCGTCTGCATGGCTCGCGGTTCGTAGCCGGGAATCTCCAGACCCTTGACGTGGGGAGCGATCGAGGCCGCGTCACCGCCCAACTCGACCGACATGCGCTTCGAGCCCTCCGCCAGCAGCTCGCCCACGCCGCGCCGCATCCCGATCTCCTCAACGGCTCGTTGCAGCGCCGCCGCCGAGCCGAACTGCAACCACGGCTCGTCCAGCCATCCTCGCTCAGCGCATTCCATGGCGAAGGCGATCACGCCCCCGGTGCTGATCGTGTCGAGCCCAAGTTCATCACACCGCCGCGACGCCCGCAGCACCGCTTCCGCGTCGTCGACACCGCAGAGTGGTCCGAGCGCGAAGAGGCTTTCGTACTCCATTCGCACGCCGCCGGGCCCTGCCCCGATCTGGTAGATATGTTCGCACCCAATGGTGCACGCGGCGCACGAATCGCGAGTCTTCTCGCGCGCCGCCGCTAACGTCTCGGGAGCCAATTGTTCCGCGCCGGCGAAGCTGCCCTCTTGAAAATTTCGCGTCGGCAGCGAGTTCAAACGGTTGAAGGTCAGCAGGTTGGCGGCCGTTCCCAACTCGCGGTACTTGGCGGTTGCGGGGCCAAACGACTTTTCTGAGAGCTCCTTCGCGTAGGCGGCCATGCCCGGCGGGTCGAACCAGTCGACGCGCCGCTCGCCGCGGACAGCGATCGCTTTGATGTTCTTGGCTCCCAACACGGCTCCGTGCCCCCCGCGACCCGCGTGCCGGCCGTCGTGCGAGATCGTCGCGAAGCGAACTCGCCTTTCACCAGCTGGACCGATGACGGCGAATTGATATTCACCGCCGTACTCGACACGTAGTCTCTGTTCAGCTTGCGGGCAATCCATCCCCCACAAGTCCGCAGCCGGGCGACAGTGAACACCCGACTCGTCTATCAGCAAGATGCTAGGCGCCGCCGCGCGGCCGCGAATGACGATCGCGTCGTAGCCGGCGCGTTTGCCGGCCAAAGCGAATCCGCTACTGGCGAGTGAATCGTTCCATCGATCGGTCAGCGGGCTCTTGCCGACGACTGCGAACTTGGCGGATGTCGTCAACGGGCTGCCGACCAGTGGACTGAAGACGAATCCCAACGGCGCATCATCGTCGAACGGGTCCGTCTCAGCACTCCCCTCGCCGATCATCAGCACGGCGCCTAGCCCCACGCCGCCAATGAACCTGCGCGCCGGTAGCTCGTCCAAGGCGACGCTTTCACCGGGCGCAGCGTCACCCAGTTTGACTCGCAAACATCGACCGTGGATCCCGTTCGTCTGTGCCGCCAACTCACCCTCCCGCGTCGGCCGACAACAGCAAGAGACATTGACCATCGGAGAGCAGCGTGGCCGGATCGCGGACGAATCGATCGCCATCGAGACTCACCGCCGCCGCCCGTTGCAACGACTCGCCGCTGATGCAGTCGACCGCCAATTCGGGGAACTGACCGGCCAGTTCGGTTAGAACGGCACCCAAAGTGATCTCGGCGCGGGCCGGTAATTCGACCGACGAGACACCGGCTCGCTGCCGCGGTACGCCGTAGAACTCAACGCGAATCGCCATTTCTAATCGACTCAAACTCGTATTCTGTATTAGGTTGCGGTCAATCCGATTTCCATACTACGCACTGCGGCCGGCCCGCGAAAAGAGTCGGCAAGTAGATTCGCCGCCCCCTGGGTGACTGGGCGCCTCTTTCCCGATTTCGGATCGGCAAGCAAAATGGGTGCTCCGCCCAACGAGTAGATCGTCCCGTATTCCAACCCGATTGCAAAACCCGATGCCGGAAACCTTCATCCTCATCCCCGGTCGCACCAGCCGTCAAGGCTGCGGTATCAGCGAGGGAAAGTACGGGGAGACGTATCAGCAGGAGATCAATCATCTGCAAATCGCGGCGGAGGACATGGAGCGATTGGGGATCGCCGAGGGTTCCCGCGTGCGGCTGACGAGCGAGCACGGCCGCGTCGAAGTCGATGTGATCAAAGCGAAGGGTGATGAATTGCCGGCCGGTCTGCTGTTCATTCCCTACGGCGACATTTCAAGTCAATTGATGGGCGGCGACACACACGGCTCGGGCATGCCGACGAGCAAGGGAATCGACGTCGACCTGGAGGTTGTCTCCTAGGCGTCTCGGCCGGAGGCGGCGAGCAACGAACCGCGTTGAGCAACACGATGGCAACTGAATCCTCGTCAGTCGAAAAAAACGAACTCAAGATCGTTCGCGACGCGGTGTGCACGTTTTGCGGTTGCGTATGCGACGACATCGACCTGCACGTCGACGGGCGCCAAATCGTGGAGGCCAAGCGAGCCTGCGTGTTAGGGACGGCTTGGTTCATGAATCACGAGATCGAAGACGTGCCCTCGTGTCGGATTCACGGCGAGCCGGCGACAGTGGACGAAGGGATCGAGAAAGCGGCGCAGATCCTGTCGAATGCGAAGTACCCGCTGATCTACGGATTGAGCGATACGACCAGCGAATCTCAGCGCGCGGCCGTCGGCATCGGCGACTGGATCGGCGCTTCGGTCGACACCACGACGAGCGTGTGCCACGGTCCGACAGGCATGGCGTTCCAAGGCGTCGGAGAAGCCACATGCTCGCTCGGCGAGGTCCGGAACCGAGGCGACTTGATCATCTTCTGGGGGTCGAATCCGGCGGAGAGTCATCCGCGGCACTTCACGAAGTACAGCTTGATGCCCAAAGGCATGTTCGTGCCCAACGGCCGCAAGGATCGAACCTGTGTTGTCGTCGACGTGCGAAAAACAAAATCGGCGAAGGCGGCGGACATCTTCTTGCAAATCAAGCCGCGGCGCGACTTCGAAGCGCTCTGGACGCTGCGCGCGTTGGCTCGAGATATCGACCTCGACGACGATCAAGTTCTCGCCGACACGGGCATTGAATTAAGTGTCTGGCGGGACTTGATGGATCGCATGAAGGCCGCCAAGTTCGGCGTGATCTTTTTCGGCATGGGTGTCACGATGACTCGTGGCAAGCACGCCAACAGCGAAGCGTTGCTCGCCCTCACGCGCGACATGAACGCGCACACGCGATTCGCGTGCAAGCCGAATCGAGGCCACGGCAATGTCACCGGCGCCGATCAGGTCGTCTCCTGGCGAACCGGGTATCCATTCGGCGTCAACCTGGCGCGCGGTTATCCGCGTTTCAACCCGGGCGAGTACACGGCGTCAGACGTGTTAGCTCGTGGCGAAGCCGATGCGGCGATGATCGTCGCCAGCGATCCGATGGCGAACTTCAGCCAACCAGCTCGCGAACATCTGGCCAGCATCCCGTACGTGGCGTTCGATCCAAAGGAGACACCGACGACCCGTCACGCGGCCGTCGCGTTCACCGTCGCCACGTATGGAATCAACGTGCCGGGCACGGCCTATCGAATGGATGACGTCCCGATTCCGCTGCGGCCGGCGTTTGAGTCGCCGCACCCGAGCGACTTTGACATCCTCTCGGCAATCGAGAAGCGAGTCCACAAGCTCAAGTCGTCGACTCTACCAGATCCGCATCTTCGGCCGTCGCTTCGTCCCTCAGGAAGCTGAGTGATCGGTCGACATCGGCGGCGTCTTGCGCGTCGGCCAGGCACTCGCGAATCTTCTCCAACAGGCAGACTTCCGTGACGTCGGCCGACTTTTGCGAGATTGCTTCGAATCGCTCCGAGCACTGATTGAACACGTCGACAACCTCCGGATCGAACTGCGTTGCCCGGCCTTCGTTGATGATCTGCCTGGCCCGCTCGTGGCTCATGCTGTCTTTGTAGACGCGACGGCTGCGGAGGGCGTCGTAGACATCGGCGACGGCCACGATCCGCGCTTCCAAGGGAATCGTCTGGGCGGCGATGCCGTTGGGGTAACCGTGGCCGTCCCACCACTCGTGGTGACCGGCGGCGATGTTGTAAGCCATGTCGAGGAAGTCGTCCTCCCCCAACCGCTCGCGGATTTCCCGCAAACACTGACTGCCGATCACGGCGTGCTGCTGCATCACCTTCCGCTCGGTTTCGGTCAGCCTGCCCGGCTTCAGCAGGATCTCGTCGGGAATACCCACTTTGCCGATGTCGTGGAGCGTGCTGGCCAGCCGCAACTTGGTGATGTAGTCGGTGTCGATCACCGGGTGCTGGTTCGCCAGCTGTTGAGCGAGCAGGGTCGAATAGTGCTGGATCCGGTCAAGATGAGCGCCGGTGTCCGTATCGCGAGACTCCGCCAGGCGAGCCAAGCCGTAGATGATCGCGTCGCGAGTTCGCGTGAACTCGTCCATTCGTTCCGAGACGAGATGTTCTAGTTCGCGATTGACGTTGGATATCTTGTGTTCGTATTTGGCGGCGACCGACGAGACCATCACACCACTGCAAATGGCCGTGATGATCGCGACCCAGCTGCCCATGATGCGCAGCGGCAGCAAGACCGTTTTCGCCTGTCGAACAAAGCGGCTATTCGATTGAAAAGAGACCACGGCCAGAGTTGAATTCGACACGTTGCGGCCGATCGCCAGTTGTTGGTTGTCGATGTTCGACCAGCCGCGTTCCGCGTCTTTAGGAGGCCGCAGCGCGGCGAACATCGGAGCCCCATCGCCCTGCTCGATCGTACTCCGCATCGTCGGGTGGCAGATGATCAAGTTGCGCGCAGTGTCGACCACGCAGACGAAACCGTCTGGAGATTCGTGGAGCCCCTGCACGCGCTGTTGAGTTCGCCGCCAAGCGGTCGACCCAACCTCGCCTACTTCGTCGCCTTCCTCAGCGATCGTGGTCGCCAGGTCACGGACCAGCTGCTGGGCGTCGATGGTCGCCTGCTGGCGAAACGAATCGACCAGCCGACGCTGCATCCAGACGCTCCACATCCATACACACATCAACAACAGGGCTGCCTGCAGCCCGCCGCTGGTGAGCACGAGGAATTTTCGATTGCTGAATTTCATGTCCAATACCACGGCGCAGACCTGTATCCGCGCACAAGTGCTACCCAAACCCTAGGTTATGTTTGTGGAAGCGCTCCCCCACGGGTGCGAGCCCCGGCGTCACCCGACGGCCGAGGGGCCGCCTGTGCGGGTTGCGACACTTGGATCATCCCGCTTCCACGAGTCTTGGCCCGTTTCGGATCCCGATCCGACCCTCTTATCGAACGGGCTCGCGCCCCAGCAGTCGGCGCAGCAGACCAATCTGCCCGGCGTGAATCATCTCGTGGTGAGAACAGAAGAGCAGAGCGCCCAGCTTTGTCGCGTAGCCGGCGTACGGCGCATCGACCGGCTCGTCCAGCGCGCTCGGATCCGTCGCCGGCAACTCCAGCTGTACTCGCTCGTAAACGCGATCGAAGACGCCGCGAATCTCATCCGGGCTGGGGTGCGCCGCCGCATCGGCGACGGGAAGCGAACCGCGGCTGAACTGCTTGCGGAATCGAGAAGTCATCAGCTCGCTGTCTTCTGTACGTCGACCGCGGATGCGAAACAGGCAGAGTCCGTATTGAGCCATCGCCAGGTGGCCGACTTGCCAGGCCAGGTGCGTCGGCGACGAGTCAGGAGTCGCGAACCATTCACCGTCCTCGATCCCCTCGAGTAGGGCGGTCGAATACTCGCGCGCGAATTCGATCTGTCGCCACGCGATCTCAAGCCGTGCATCCATGGAATCCCCATCGCCTTGCAAATCGCATTGTGAATCGCCCTGTAAGTCGCATTGTGAATCGCATTGTGTGGCGGGGCGATCAGCGCCCTTACCTTGTCGCCGACAGTGAGTCGATCCATGATAGGGGATTCACTCGCACCGACCACCCGACAAAGAGAGCATGTCAGATTCCCTTTGGAAGATTTCCGGCGGCTACGTTTACGATCCGCGGAACGGTATCGACGGGCAAGCTCGCGATATCTGGATCGCCAACGGCAAGATTGCTGAGCCGCCCAGTGACCCGGCCGTCCGGCCAACTCGCACTCTTGATGCAGCCGGCTTGGTGATCATGCCGGGCGGCATCGACATGCATTGCCATATTGCGGGTCCCAAGGTCAACGCCGCCCGCAAAATGCGGCCGGAGGACAAGCGGCGAGCGGATGTCGTGGAGCGCACGACCGTCACGCACAGCGGCACGATGGGAGCGGTGCCGAGCACGTTCGCGACCGGCTACAAATACGCCGGGCTCGGATACACGACCGCCTTCGACGCGGCCGTTCCTCCGCTGTCGGCCCGCCACGCGCACGAGGAATTCGACGACACGCCCTGCCTGGACAAGGGTTTTTACGTCCTGATGGGCAACAACCACTACGTGATGCGAGCGATCCATCAGCAGGAGGACGCCAAACTGCGATCGTTCATGGCTTGGCTGCTGGGAGCCGCCAAGGGTTACGCGCCGAAGTTGGTCAATCCCGGCGGAGTTGAAGTCTGGAAACACCACGCCTCGGGCAATGTGCACGACCTCGATCAGCCGGTGGACTATTTCGAAGTGACGCCCCGCCAGATCGTCAGTGAAGTGGCGCGAGCCGCCGCCGACCTCAAGTTGCCGCACCCGGTTCACATCCATTGCAACAACCTCGGCATGCCGGGGAACTGGCGGACGACGGCCGAAACGATGCGGGCGCTCGACGGATTCCCCGGCCACATCACACACATTCAATTCCACAGCTACGGTGGCGGCGACGCCGATGAAGAGACGTTCCGATCGCGGGTCGCCCCGTTGGCTGAGTACATCAACGAACACGACAACGTCACGATCGATGTTGGTCAAGTGATGTTCGGCGAGACGACGAGCATGACTGGCGACGGGCCGCTCGGCTACTACCTGGCCAACCTGTACGGCACCAAGTGGTTCAACTGCGACACCGAAATGGAAGCCGGCTGTGGAATCGCCCCCATCAAATATCGCAACAAGAGTCTGATCCACGCGCTGCAGTGGGCGATCGGTTTGGAGTGGTACTTGATGGTCGACGATCCCTGGAAGGTGGTGATGAGCACCGATCACCCGAATGGCGGATCGTTTCTCGCATACCCGCAGATCATCCGGTTGCTGATGGACCGCACCTATCGTCGCGACGCGTTGAAGAGTGTCCATCCGCTGGTCCGCGAACGGTCGCAACTCGAAGATCTCGATCGACAATACACACTCAGCGAGATTGCCATCATCACTCGCGCCGGACCGGCCCGCATTCTGGGACTCAAGAACAAAGGCCACCTCGGGCCCGGAGCCGACGCCGACATCACAATCTACTCGCCGCACGAAAACAAAGAAGTCATGTTTGAATTGCCGAAATACGTGATCAAATCGGGTGAGTTGATTGTCGAGGAGGGAGAGATCCGTTCGGCTCCGATCGGCAAGACACTCCATGTCGCGCCCAGTTACGACACCGACACCGAGCGGGACATCGAACAGTGGTTTGAAGATTACTACTCGATCCGCTTCCGCAACTATCCGGTCGCCGATCACTATCTGCATGACGCCGAGTGCGTCGAGACATCGTGATGTCCGCGCGACATCGGGACGCGAAATAGATCGATGCGATGGGTTCTAACGCGATGAGCCGCGGCGCTGAGAATCTCGGTGGAATTGTCCTTTGTGGCGGCGCGAGCCGGCGGATGGGTCTCAGCAAAGCCGATCTGCCGTTCGGCGACGAGACGATGCTGCAGCGCGTCGTCCGTCTGCTCGGCGAAGTCGCCTCTCCCGTCGCCGTCGTGGCCGCCGCCGACCAATCGTTGCCGCCGCTCCCGGACGACGTTTTGGTCGCCCGCGACGACAAGCCGGACCGCGGACCACTCGAAGGACTCGCCGCCGGCTTGGCGACGCTCCAGAGTCGCGCCGCGGTCGCCTATGCAACCAGCTGTGACGCGCCGCTGTTGCAACCGGCGTTCATCGAGGCGCTGCGCGAACGCCTGGCTCCCGACGACGACGCCGTCGTCGCCGTCGACGGAAAGTTCCACCACCCGTTGGCCGCCATCTACCGCGTCAGCGTGCTGGCCGAAGTACGCGCGCTGCTCGACGCCGATCAACTGCGTCCGTTCTTTTTGTTCGATCGCTGCCGCACGAGTCGCGTCGAGATCGACGATTTGAGGTCCGCGGACGCCCAACTGTTGACGCTCAAAAACGTCAATGAGCCCGACGACTACTTCCAAGCTCTCCGTCGCGCCGGACTCGAGTGCCCCGACGAGATTCGCGCGCAGTTCGATCGCAGGGATCACTGAGACCGCGCGGACTAAAACGCGAGATCGGCGACAACCGCGTCGTGGTCGGATCCGGCGCAAGGCGTCACCCACCGATCGATCGTGCGGAAGTGGCAGTGCCACTCACAAAGCGAGCTGCCGCTCGGTAGTTGTTCGCCCGCTCCCGTTGGTCGCTGGAATCGACCGAGGCAAGCCCCGAATCCCCAACGCCACAAATGCTCAGAGACGAGGACGTGATCGATCGTGATTCTCACGAAGTAGCAGGACGAGTGTGAGGTGAGCAGGCCAAAACCTCGGCGAGTGTCCCGAAGCTCGCCGTCGCGCAGTAGCTTGCCGAAATATGGCGACCAGCTCGACGTGTTCAAATCGCCGGTCACGATGGTCGGACCGGAGTGCTCGGCAGCCAAGCTCGCCAGCTGCTGTAACTGGGGAATGCGAACAGCAGCACTGGACGACGACAGCGGCGGTGGCGGATGGGCTCCGACAATGCGCACCTGCTTGCCCGACACGTTCGTCGTGGCGACAACGGCCTTGATAGAAGTTCCGGCGAGATCCACAAAACGGCAGTCGATCAATGGATCTCGACTGTAGATGGCGATTCCGAAGTCGTCATCGCTCGGCGCGACGTGGGCGTGAGGCAACTCCGTTGACGATCAGTACCGCTGGGTGGCGAGGATCCTCGCTGGTCGTTGCGTTCATGCTGAGTCCGCGAGTCTGGGCATTGAATCCTCGTCGGTCGTAAATGTGCGAAAGTGGCTGTGCCACTCACGAAGCGAGCTGCCGCTCGGAAATCACTTGTCCGCTCCCGTTGGTCGCTCGAAGGACACCAGAGAAAACCACGAACCCTCAATGCCACAGATGGTGAACAGACACGTGCATTCATCCTAACGCGGGAGAGTTACGGTCGCATTCATGCGCGGCGTCAGTCGGCGACCGCGCGAACGCGATCACTCCCCACTCCTGCAGGCTTTGGTTATACTCGGCCGACTCACCTCTTTGGCTCACACTCATCCTATGACGCTGCAAATCCGGTTGGAAAACTCGTCGGACGTTCCCCTCGAAGTGGAGGGCGTCACGCCCTGCGCCGTCGCCGAAAAGTCGCTCGATGAGATCCGTCGGGTGACAATCTTCGAAGGAAACCGCCGAGTTGAGTTGGGCGATTTCTTCTCGGTTGAGGGGGATCCCAGCGATCTGCGTCTGGAGTGGGAGGGCGAGTTGGCGGGAGTGCACTGGATTGGAGCCAAGCTGAGCCGGGGCCAAGTCCACATTCGCGGCTCCGCCGGTCGGCATGTCGGCAGCGAGATGACCGGTGGCGAAATTCACATCCACGGAAACGCCGGCGACTGGGTGGGGGCCGAGATGAGCAACGGCTTGATCCACGTCCATGGCGACGCGGGGCACTTGGTCGGAGCCGCCTACCGAGGCAGCACGCGCGGCATGCGCGGCGGCTCGTTGCTCGTCGACGGACGCGTGGGAAACGAGCTGGGCCATACGTTGCGGCGCGGATTGATCGCGGTCGGCGGAGACGCCGGCGACCTCGTCGGATTCAACATGCTCGCCGGCACCATCCTCGTGTTTGGCGAGTCCGGTATTCGCCACGGAGCCGGTATGCGTCGCGGCACGCTCGGCTTCTTTAGCAATCCTCCCGAACTGCTTCCCACCTTTCGCAAGGGATGCACTTTCCAACCACCGACAATGCCCTTGATTCTCCGCCACCTGAACCAGCTGGGGTTCGACGCCGCCGAACGGCACATCGACGCGCAGTACGATCTCTATCATGGCGATCTCATCGAAGGCGGCCGCGGCGAGATTCTGATCCGAGCCTAGCTGTAGCTGCTTTGTCAGGCGCCTAAAGCTCGAGTTGGTTCGACGCCGCGCGAACGTTAGAGGCGGAATCCGAATCCTCGTAACCGCTCTCGCACGGCATCCTCCGCCAACAACTCGCGCAATGCGGAAACCGCCGGACGACGCGCGCGTGAGCGAGCCACGACGAAGTCGTACTGTTCTTCGGTGAGTGGCAGAAAGGCCAGGCCGGCGCGCTCGGCCGAGGGCTGAATCGCAACTCCCCAATCAGCTCGGCCCTGAGCGACGGCGGCCGCCACGGCGTTGTGATTCCGCGATTGCACAGCGTACCCCGGCGGCTCATCACCGCCCAACAATTGGTCGATCAGAATTCGTGTGCCGCTGCCCTGGTTCCGATTGACCATCAGGCAGTCCGGCAATGACTTGACCCGGTCGATCACCTGTTGCGCGGTCCGGCCGAAAAACCGGTCGTCGTCTGAGCGGCAAACAACACCCTGCAAGCGGCCGTATCCTCTCAACAACTCCACTTCCGCCGAAAGGAACGGCAGGTTGTACTGCTGAGTCTCCTCGTCGAGCAGATGGACGCCGGCGATGTCGCATTCGCCCCGCTGAGCGGCGGCCAGTCCCGCCGTCGAACCAACCGCCATGAACTTGGTTCGGTAGCCGCGCTCCTGCAGCAGGCCGAGCAAAAAATCTAGACCGATGCAATGGCTGCCGATCGCCACGAAATCGGCAGTCTGCAAATCGCGACCGAGCAACTGGACCGACACGGTCTCTCCGGCATCGACGATTTCTCGCCGCCGACCGATCGCCACAAATCCATCCGCGCCACTAAAAGTGGTGACGGATCCAGAACCCTTGCCCATCGGAAATGCGACGAGCGTCGGATGTGACCCGGCATCACTGTCGGTGTTGGGGCCGGCCTCCTGACCGATGTCAGCCGCATCCGCATCCGCAGCGCGCGGAGTGAGGCCGACCAGCAAGTACTCCGTGCGTCCGATCTCCGAGTTTACTTTCACCGCCAACTCAGCTCGTGCAGTGAAGCGTTCCTGTTCGCCGCGGCCAGCCAGTCGCCGCAAGACGGGGGCCGCGAATTCATGAAAGGTGAAAACCGCCGAGGTCGGGAAGCCGGGAAGGATGACAACCGGTTTTCCCGCCGTGGCGGCGAGACAGATCGGTTTGCCCGGCTTGAGCGCCACGCCGTGGGCGACAATGCCTGGGTCGTTGAGTTCACTGACGACACGGTGGGACAGGTCGCCGGCGCCTTTGCTCGTGCCTCCGGAAAGCAAGACGGCGTCGCATTCATCGCAAGCCCGGCGAAGTGAATCGCGGAGTGCGTCGAGCTCGTCGGCGACGACGCCCAGTTCGATCGGTTCGCCGCCCAATTCGCGGATGGCGTCGGCCAGGATGCGGGCGTTGGAATCGTAAACCAACCCCGGCCGCATGGCTTCACCCGGCGCGATGATCTCGTCGCCCGTGGAAATGACGGCGACGCGGGGGCGACGCCAGACGGTCGGCTGAGCCACTCCGATCGCCGCCAGAACTCCCGTCTCGCGGCTCGTCAACAAGCAGCCTCGACGCAACACGGTTTCACCCGCGGCGATGTCGGTTCCGGCGAATGCCACACCGTGACCGGGCGTCACAGCGCGGCGCACGATCAGCCTTTCACCTTCGATGTCCGTATGCTCGACCATCACGATCGCATCGGCGCCTCGCGGCGTCATTCCCCCGGTGGCGATGGCGACAGCTTGGCCGTCTTGTACAACGCTCGTCGGCTGAACGGCCGTGGCGATGATTTCGTCCAGGAGATCGAGTTCGCGGGGTGCGTCTTCGCGAGCGCCGAAGGTGTCGGCCGCGCGCACGGCGAAGCCGTCGTAGTTCGAACGGTCGAAACTCGGCACATCGATCGCGGCGACGACATCGGTGGAAAGCACACGACCGAGCGAGGACGCCAACGGAACGGATTCAGCGCCCAACGGATCGAGATCCAAGGCGGCAACGAACCTCCGTTCGGCTTCGTCGCGGTCGATGACGTCGAGAAACTGTTCTTGCCGGGTCATTCCAGTTCGCTCGGCTGGGCGTCGTACATCCAGACATCGACAACAGCTCCGGCCGGCGCTCCTTCCGACCCCTCCTCCGTCAGCACAAAACCATCGGCGTGCGATGTCGAACTCAGCACCGAGGCGCCGGAGACGGCAAGCGGCTCGACCTGGCCGTCGCTGATCGCAACTCGCGCGTAATCGACTCGACCAACGGCTGAGACGAGCTTCCGCCGCAACGGCAATTGCACTCGACGATACGGCCAACTCCGCGGCCTGCCGCCGAGACCGCGGATGGCTCGGCCGGCGAACATGTCGTAGGCGCAAAGACAGGAGACGGGGTTTCCCGGCAAGAGGAACACCAGCTGATCGCCGATGACGCCCATTCCAGTCGGGCTGCTGGGCCGCATGGCGATACCGTGAATCGCCAGTTCGCCGACTTCGGACAGCAGGCGGGGCGCGTAGTCTTCCTTGCCGACACTTGAACCGCCCGAGACGAGAACGACATCCGCGTCGCTCGTCGTCAGCGAGTGGCGAATCGCCGCTGGAGTGTCGGGCGTAACGCCGTCAAACAGGCAGATCCCGCCGTCGCGTTCTACTAGTTCGGCCAGCATGGGGCTGTTCGCATCGACGATCTGCGTTCCCGCCGGCTGAGATCCGGATGGCAACAGTTCGTTGCCGGTGACAATCAGCCGCACTGCGGGTCGGGCGACGACATCCACCTCCGCCCGACCGATCGACGAGAGCACGCCGAGATCCTGCGGCCGCAATCGCCGTCCCGCGGACAGCACGCGGTCGCCGATTTGGACATCTTCGCCGACTGACCCGACGTGTCTTCCTGGCGAGACCGCGTCGACGGCGAAGATCTGCTCGTCGTCCACCGCCTCGACTCGCTCAGCCGGCAATACGGCGTCGGCTCCGGTCGGCAGCGGAGCGCCCGTCATGATCCGGACAGCCTCGCGCGGTCCTACCACGGCGCCGAATCGTCCGCCCGGCAACACTTCGCCAATCACGGTGAAGTTCAGTCGATTGTAGGTCGACGCACCGAGCGTATCGGCGGCCCGCACAGCGAACCCATCCATCATCGAGCGGACGAACCCGGGAACAGCAAACTCACTTTCCACGGGCTCCGCGAGAACTCGACCGCCGGCGGCGAGCACGGGGATGCACTGGTTGCCGAGCGGCGAGATTCGCGAGGTCAACCAAGTCAGCGCGTCATGCACGGAAACGCGGCTTTCAAATCCGCGCATGCGAACATCAGTTGGATTAGTTTCAGGCGTCGTCATCAGTGGAGATTCGAACGTCGATCGTGGCAGCTATTCTCCGCCGGGCGGGCAGCCACCCATCATACGACCGAAAGCCCAACTCAACTAGTTCGCCGAAGCTGAACTAGTCGACCAGCCACTCCGAACTGTCGCCGGAATCGACCGCCAGTTGAGTCTCGTTCGCCACTCGCGAGCAGGCGAGAACATCGTTGACCAATTCCTGAATCCGCGAGGCTCCACCGACGATGCACGGCAGCAAGTCCGTCGCATTGGCGCGCAGGCGTTGCTGCAATTCAGCCGACTCACTCCCCATCGCATTGACGGCGGCCAGCAAACTCTCGATGGGATTCACTTGGAAATCCGCCAGATCGCGTTCGGGTCGGATCTCGCGCAGCGCATCCGCGTCCGCGTCGGGGATTTTTACGATGCCGACGGCAAGGCAATTGGTGAACCACCGCAAGATGCTGCCGCGGCTGATGACGCCCGTCGGTCTGCCGTCGTCGACGATCACGACGCCGCGGATGGCGACGCGACACAGGAATTCGTAGATCGCCAGCGCCGAGGTGTCCGCCGTGTACGACACTACGTCCGTCTTCATCACATCGCGGATGCGAGTTTCCCACCACTTGGGACAGAGCATGATCGACATGACATCCTTCTCGGATAGCACGCCGACCAGCTTGCCCTCCTCGTCCACAACCGGAGCCGAATTGATGCGAAATCGCAGGAAGTACTTGGCCGCGCGACCCACAAACTCGTCCTGCCCGATACCGGCGACGATCGTCGTCATCACGTCCCGCGCGGGGATCCTGGCGAGCAGATCGATCGTCGGAGCCGCGTCGGCGCTCGGCGCGTTCGACGCCGAGATAGTGCGATAGCCGACTACTCGATCGCGTCCAGTTCGCTTGGCCACGAGCAGCGCCTGATCAGCCAAGTCGATCAGCGAGTGCCCGTTGGCCGTATCGGCCAGTCGTTGAGCGACGCCGAAACTAACCGTGACGTTGATGCGGCGATCACCGGCCGCCACGCTCTTCTCGCGAACGGCGTCGCGAATCCGCTCCGCCCACTGAATCGCGTGATGTTCATCCGTCTCGGGCAACAACGCGGCGAACTCCTCACCACCGTACCGGCAAACCAAGTCGCTCGCGCGGCAGGTTTCGCACAGCGTCTTGGCCACCATCTTGATCACCTCGTCGCCGACGGGATGCCCATGCGTGTCGTTGACTCGTTTGAAGTAGTCGATGTCGAGCATGACGAGCGACAGAGGAATGTGATGCCGATCCGCGCGATTCCATTCCACCTCCATCCGCTCAGAGAACAGCGGTCTGGTCGACAAGCCCGTCAGCGAATCCGAATTGGCCTGTTCGGTCAGTTCGTGCTCGAAGGAGACGATGCGCTTGGCCGCGTCGAGTTTGGCGAGCAACTCTGTTCGATCGACTGGCTTCTTCAGAAACGCGTCCGCTCCCGCATTCAACCCTTCGACCTGTTCGGGGGGCGACGCGCGAACGGTCATCATCATCACGTAGACGAACTTCTTCACGGGTTGTTTGCGCAACCAACGGCAGAACTCGAGGCCGTCGACGATCGGCATGTCCCAATCCGTGACGACGATGTTCGGCTGATGCTCAGTGACAAGCTCCATCGCCTGTTGACCGTCTTCGGCCATCAGGACGTTCCAACCGTCGCACTCCAGCCACTTGCGGATCAGCCGCGACATCGCGCGGTCGTCCTCAACCAGCAAGATCGTTCCTTTTTCCACCATCCGCTCAGCCCCCTGCTGCATTCGGTGATGATACGCTCGAAGTATTGCCGCCGCCCAAGCATAGCTTGTAGATCTGGCGACGGTCCGCAAGTGCGTGGAAGTTCAGCAACCACGTGTAGGGTTCTCACCCCCGACGGGACAATCGTTCAAATCCGAGCAACCTGAAACGAGCTGCCTGAAAGTCCACAGAGCCGCGGCTTTCCTGCGACCGAATTACGCCATCGCCTCCTCAGCCGCGCCGCGCGTCTTCGACCGCTGTACATGATGGGCGATCAGATCGATGAGCAACTGCCGATCGATCGGCTTGGCTGCATAGTCGTCACAGCCGGCATCCATACATGTCTGCGCGTCGTCGGCCATCCGCCGGCGCCAGCTAGCCCTCGACGGGGACGTTGGAGATGTACTGCCGCCAACTGTCGAGTTGGTCTTGCGTCATGCTGTTTTCCCGCGTGATCTCATGACGCAGCTGTTTGTCCGTGCCGGCGACCTGAACGACGACGGTCAGACGACCGTTCTCCTGATAACGAAAACTGACTTCGATCGGAGTCTGCGCGGGCAGGTTCTTGGGTAAGTGTCGGACGGAGCATTTGCCGATCTGCGAGCAATCGTCAGGCGAAGCGCTCTCGCCCTCCACGATCGCGACCAGAATCGACTTTTGGTTCGCTTTCTGCGTCTTAAAAACTCGTTTCGCCGTAACGGGCAACGGCGTGTTGCGAGGCACGAGGATGGCGTTCCTCGGCCGCTTGGTCCGGGCGTCGGTGGCGACCACACCGAGGCTGTGTGAGTTGACGTTCTTGATCTTGAATCGCGACGGCTTTCCCTGCTGTCTGGCAAGCAAGATTCCCGCGTGCAATGCGGCTCCGTGCGCCACCGCCTCATCGGGCGACACCGAACAATCGGGGTCCTTGCCGGAGAGACCTTTGAGCATTTCAAATACGGCCGGCATGCGCGTCGAACCGCCGACCATCAGGACGCGATCGATGTCGGTCCACTCGAGTCCCGCCGCCTGCAGCGTCTGCCGAGTTGTAAAGGCGGTGCGGTCGAGCAAGTCTTGAGTGAATTCACAAAACTGATCACGCGTCACTTCGACACGAATCGCCTGCGCCTTGTAGTCGCACGCAATGCTCGCCTTTTGCCGGGCCGACAGCGTCCGCTTGGCGTCCTCCGCCTCCCGCCATAATCGTCCAAACGTGTTCGGATCCTCGCGGGGATCCATGCCGAACTTGCGGATAAACTCCTCGGCGACAAAATCGACGAGTCGCTGATCCCAGTCGCGACCGCCGAGTTGCACGTCGCCGTCGGTCGCCAAGGCGATGTACTCGTTGCCGCGAATCTGCATGACGGTCACGTCGAACGTGCCGCCGCCCAGGTCGTAGACGAGGATCTTTTGGTCGGCGGTCGCCGTACCGTCGACACGCAGGAACCCCTGCTGAAAACCGAAGGCCACCGCAGCCGCCGTGGGTTCATTGATGATATCCAGTACGTTGAAGCCCGCGATGTAACCGGCGTCTTGGGTGGCCTTGCGGCGAACTTCGTCGAAGTACGCCGGCACGGTGATCACCACCTTGCGAAACGGGCCGATCTGCCGCTCGGAGTCGGTGCGGAGTTTGTTGAGAATCCAAGCTTGCAGCGCCTCGGGAGGATACTGGCGGCCGCCGAGCACTTTGTGAAACATGCGATTCCCGAGATCGCGTTTCGCGCAGTCGGCGACCTGTTCCATTTCGGTGGCCATCGCCTTGACGGCCTCCTTGCCGACAACCACGTCGGCGCCCTCAAAGAGAATCACGCTGGGAGTGATCTTGTCGCCTTCGGCGTTGATCAGCGTTTGCGGTCGCCCCAGATCGTCCAGGTGAGCGACTGCCGAAAATGTAGTGCCCAGGTCGATCCCGACGGCAATTTCACGATTGTCCATGAGGCCTCATCTCGTTCAATCAAAGCAAGCAATCCAAACTATTCCGCTATCTTACCAGGACTTGTTCTCGCCAACGATCAGATCGAGATGGTTTCACTTGAGCTCGACTAGACACGCCTTTGCGGGTCGCACCGGAAACACCGGTCGCAACGACACGGACGGGGATCGTTTAAGTGAACATCGGAAGCGGTCGATGAAGAGGATACACGGACGGATTCGACGACACCACGGATGAAGCCTCTTTTGCGAGAAACCCATGTCGATCGAGTTCCTGCAATTGCTCACCACGATGATGTTCTTCTTTGTTTGGCTGATGATCACGCATTTCACCGTGTCTCCGCCGGCGGCGAGTTTCTAGGTCAGAGATTCGAGTCTCTGGAACGATCGTCGGCTTCCGGCGGACGAAGTGAGAACGCGGACAGGACTGCGCTGTTGTCCGCCTCGCCCCACCCGGCCTTGTCAGCCGCCTCGAGCA
>JASMLW010000254.1 GCA_030748485.1 Pirellulaceae bacterium
GATTACCAATGACTCAGCACGCACGCCGCGCATCACTCGCACCGCGCAGAGCACGGCGAAACCGAGGATCAGCGAGCCGACCGCGACGTGGGCGGTGACGATCAGCGCCTGCCAGAAACTGTTGGCGACAACCGTATACCC
Organism: Pirellulaceae bacterium; assembly: GCA_030748485.1. Classification (GTDB taxonomy): domain Bacteria; phylum Planctomycetota; class Planctomycetia; order Pirellulales; family Pirellulaceae; genus JASMLW01. The sequence goes on from JASMLW010000254.1 coordinate 142, forward strand.
CATCGACAGCCCGCCGGGCCATCCCCATTTCACAACCCACGTCGCGCCGCCGAGAATCAACTGCGCGAGAACGAGGACGAACAGTACGGCTGCCGGGCCGCCCGCTCGAACGCCAACGAACGGGGGCCGCCGCGCCGTCCACGCCAGCACGGCGATATGACCCGCCAACACGATCGCGACGGCGATGTGAAACATCACAACCATGCCAAACACGTGCGGCGAAGCATCGACTTTGACGTGACGAACTTGCGCGCCGATCAACAGCTGGAAGAACGCCAAAACGGCTGTCAGCAAAGCCAGGTTTCGCAGTCGGCCGCCGACCGGTTGCTCGCTCGCAGCGGCCCGCCAGTTCGGCGATAGAAACGCACAAAGCGAAACTGCGTAAGCGAAAAACGCCGGACCCACGCAAGCGTGAATCATGGCGAGCGTTCGTTGGTCGAGCAAAACACGGGCGCCGCCGAGAAGTCCTTGCGCGATCACCAGCAGCAAGGCTCCGACGGCGAACCACCGGACCCAGCGGCGCGATTCGTTGCGCCACACGGCCACGACCAACAGAATCGCCACGAAGCCCACGACAGCGCCCAGCAGACGGTGTCCGTGCTCGATGAACAGATCGAACGGACCGGCGATCCATGTCGCCACCGGATACGCAAACAGGTTGTATCCATAGGTGGTGGGCCAATCGGGAACGGCCATGCCGGCGTCGTAGGTGGTCACCAGTCCGCCAACCCAAATCAACGGAAAGGTCAGACAGACCAACACCCGCGCCAACCACAGCGGCGCCGCATGATTCGGCAGCCTTGTCGCAGATTCAGGTTGTGGCGATTTCGAGGACACAGGGCTTGTGGTTTGGGTTGTCAGGGTGGTGCGTAAGAGCTCGACTACGCTTTGTCAGCGGCTGGCGGCGGCATGGTTTGCGGGTAGTAGTCGATGTCGACTTCCGGCGAGCCATACTCGTACGGACCTCGATAGACGACCGGTTGGAAATCGAAGTTGCCGTGGCCCGGAGGACTCGGCGCCGTCCACTCGAGACCATTGGCGCGCCACGGATTTCGGCCCACGCGGGGCCCCTTGAAAATGCTGTAGAAAAAGTTGATCGCAAAGATGATCTGAGTCGCCACCATCAAGATCGCGCAGATCGTGATGAACTCATTCATTGGCTGCAGATGCTCAAACGTCTTGTAGGGATAGGGATCCGCCAAACGGCGGGGAAACCCGACAGCTCCCAGAATGTGCATGCAGTAGAAGGTGCCGTTGAGAAAGATGAATGTGAGGAAGAAATGCAGCTTGCCGAGCGTCTCGTTCATCATCCGCCCGAACATCTTCGGGAACCAAAAATAGATGGCTCCAAACACGGCCATCGCCGTGCCGCCAAACAGCACGTAATGGAAGTGGGCGACGATGAAGTACGTGTCGTGAATAAAAATGTCGACGGGAGTGGCGGCCATGAAAACGCCCGACAGCCCACCGATGATAAACATCGAGACGAAAGAGAGAGCGAACAACATGGGAGTCGTGAACTGAATCTGGCCGCGCCAGATCGTTCCCAGCCAGTTGAAGACCTTCACCGCGCTGGGGAGCGCAATGAACATCGTCGCGACCATGAACGTCATGCCGAGCATCGGGTTCATTCCGGAGACAAACATGTGGTGTCCCCAGACGATAAAGCCCAGCCCGGCGATGCCGGAGATCGAGTAGACCATCGGCTTGTAACCAAAAATCGGCTTGCGGCTGAAACAGCTGATGATGTCCGACACCATGCCCATCGCCGGCAGGATCATGATGTAGACGGCCGGGTGCGAGTAGAACCAGAACAGGTGCTGCCACAGCAACGGCTGCCCGCCGCCGCTAAGCGGCTCGGCGTTGTTGACAATCAGTCCTTCCGGAATAAAGAAACCCGTCCCCAGCACGCGGTCGGTCAATTGCATGAACCCGGCGGCCGTCAGCACGGGCAGCGCGAAGGCTTGCAGCACGGCTGTGATGAACATCCCCCAGATCGTAAGCGGCAAGCGGAACATCGACATGCCGGGAGCCCGCATCTGGATGATGGTGGTCATGTAGTTGACCGACCCCATCATCGACGACACACCGACGCACGTAACGCCCAACAGCCACAGATTCTGTGCGTGGCCGCTCGCCGGCGAGGCTTCAAAAACAGACGCGAGCGGAGGGTAACTGGTCCACCCCGAGCCGGCTCCGTACGGAGCGAAACAGAAACTCACCCCCATAAAAATAAAGGCCGGCCACATGACCCAATAGCTGAGCATGTTGAGCGTGGGAAACGCCATGTCGTCGGCGCCGATCATCAGCGGAATCAAAAAGTTGCCAAAGGCTCCCGCCAGGAACGGAATGATCACGAAGAAGATCATCACGGTGGCGTGCATCGTGAACAACATCGTGTAGAACTCGGGCGAAATCTGGCCGCCCTCGGCCTTGAACAGCAGTTCTCCGACCACGGGCATCGGCTGCCACGGCCAAGCCAGTTGCCAGCGAATCCCCAGCGCCAAGAGTCCTCCGACCAGGAACCAGAGCAGTGTCGAGAAGAGAAACTGCATCCCGATGATCTTGTGGTCTCTTGAAAAGATGTACGTCGAGACAAATTCGCCTAGCGAGAGCGAGCCGCCCGTGCGTCCTTCGTGACCGTCGGCAGTAACAGAAGTCATTCGTCGTCCTCGCTCGCTGGCGTGTACTCGGTCGCCCTTTGCTTGGCGCTCTCATCCGCCAGCCATTGTTCAAACTTGTCGCGCGGTTCGAAAATCACGCGGCCGCGCATCTTGTAGTGGCCCCAGCCACACAATTCGGCGCAGACAATGTCGTAGGTCCCCGTTCTCGTCGACTTGAACCAGATGTACTGCTGCATGCCCGGCACGACGTCCTGTTTGACTCGCAACTGAGGCAGGAAGAAACTGTGCAGCACATCCTGGCTCTTGATGGCGAGCACGACCTCCTCTTGCACGGGCAAGTGGAGTTCATTCACGGTGAAAAAATCGTCTTCGTCGTACAGTTTGCCGTTGGGACCCGGGTAGCGAATCCGCCACTCGAACTGCCGTCCCGTCACTTCGGCGATGGGCGGCATGACCTGATTGTCATCGATTCGCGGTCGCTCCATTTTGGCGTTCGCCCAGGCGCTCATCTGATAAATGGCGATGAACAGCAGAGTGGCGGCCGGCAAAATGGACCAGACGATCTCCAGCGTGTGGTTGCCGTGCGAGTAAGCGACCGGCTGGGCGTTGCGAGCGGCGTCGTATTTCCAGATGAAGAAGAACAGCACGATTCCCGTGCCGATAAAGATCGTGCCCGTCAGGTAGAAGATGAACATGAACAGCTCATCGATCATGCCGCCGTCCGGATTGATGTTGTCGGGCAGCCAATGGTTGCGCATGGGGTAGAGATCGGCGATCGCCCAGGCAAAAACCCCGACGCCAAGCACCGGAACCATCAAAAACATCAGAGCCCAGAATCGTCCCACTGGGATTCCTCCAAAATGAGCGTTATTGTCGCTCGCGCTGGTTGGTCGGTCCGTGCGCCGCAGCCGCTCGACTGAGCGAGTCGTACGGTAAGCTGCGGACGTAATCGATCAAACACCACACATCATCCGCGGTCAGTCCCTTCGCTTCCGGCGGCGCGTCCGCTTGCTTCATCGAGGCGGCCGGCATCGGCGTGCCGGCAATGCCATTGTGAATTCGCCAGTACAAATCGATCGGCCGCCGGCCGCCGCGATAGGCGTTGGTGCGGAGGTTGCGCGGCTTCATCGGTCTCGGCTCTAAGGCGCCGTTGGCGACATAACGACGCAGCCACTCTTCATGGGCGGTCGGGTTCTGCTTGTCGACCAACTCTTTGCTCCACTCGTCGAAGTCGTCGGTCACGCCGTCACCGATGGCGGTCGGACCGTGGCATTTCACACAGTTGGCGACCGCGCCAAAAAACAGATCGCGGCCGCGGGGAATCGTCTCCGCCAACGGCCGGTCGGGGCGCGGAGGCACGGGGACGACGTCGTCGGGTGCGGTGAGCCATTTCTCGGCGATCTCACTGGTGACCCCGCGGACGAGATCCAGTTGTTCCGCTTTCGAATCGCCCTCCGCGGCGGGATCGAACAACAGTGATCCCTCATCGACCGTGTCCACGTACTCGAAGATGAGCAGCCGCTCCACCTCGCCGCGAATCGCCAGGTACCGCACGTAATGCACCAGCGCCTCGCGCTCATTTTCCGGCAGCAAACGGAACGACGGCATGGCCGTGTCCGGAATGCCCTCATCGAGAATGCGATGCAGGTCCTCGGTGGTCGGCGGGGTGGTGCGGGCGGTCGACTTGAACTTGAACAGCCCCCGGCGGAAATCGCGCGGATAGGGATTGAGGAACTTGGCGGTCGGGCCGGCTCCGTCTCCGGTGACGCCGTGGCAATGCCCGCAGTGTTCCCGGTAGAGGCCTATCTTGCGGCCGGCTTCGTTGCGACCGACAGGTCCCGCCGCCATCTTCAACTTGCGGATGTCCAGCACTCCCGACAAGTCGACTCCGTCGAGTTGCGGGACCCGCGGCTCATCGGGCGTGCCGAAATAGGCCTCCAGCACCTCTTTCAGGTTGGTGTGCTGACGATCCGAAAGCGCCACGCCCGTCGTCTTCTCTTGAACCTGCATGTGGACGTAGTTCAAGCGAAAATCGGTCTCGGACGAGCATCCGGAGAGAGTCGTCGCCGCGGCGACCGCCAGCAGCGTGGCGACGAGCGAATTTCGGTGTTCAGTAGTATTCATCGTGAAATCCAATCAAGCGTCTCCGGCTCCGCCAGCGATGAACGATCCTCGCCCGGCTGGAACCGAAAGGACCAGTTTTATTGGAAAACTCCCGCATCGACAACGATGGACATTTCTTTCTCCTCCTGCGGCTGGAGCGTCAGGTTCAAACGCCCCTTCTTCAGCGGAGTGACTTCGTTGTTGATCGTGACTTCTTTTAAAGGCGCCGCCTCCTGCCAGATGCGAAACCGTAGCGGCACGCCCGCAGGCACGTTTTTTATCTCAAAACTGCCGTCCGGTTTGGTCACCGCGAAGTACGGGTTGTCGCGCGTGATCATCCAAGCGGACATCCAGGGATGAATCGCGCAGGTGACCTTGAACGGAGCCGCCGTCTCGCCGCCCGGACTGTAGACCGATTTGGAGTTCGAGGGCAGCGTGTTGTTCGACTGCTGAGCGCCCCGCGAGGGCGCGATGTTCGTGTTGTGCCCCACGGGGTCGCTGTTGATGATCTCAACCGACTGCGTCGAGCGCATGGCGAACACGTGCGACAGGAAGACACACGCCTTTTGGTCGAACCCCTGCTCGCCGGCCAACAGGGCGTCCTTGGTCGCCAGGTAGTCGTCGTGCTCCCACGATTCGGGAACGGTCATGTCCAAGTAGATCAGAACATTGGCCAAACCGTTGTTGGGGCCGACGACGATCGCCTGATTGGGGGGTATTTGCCCTCCCGGCGAACAGATGGCCGCGTCGCCGCCGGTGACGCTGATCGGCGCCAGAGCCGGGGCCGAACCATTGAGCGTCACGGTCCCGCGGATGTTGGCGAACCCGGTGGGAGTGAGTTCCGCCCCGGCTCCCGCGCCGCCCCCGCCGCCGCCCACATTAATCTGTGACCGCATTTGGGCGACGACGTCTGTGTCGGATTGCGTGAGCGGATGACGGTTCTCGCCAGGGCCACAACCGGCGAAAAGAGAGAGGGTCCCCAGCAGAACGCCGGAGAACACGATGCGAAACCGATATGTCGCTGTCAAAGCACTACCTCACGTTCGCTGCCCCATCGGCAGGAACGCGCGCCGGTCAGCGGCGCCCACGCGCCGCTGACCGCGGTGTACCTTGCAATGAGGCGTCTACTTGTTAAACGCGTTCGGGTTGATCTTCACCACGCCCAGATCGGTGACCGCATTCGACTTGATCTCGACTTCGGCGCGCCCTCGCTTCCAAGGTTTGGGCGAGACGTCGGAGACATAGCCGGCTTGCTCTTGCCAGAACTGGATCGTCCACTTTCCTGCGGGGAGCTTCTCAATCGAGAGCTCGCCGTTTTCGTCACTGACCGCCATATACGGATGGTCTTTGATGACCAACCAGCCCTTCATCCACGGATGGATTGAGCAGCTGACGCCCGCCGGCAGTCGTTCAGCCGTGTCGAACTTGTGCAGCAACGTGCCGCCGCCTGGGATCACCGGGTTGATCGCCGGGTTGGTGAAGGTGTCGACCTTCGTGTTGTGACCGACGGGATCGGGATTGCCGAGCTGAACTGTCTGCGAAGTTCGCAGACAGATCACCCGCGGCTCGAAACGGCAATTGATGTTGTCGAACTTGATTTTTGCTTGGGCCGTCTTGTCGTAATCCGGGTGCGGTTTGGGCGCTTTCTTCCCTCGGCCAAGGTACAAGTAGCCGATCACGTTCTGGACGCCGCCGTTCTTAGGATTGATCACCAACGACTCTTGAACGAGGTTGTGCTTGCCGCAGAACGCCGTGTCTTTGTTGACGTCGATCGCCGCCGGCTTGGGAGCCGTGCCGTCGTAAACGAACTTGACTTTTAAGTCGCCCCATTGGGCGTGCGCTGTCGAGACGAACGCGACCAGGCAGGCGGCGACAACAACTAAATTCAGTTTTCGCATCAGTGTTTCTCCTGTGCCCAGTTGGACGGCGCTCCGCGTCCGTGACTGGGTTGATAGCCCCCCACACGATCTGTGGGTGGGGGCGAAATGGCGGTGAGCGCCTGTACGGAATGGACGTAGTGACCACTTGTCGCGCAACTTCGGGCAGCCGAGTTGGCGAAGGGGCCAGGAAGGTCCTTCACAGTATAGGTCACTGTCATTTCACACGCTATCGGATGGATTGTCGCACCTTGCGCACTTATTCGTTGGCTGCGGCGTCGCCGCCGGCAGCGTCCGCAGCCGTCGGATCATTCTTCTTACTCTCGTCGACAAGCGGTGTAATTCGGCTCCGCTGGCGAGTGTATTTGTCGTAGTTCATCAGCAGATCGACCAGTCCGTCGACTTGCTCGAGGCTGTTGCCGTGATAGAGGTTCTGCGGCACGGTGGTGCCCAAGTGCGGCTTGTCCGACTCGTAGATGATGTTCACCGGCATCGCCGTGTAGGGCAGGATGGACGTCGGTTTGGCGATCCACTTGCGCAAATAATCGGGGCGCATGCGCCGATACATCTGCGAAAGATCCGGACCCTTGGCGCGATCCGAGCCGGTCGGTTCAAAATCGCCGACGATGTGACACTTCACGCAGTAGTTCGGACTGGTGATGATCTGCATCGCGTCGGCGAACCGCCTGCCCGGCTCGAACGGTCCCTCGGCTCCCGCCGCCCGCAGCGCGTCCAAATAGCTGCGTTCCTTCCCTTCGAGATGCCCTGATTGCTGGCGGTCGTCGTAGGTGTACGGATAGCTCGCGTTGTCGATGGCCGCAAAGTAGTTGACCAGCGCCGTCGCCTCTTCGGGAGACATATTGAATTTGGGCATCTGCAGCAAGACAGCCGGCCGAATCATGTGCGGATCGAGCAGGAAGTCGTGCAACCAATCGGTCTGGACCTTGCTCCCCTGGCCGACCAGCGGCGGCGGCAACCAGCTCCAGGCCTCCGCCGCTTTGGCGTTGGGGTTGCTCTCGCGCTCCCACTGATATGCGTGCGGCAACAAGTACTTCGTCAACTCGCCGCCGATAGCCGGGCGACGTTTGGAGATGTCCGTCGCCATGACCGGCAGCGGCAGCTCCCCTGGTTGGTAGGCGTTGCCCGCCACCAAAGCCGGCTTCCAGAGGTCAAACAAGTACTCGATCGAATTGGGATCGTAGCTATCTTCCGGGAACAGCGGATCGCCCGCGTCGTCGTTGACAATCGGAGCCAACTCGCGCGTCTCCGGATTGACGTTGATCGTGGGCATGCCTTCGATCACCGCGTGTAGCTGATTCCGCCGGTCGGGCTCCGCCGACGATTGGCGGTCGGCCGGTAGGAACTGCTTGGCGACGTACGGAAACGTCGGCTTGCCGGCCTGGGCTCCGTACGTATCGGCTCCGAACGCCAGCTCCAATCGGTCCGCTTCGAGCACGTGGCAACCGCCGCAGTTGTATTTCTCCAGCACTCGCTTGCCGGCCAGAATCGCCTCGGTGCGCGGGTCGGGTTTGTAGATATAGCTGGCGCTGGGCGGCTTGGCGATCAACCCCAGCACAAATGTCATCACCGCCTCGCGGTCCCCGTCGTCGAAGGGGAACTGCGGCATCCGCAGCCGTTCGTTGAATTTCTTGTTGACTGTCTTGTGGTAGTCGTAGCTTCGCGGCGAGGCGAGTTTCTGGTAGAGGAAGCCGATCCGGTTGCCCGTATTCAATTGGTCCATGAAATAGGGCGGCACCTCGTTCGGTCCAAACGGCTCCTCGAACGCATATTCGTGATCTTCGCCTTCCGCATGCTCGGCATGGGACTCACCGCTGTGGCCGTGACTGCCATGGTGCAGGAACTTGTGGACGTGCTCAAACGCCAGCTTGGACGGCTCCTTCAACCCCCAGTCAGCCATCGTCGCGCCGATCGGCTTGGCGTCCTCAAAACCGGGGATGTCGTGGCATCCGTAGCAGCCGTATTTGGCGATCGACTTGCGGCCGACGTAAAGCAGTTTGCGCTCGAGAGTCAGCGATTGCTGAGCTTGGAAAGCTTCGTCGGCGACCAGCAACTCTTGCTCGGCGCCCTTCAAGTCGGCTCGTTTTGACTCGGGAATCCCCGACCGCAGGTAACGTTCGGCCGACGTGGCGAAGAAGGCGTCCTTGAGGTGCATGCCGGCGAGATCATCGAGCACCGCCAACTGGCCCTCGTTTAGCTCGGTGATCGTGCCCGCGCCCGGCTTCCAGTTCGACGCGTCTTTCATCAAGTATTCAACAATGTTGTCGATCGGGTCGGTGTAGCCGGTGATCTTGCCCATGCTGTCCTTGATGGGCTCTGGGTCCAATATCATGTCGGGCATCAGCGTCCGAGCGTGGTACTGGCTGGGGTTCTTGATCCAGCTGTAGAGCCACTTACGACCATTTGGATTTCGCGCGGGATCAAACTTCGCCGAGAGTCCCGAGAGGTCGGGAGCCTGCTGAATCCTGTCGACGTCACGGTAGTCGTCAATGCCGGGGAAATCGCTGTGACTGTGGCACGCGATGCAGCGAGCTTCGAAGGCGCGTTTGCCGAGAACGGCGTCAGCTGGTTCGACGCCTTCGGGCGGCGAGGCGAAGTCGTATTCCTGCGACCGCATCTGGATGTATTTCCCCATCGCATAGATCTCGAGCGGTTCGTAAAGCGCCGCGTCGTCGCGAGGAATTCCTTCATCCAAGTGACTCCACAGACCGAAGAACTTGGGCATCCGCGAGTCCTCGCGAAAATGGCCCGGCGCGCGAATCCAATCGAACAGAAAGGCCGGATCCATTTTGCTGGCCGCGTACCGCAAGCTGGGTCCCGGTTTGCGAAGAACACCGGGGTTTTCGATGTCCGCGAGAATCGCGGCCACCCGGTTGTGAGCGTCATCGGTTAGTCGCGATTGACCGGCGTCCGCGTCCTGGGCGAGCACCTGTATCAACTCATGTCGCACGTCGTGGCGTTCCGGGTGCTCGATCAAGGTCTCCACCAACGCTTGCTCGTGATCCGCCAGTTTTTCGTAGCCGGGGTTGTTCTTCACCTCGTAGGCGGCCGCGTAGTAATTCGGTTCGGTCCGCATGTCGGGCCCAATCGACTCGCCGTTCTCATACCCGTTGATCTCGTGGCAACCAAAGCAGCCGTACTTTTGAATCAACTGGTAGCCGTGCGTCACCTTGGACGCGGGAGCCTCGGGGAACGCCAGACTGGGTTCCAATTCGGTCACCTGGTGATGACACTTCAAGCACGCACTTTCCGCAAAGCGCGTCGGATACATTGGATAGATCCAATGGTGATTATCGAACCAGCCGTACTTGTCTTTCCAGTCCTTTTCATCCTCTCGGGTGTTGGGCGTGTGCGAGGCCCAGTTGAAGTCAGTCGCGCTGCCCTGCCCTTCGTGGCACACCGTGCACGCGAAAACTTCCTGGCGGTGCGGGCTCATCGAACTGACAAACAAGTCCAGCCGCGGATGACTGACGTAGGGGTTGGGAAGGCCGCGCTCCACGGTCAACTTAATCGGATCGTTTAACGCGGCCGCATCGAGCAGCCAAAACAATGCGCGGCTACGATCTTCAACTATGCCTCCGTTGATGGCGACAATCACGTCGCCGACCTGAAGTCCGCCGGCGTTGTCGCGCCGCGGTCCCACCTGAGCGGCCGGCTTCAGCGGGGCGTTGAGCAGGCGGTCGCCCGTTTCGCGGTCGCCGTTCAACGCCAACGGAGCCTCGGCGGCGCGCGATTTGGGCAGCACGAAAGCCACGGTGAGGTCGTTGTATTTCAACAGGCCTTCGTGCGCGAATTGCGTTCCGTAGAAAGCTTTGACCGCGGCGTCCAGGTCGTTGTCGTTGTCTTCCAGCAAAGCTGACGGATCACTGTCACCCTCGCGAGGTTCCGTCGACAAGGTAATCGTCAGATCGCGCTTGGGCAGATAGGCGGGATCCGTCGAAGATCCGGGCAGCGCCTTTTGGATTCCACGATGGCAGGTCGTGCACCGGTCGAAGCGCCGAATGGTGCGGAATGTGATGTCCCACTCCAATCCCTCGTGCCACAGGTTGTCGATCTTGAGTGGCGAGTTGAAGGCGTCCAGAATCGGAGCCTCGAGCCACTTCTTGCCGGGAATCGGGATGTAGCCGTACATCTCAAAGTAGTTCGAACGTCGCTCCACCAGCGACTTCTCGATGCGTTCGAGGTCTTCATCAAGTTCTTTCTTCTTCTCGTCCAGCTCCGTTTCGACCGACTTCATCTGATCGCGCAAGTCCTGCAAGTCCAGCCGATACTGGGACCGGGCCTCGTAAACCCCCTGCAAGTGTGCGACTTGGTTGTTGAGATCGGTGACCTCCTCCTGGGCGTCATCGAGCTCCGCTTGAGAACGATCGGCGGTCACTTTGAGACCCAACTGCGCGCGGGATTCGTCGAAGTCCGCCGACTTAAACTTCTTGTCCTGGAGGGCGGCGTCTTCGTCGACCCGGGCCTGGTCGACGATTCCGTCGAGCTCCTTGAAGAGCTTCGCTCGATCGGCGGCGCTGGCCTTCTCGAACTCGACAGCACTCTCTTGCAACCCGCCGGCTCGATCTCGATTGTCGTTGAGCTGTTGCTCGTATCCAGCGATGGCCGCCTCGATCTTCGTCAGTCCGTCCCGCAGTTGCGTGAAGGGACCCGGCTTGTCGTCGTCGCCGCGATCCTCCAAAGCCCACAGCGCGCTTTGGGCGGCGTTGATTGCTTCGAGGGCCGTTTTGAACGCCGTGGCCCGCTTCTGCTCGTCGCCATTGGGAGCTTGGTTATCCGCGACGATCTGCGCCTGCGCCTCGGCCTGCTCGAGGTTCTTCTTAGCCTCGCTGAGAGTGACATCCAACTCATCGATACGAAGCGTGTTGGCCATCACGGCGCTGCGCGCGTTGATGGCGTCATCTGCCTTTTCGCTCAGCCGCTTCGAAATAGCGTCGATCGAACTGGCGCGGCCTTCGTCGGACGACGCGCCATCGGGCAGGGCCGGACCGGCGACCAGATGGGAACGGAAATCCCGCAGCAGCGTCGGGTCGACGCCGTGCCCGCGAATCTCGGCCAATCGAGCTTCGACGAGGTCCAACTCCTGCGCGCGATTCACTGTATCGAACTGAATCTTCTCCCAAGCCGTCGTCCGCGACTCGATCTCGCGACCCATCTTCTGATACGGCTTCCACGGCCGAGCGTGATCCACCGCGAACATCCAGATGGTGGCGACCAACATCACCACATTCGAGATCGCGAAAATCACGTGCATCATCTTTTGATCGCGCCACGTTTTTTCCGTTGCTGGCATGATCGATTCTCCGCCGTCCGTTTTCGTCGGCTATTAGCGTTGGTAGTTGACTAGAAGTTGGTGAAGTACTCGGGGATCGCGATGAAGTACTTCAGATTGAAAACAAACCGGCAGCCCATCTTGACGGGCAGCAAGATCATCGTCAGCAGCAGATTGGACATCACCATGTAACGCAAAAAGCCCATCCGCACGAAAAGTCCGCGGAAGAACTTGGAGTACAGCACCATCGCCGGCGGCAACGCGCCGAAATAGAACCCCAGCACCGCAAAGCCGGGCGCCTCGCGGAGCACGATGTACCCGAGTTGCCAGAGCGCCCCGGCATTCTCGGGAGCCTTGGGGCGACTGCTGCCCAACGCAACCCAAAACACCTCGGACAAATCGATGTTGTTCAGCGCCTCGACCTTGTGCGCATCCCAAGTCTCGTAGAGCCCAAAGAAGTTCCAATTGGGCCCCCGCAGAAATGTCCCCATCACGATCAACGTGACCCACAGGACGAGAAAGCCGAATTGAAAGGTGACGTAGGCGAAAGGCCGCTGAGCAATCGTGTAGTACCCGCGACCCTTCTTGTTAACGTCGAGGAAGGGGATCGCCATGAGGCCAAAGATCACCATGCTGGGAAGCACGACGCCGGCCATCCAGGGATCGAAGTAGACGAGCATCTCCTGGAGGCCGAGAAAGTACCACGGCGCCTTGGACGGGTTGGGCGTCTTGACCGAACTGGCCGGCTCCTCCAACGGCGCTTTCAACGCGATCGCCCAAACCAGCAGCACGGCGGTTACCAGGATCATGCAGATCAACTCGGTGTAGACCAAGTCGGGCCAGACCAGGATCTTCTCCTTGCCGAGCGCCTCCATCGGCTCCAACCCCTGCTGGGCGCGGCGATCGTTTTCGACCGCCTTGCTGGCTCCCAGCCAAGTGAAGAACCCGAGTAAAAAGACCATCGCCACAATCGGCACGTTGTCCGGCTTGGTGACGATCAGCGAGAAGTCGTGGTCGGTCATCGACAGACCCATCACCAACAGCGACAGGTTGAGCATTCCCCAAGCGACCAGCGGCCTCACGAAAAACTCGCGGAAGTAAATCATGACGGCGAAGATGACGACCGAGCCGACCGCGTAGTTGATCGGACCCATCGCCAGATCCATCAGATTCCGAACGCCCTCCGGCATCGACACCAGCACCTGAAAACTGTCGTCCCCCGACATGGCCAGCGGCGAGAGCAGCGAGAAGACGATCGCCACCAACAACCACAGATGAGCATTGGTGATGGCTCCGGCGACGGGCAGCTGAAAGAGCCGGTAAGTGCGGCCCTTCTTCCACAGGTAAAAGGCCGCCACGCCATTCATGGCCGCGAGAAACAAATAGTAACCGCCGAGGAAGTGGCGGATGCCGTCGAGGAATTCCGCGTGATTAACGTGTCCGTGCATTGCGTCCAGCCGCTATCGTTTCTCGAGCCGTTCCCTAGTCTCGCCGCTGTCTCTGTCTCTAAACGCTGTCTCTAAACGCTGTCTCACCCTGTCTCAACCCGCTGTCTCAACCCGCTTACAGTGGTCCGCTGATGCCGCCGTCCTTGCGCACCCGCCAGAAGTGAACCGCCAACAACAGGGCGACCGCCAGCGGAATGGCAATGCAGTGCAGCACGTAGAAGCGGTTCAGTGTCTCCTCGCCGACAAACCTCGCGCCGAGCAACCCGAACCGCGCGTCCGAGGCGTTGGTGATCATGTCGATGCCGTCCACCGTCAACAGGGCCGCACCCGGGCCCTCGTGCCCCAGGAACGGAGTCGCCCGGGCCATGTTGGACCCCACCGTGATCGCCCAGATCGCCAGTTGATCCCACGGCAACAAGTAGCCGGTGAACGAAAGCAGCAACGTGAGCAGCAAGAGCATGACGCCGATCACCCAATTGAACTCGCGCGGCGGCTTGTAACTGCCGGTGAGAAACACCCGGTACATGTGCAACCAGACGGTGATCACCATCGCGTGCGCCGCCCACCTGTGCAACTCGCGGAGAATCCCCAGCGACGTCACGTCGCGCAACGCCAAGATATCCGCGTACGCCCATTCCAACGTCGGCCGATAGTAAAACATCAGCAGCACGCCGGTGATTGTCTCCACCAAAAACAGAAAGAAAGTCACCCCGCCCATGCACCAGGTGTAGCTGAGCGCGATGCCCTGTTTCTTGATCGACACCGGATGGAGGTGCAAGAAGAAGTTGGTCAACATCACCACGATCCGGTTTCGTCGATCGACCGGCATCGGATGACGGAAAATGCTCTTCCAAACTTGGGAGCCGCGGATGATTTCGCTGAGAGTCTGCATGCCTTGCCTTGTCGGGAGCTTCCTGATCGCTATCGCGAAGTTGCCGGTGTGAGGTCGTGTCGAGCCCAGGTGCTCGTGTCGTTACGAAACGGGAACGAAACAGGCCTCGTCCTTCCATTGCCCGAGTTCCTCGTTGAACTTGCGGCTCTTGTCCACTTCCAATTGTCCGTCGGCGGCGAACCGGATGACGTAACGCTCCAGCGGTCTGGGAGCCGGACCTTCAAAGTTGACGCCGTCCTTGTAGAACCCGCTGCCGTGGCACGGGCATTTGAATTTCTGCTCGCTCTCGAGCCAGTTCGGGGTGCACCCCAGGTGCGTGCAAACGGACTTCAGAGCGAATATCTGCGCCTCCCCCTCGTATTCGTCCCGCACAATCCAGACGCCGAACTGCGCCTTGTATTTCGACTGCACTTGGCCCGGAGCGTACTCGTCGGGAAACCCAACTTTGAACACCGTCGGCGGCTCGGTGAGAATGTTCGGGAACATGAAGCGAGCCAGCCCGAGCGTCCAGAGGATGTTGGTCACGGTCAGCGACGAGAAGCCAATCGCCAGCGACGAGCCCAGGAACGCGCCCATGATCGACGCGATGAAACCGCGACGATCTTCGGAATCGGATTCGGCGGGCGGCGCCGCGCGAGCGTAGGCTGGTTTCTCCGGCATCGGCGGCGCGGAGGGTTTGGTCTTTTTGCCGCTCGCTTTCTCCTGCTCAGCCGCCTCGGTTTTCGAAATCGGCCCCCGCTTGGCCCCCTTGCGAGCAGCCGCCAAGACGCTGGCCGTGTCGAGTGGTCCGGATGGCTCGGACTTGCCCTTGGCGGCCGGCTTGGCCGCCTTTTTGGCCGCCGGTTTCTTGGCCCTCTTGCCTGCCTCTTTCGCCAGAGGAGCTTGGCCTTGGCCGCGAGCAGCAGCCAACATCTCCTCCACCGACATCTTGCCGCGATCAAGTTTCGCAGCTGGCGCCGAAGGCGTTGCTTCCGCCGACTCCTCTTCTTCCGCCGCGACCTCTTCCTCCGCGGCGGCGCTCGATTCGGCTTCACCGCCTCCACCGCGAGCGGCCGCCAGCATCTCCTCCACCGACATCTTGGCGGGGTCCAACTTCTGTGGGGGATCCGATTTCGCCGGAGCCGGCTTCTGCGCCGGGGCCGCTTCCGCTTCGACCTCCGGTTCAGTTGCCGGGGCGCCCTCGCCGTCGGCTGCGTGACACGCCGCGATGATCTCGTCAATCGACATCTTCTGGGGGTCTGGCATGGCCGCTATTCATCTCCCTTAGCGCTAGTGGCCGAGCCACCGGCGTCCGAGCAACCGCCTCGGTTGCCGTTGATCCATGGGTGCTCTTTGGAATCGAGTCGATTCGGACGGGTTGGTCAGTCGACCCCTAACTCCATTGGTGAAAACCAGTTAGAGGGGGTCGCGTAGAACGCCGACTCCGATAACTCCGTGAAGATTTTCACGAAGCTCGCCCATTTGTATCCCAACGGCAACTCTTGTCAAGCTCCCTTGGCCTTAACCCGTTACAGGATGGGACGAAACGTCACAGTTGAAGACGGCAATTCGCCAGACAGATGTCGCTCGCGTTCTTTGCGCCAATCAGCCTCCCCGCCCTCCCCTGGCGGGAACGGTGGCCCTAGAATCATTCACCGGTCTGGTGAGCGCTTTCGTTGAGGTGACAAAATGAAGGTCTTAGTGGTTGGTGGCGGAGGTCGCGAGCACGCGTTGGCGTGGAAGCTGGGACAGAGTCCACGAGTTGAGCGCGTCTTCGTGGCTCCTGGCAACGCGGGCACCGATGCGGATGCTGAGAATGTCGACATCTCGGACTCCGACATCCCTCGCCTCATTCGCTTCGCCAAAGAAAACGATGTTCAAATGACCGTCATCGGCCCGGAAGCGCCGCTCGCCAATGGCGTCACCGATGCGTTTCAGGAGGAAGGGCTCAAGGTGTTCGGCCCCTCCAAGGCGGCGGCGCAGCTAGAGGGCAGCAAAGTGTTTTGCAAGAACATGCTGCGTCACGCCAACGTACCCACAGCCGATTTTCACGTCTTTCGCGATGCTGACAGCGCTCAACGCTTCGTCAAAGATTGCTACGAGGATTCGGCGCGGCTAGTCGTCAAAGCCGACGGCTTGGCGGCCGGCAAGGGCGTTATCGTCTGTTCACAGCGCGAAGAAGTTCTCGAGGCGATCGACCGGATCGGCAGGCAGCGTGAATTCGGCGACGCCGGGAATCAGATCGTCATCGAAGAACGGCTCGACGGCGAGGAGGTGAGCGTGCTGGCGATCACCGACGGCCGCACCATTTTGACGCTGCCCCCCGCGCAAGATCACAAGCCGGCTCTCGACGGCGACCGCGGGCCAAACACGGGCGGCATGGGAGCCTATTGCCCCGCGCCGATCCTATCCGCGGAAACCTTGGGCTGGGTCGAGGAACACATCCTGGTGCCGACAGTCCATTCGATGAAGCGCTCGCGGCAACCGTTTCGGGGCGTCCTGTACGCCGGGCTGATGATGACCAGCCAGGGCGCGAAGGTGCTCGAATACAACGTGCGGTTCGGAGATCCCGAATGCCAGCCGACTCTGATACGACTCAAGAGTGATTTGGCGACCGTCATCGAAGCGACCATCGACGGCCGTCTCGAGGAGATCGGACCACTCGAGTGGGATCCGCGGCCGGCGGTCTGCGTCGTCATGGCTAGCGAAGGCTACCCCGGTTCTTACGATCGGCACCGGCCGATTCGCGGCTTGGACGAAGCCGCCCAGTTACCCGACGTCAAGGTGTTCCACGCCGGAACGGCGACCGTCGACGGACAAGTCGTCACCAACGGCGGTCGCGTGCTCGGAATCACCGCCCTCGGCGCCACCATCTCCGCCGCCAAACTCCAAGCCTACACCGCCGTCAAGTGCATCCGCTGGCCCGGCGCGTGGTGTCGGAAGGATATTTCGGACAAAGGGTTAAGAAATGACTAGAGGGCATTTCAAAACCCAATCGGCCGCACGTTTTCCTGGGTTTCCCAGCTTCCAAACAGGGTTTTGAAATGCCCTCTAATGACTAAGGACTAAGGACTAAGGAATGCCGAGGTCCTAATGACTAAGGAGGCAGGACGCCGGCGAGTCAAAGAGTCAGAGGGGCGTTTACGCCCCATTCCGCCGCAGGCGGCATAGGCCCGTGCTTGAGCACGGGTGAACCAGGCGTTCCAGCTGCAACCAACGCTCCATTCTCGC
>JASMLW010000255.1 GCA_030748485.1 Pirellulaceae bacterium
CTGCCCAACCCGTAACTCAACCAGGCGCCGAGACTGGGTCGCCCGGGGATCTGGCTGCCAGTCTGGATGTACGTAATCGCCGGATCGTGGTTGATCGCTTCGGTGAAGGTGGTGTGTACGACGCATAGTTCTTTGGCGACCGTCGCCGAGTGTGGCAGCAACTCACTCACCCACACGCCGTCTTGGTTGTTGTCGTGTTTCTTGAATTCGTACTTGCTCGGACAGAGCGGCAAGCCGTTCTTCTGATTCGACGTCATGCCCGTCACGCGCTGGCCGTCTCGCACATGAGCCGGCAACTGTTCGCCGAACTTCTCTTTCACCTTCGGCTTGTAATCCCAAAGATCGTGCTGGCTTGGCCCACCGCTCATGAACAGGTAGATGACCCGTTTCGCCTTGGCCGGATGATGCAACTCCTGCAAGGCTCCCTTGCTCTCACCGGCGAGCAACCGGGGGCCGAGCAATTCGGCCATCGCCGCTGTGCCGAGTCCCAAGGCCGTCCGGCCGAAGAGCTGGCGGCGAGTCATCATGAGTTCGTGTTCACGCAGCAGCGAGTTCATCGTTCTTCCTTCGCTTCGATTCGGACTGAATCCTGTCGAGTACGCACTGGTTTGGTCAGTAGAGCATGATGGCGATGTCGCTCGCCAGAATCGTCACGGCGACCTGTGTCCAGGCCGCGTGTTCGGCCGCGTTCAAGTTCGTTTCGCGCGGGTTTTCGCCGATCGCCAACAGAGCCTCGGCGTCCTTCTCGGAAGCATCGAACCGTTTCTTCATCGCGGCGAGCAACCGCTGGCAGGCGGCTCGCTCCGAGACGGTCGGTTTGCGACAGGCAAGCATGGTGAACAGCTGATCGAACCGGCGGTTGTCGTCAGGCGACTCGCGCAGCAGTCGCGCCGCCAATGCGCGAGAGGACTCCAGTCGCTGGGTCTCGTTGAGCAGTCCGAGCGATTGCAGCGACGTGTTGGTCCGCGAGCGGCGCACGCAACTCGTTTCGCGATCGGGCGCGTCAAACAAACTCATCATCGGGTGCGGGCTGGTTCGTTTCCAATAGACGTAGAGACTGCGGCGGTAGAGCAACTTGCCCGTGTCGCGAACGTACTTCTTCGTGTTGCTGGCCGGATGGGCCAGAGCCAACCACATGCCACTCGGCTGGTACGGCTTGACGCCTTCGCCTCCCATGTGCGGATCGAGCATGCCGCTCGACCACAAGGCCAGGTCGCGGAGGACTTCGGCGTCCAAACGATGGCTCGGTCCTCGCGCGAACAGACGATTCTCCGGGTCGTCGATGTCCCGCCGCCGCGCCGAACTCTGTTGGAAGGTCTTCGTCATGACCAGCGCCTTGAGCATCTGCTTCAGATCCCACTCGCTGTCGTGCAGTTCGACCGCCAGCCAGTCGAGCAACTTGGGGTGCGTCGGCTGTTCGCCTTGCAGTCCGAAATCCTCGGGAGTTCGGACGAGGCCGTCGCCGAACGTTCTCTGCCAAATCCTGTTGATCAGCACGCGGGCGACGAGTGGATGTCGGCGAGACGTGAGCCACGCAGCCAAGCCGATGCGATTTTGCGGAGCTCCGTCGGGAAGCGGCCCCATGATCTCGATCACGCCCGGCTCCAACGGGTCGCCGACGGGCAAGTTGTATTCACCGCGGCGCAGGAATCGCGTGGGCCGCGGTTTGGGAAGGTCCTTCGCGACAAGGCTCGTCGTGAACGCCTTCTCGGCGGCCGTAATCATCTCAGCCAGCTCGGCGGCCTCCTTCTGCAACGGACGTTCGGCGAAGGCTCCTGCCGGGTCGGCGACGACGGCCAGTTGATCGGCGACTCCGCCCCGCCACTTCTTTGCCGCGTCTCCCGACAGCTTGATATCCTGCTCCAGCAAGCTCGCCGCTTTGCCGATCAACTCCTGGCGGAACGCCTCCAGCTTGTTCCATTTCCGCCAGGCCTGTCGATCCACAGGAGCTCGCACCGTCGGGCCGTACGTGTACGAGTTTCCGTCCATCGCCGGTTCGGCCGTGCTGTTGAAGAACGCCAACAGACGGTAGTACTCGCGCTGCGTGATCGGATCGTACTTGTGCGTGTGGCAGCGGGCGCACGTCATCGAAACGCCGAGCAACACGGTGCCCAGCGTCTCGGTGCGATCGAAGTTGTTCTTCGCCTGGAACTCGGCCGGGATCGCGCCACCCTCACCCGTGGTCGGATTCATGCGCACAAACCCGGTGGCGACAAGTTGCGACTTCGTCGGCTGAGGCAGCAAGTCTCCCGACAGCTGCCACTGGATGAACTTGTCGAGCGGCAGGTTTTCATTCATGGCCATCACCACCCAGTCGCGATACGGATAGATTCCGCGTCGATTGTCCAGGTGCAATCCGTGCGTGTCGCCGTACCGCACCGCGTCGAGCCAGTAGCGGGCCTGGTGTTCTCCAAAACGCGGACTGGCCAACAACTGGTCGATGTATCGCGAATACGCGGTCGGCCGTTTGTCCGCCAAGAAAGCTTGTAGCTGCTGCGGCTCAGGCGGGAGACCGGTGAGCACCAAAGCGGCTCGCCGCGCCAGCGTCGCTCGATCGGCAGGCGCGGCGAACGGGATCTTTCGCGACTTGAGTTGAGCGGCGATGAAGGCGTCGATGATGTCCGACTTGGTCGCTCCATCCGGCAACTCGGGCGGCTGTTTGCGCGGCAGTGCAAACGACCAGTGCTGTGAGTACTCGCCACCCTGCTCGATCCACCGCCGAATCAGTTTTTTCTCGGCGGGCGTCAGCTGTTTCTCGGCGTCCTCGGGCGGCATCGGTTCGTCCGCCGACTCGATGCGCTCCAGGATCTGGCTCTTGGCCAGATTGGCCGGATCGATGGCGCGGTAGCCACCGCGGTCACTCGTCGCCGCATCGAACGAATCGAGCCGTACGAGATCCGGGTCTTTCGCGTCGGGCCCGTGGCAAACGAAACACTTGTTGGACAACAGAGGAAGGATCTCGCGACCGAAGTCAACGTCGCCGTCAGCCCCGGCCGATCGTCCAGCGGACGTCCATGGCGAGATCGCGACGAAACCAATCAGTGTGAAGAGAGCGAGACGGTTCATAGTTCATTGCGCGGAATTGTGGAGTTCGATCGCCGGTGGACACTGGCACGGACATAGTTTACCCAGAAATCAACTCTCCGGTTGCGTCACCCATTCTGGAAACCGGAGTGATCGCGCTCTCCTCATCTGCGAGCCGCACGGCTGCCGGAGCAGAGGCGAACAGCAACGCCGGCCTAGTTCTCCGAAGCGTTCCAGAATCCTCGGAACACTTGGAGTGGGTCGGCCGTCTCGGGGTCGACGTTTTGAGGAGCCCGTTTCCATTGCCAGAAGTCTTTGAACAGGCCGGCCGGGTCGGGCGCGGCGCGGTCCCTCCAGTAAGCCCGGTCGTGCTCGACGATCGACTGGCGCGATCGCCGCCAATCGGTCATCACCTCAGCGAACCATTTGTCGTAACTGCGGGCGAGATCGGCGACCAGCTGTTCGTGGACTGCGGACACGTCGCGGCGCTCGGCCGGATCGGCGATGAGGTCGAACAGTCGCGGCTTCTCCTCCTGATGCGGCGGCACGGGTCCCAGCTCGCGATCCAACGGCATCTCCCAATGCGGACGAACGACGCCGCGCAGGTAGGAGGGGTTGTCGCGCGCACTGTCTTTCCTCATGGTCACCGGCGCGCCCGGCCAGACCAGTTTCCAGCGGCCGCGGCGAATCGCCGCGTCACTGTGCGCCGCCGGCATGTAGCGGTTCTTCTGAAACGGCAACGCGCGAGCGTCGAGCTCCGGTTGGCGTTTGCCCAGCAACAGTGGCATCACGTTCAAACCATCGAGAGTTTTCGCCCCCTCCGGCCGTTCAGCTCCGGTCAAGCTGTAGAGCGTCGGCAGCCAGTCGCAGCCGTGGACGGGAACACTCACAACTCGCCCAGCCGGAATGCGTCCCGGCCACGCGGCGATCGCCGGAACGCGGATTCCCTGCTCGCCCACATCGCCTTTGTTGCCCGAGAAGCCGGCGTGGTAACGTGCGGTCGACCCGCCTCCGACCTTGCCGAGATACGCGCCGTTGTCACTCGTGAAGACGACAATCGTCCGCTCCCACAATCCCTCGTCTTTGAGCGTCTGGAATACGCGAGCCAGCCCGGTGTCCATCGCCTCGATCATCGCGTAGATGATCGCCACGTTCTCACCGCCGTCCTCTCCCAGTCGGCGGCGGTATTTTTCTACTAGCGGTCGGGGAGCTTGAAACGGTACATGCGGAGCGTGATGAGAAAGGAACAGCGCGAAAGGTTTTCGTTTCTCTTTCGAATCGCGGATGAATCGGACGGCTTCGTCGTTGAACACATCGGTCAAGTAGCGACCGTCGTGAGTGACCCTTTTGTCGTTCCGCAACAAGTTCCACTTCCAGTAGTCCTGACCGCCGTTCGGAAAGCCGTAGAACAGATCGAATCCCCGCTGATGCGGCAGATGATCTCGGCAATACAAACCGTTGTGCCACTTGCCGATGAGCGCCGTGGCATACCCGGCTTGGCGAAAATAGTCCCCAAACGTTTTCTCCGAGAGCGCCATGCGGTCGAGCCCCCGGTTACTCGGCACGTCCACCGCACCCGTGCGATGATTGAACCGGCCGGTGAGAAAACCGGCCCGCGATGGCGCGCAGAGCGGCGATGGCGCGTAGTGATCGGTCAGACGCACTCCGGCCGCGGCCAGCGAGTCGATGGCCGGCGTCTCCACATGCGGATTGCCATAACACGGCAAGTCCCCCACACCGAGGTCGTCGGCCAGAATAAACAGGACATTGGGCGGCGCCGCATCGGCGGCCTGCAGCGCAGCCCACGGCGCCAACAGCGCGATCCCGGCGAGCACTGCGAAGCCAATGCGCTGGTTGTTCGGTGAACTCATGCAATGATCTCGTTCATGTTCTCCGTGCCGAAAGCGAGGGCGCGACTTCGACTCCTGCCCCGCTGGCGGCGATTCTATTGAAGATCAATACCAGACCGAAACATAGCAGGAACTCAAACGCCGATGATGGTTGCAAGAGAACGGTGGGTCCACACTCCCGCGCCCGGGCGAGTCCTGATCAGCTCAGACCAACCGGTCACGAAGCGCTGCAGAACAATAAGAGAAAGAGCCTGTTGGCTCTAGGAATCAGCGAAGAACTCGCCGCCGACCTCTTTGACAACGGGGTATCCGCCGACCTGGTCGGGGATGGGTGCGGCTCGCAAAGATCGTTCATCGCAAAAGAAAACTTTGACGCAGGGAGTTCCCTCGTTCTCCCCAACACCTAGCCCGGCGACGCCGGCGATCTTCAGCCACGAGCGGCTGATGTCGTCAATCACTTGTTGAAGTGGTGGCACGCTGCCTCTGCTCATTGGCCATCGTCAATCTCCGCCACGACGCCGTTTGCCGGATCGCTAAATGCGTCGAGGACCAAATTGATCCGGTTGGCAATCGTCACTCGCTTGCTTCCGGCGAAGAGTAGCCCAACAGGGGCGGCGTCCGGGTCGGATACGATCAACGCCCCAGAATCGCCACCATCTGAAAACTTACCCTTGCTCCCCTTGATGATGATCTGATCGGCGAACAAGCCGATTCCCGTCGAGTATTGGACTCGTACGGTGGCGTTTATCGCATCGACTACTCCGCGCGTGTGGCGAGTTGTCCTTCCATACTTTTGGAGTCTCAGCCCGGGCGTAGCTTCCATGGACGTGGACTGCGGAACGCCGTATCCCGCGGCGGGAGTCGCTACGCCGGTCTCTTCGGGCGACGTGAGGGCAATTGCAGCGTCGACGTAGTTGAACGAAGAGTCATCGAGAATTAGCGGCACGAAGTCGTCGAGGACGCCGATCGAATCCGCGGGGCTCGTCCCACCGTCAAATGGGCCCGGTTGCAACGCGAGCGTCACGCCCGGCAGGTCAAGGTTCTCATCGGCCAACACATGATTGTTGCTGAGAATAAAATGGCTCACCGTTCCTTGCGCGAAATCTGTGATCTTCATGCGGCAGCCGAGCGTTCCCGCCGTGATGCTGGGACTGCCGACGGATACGCCAATGGGAACGGGCCTGGGGAACTTGGTCCTTGGATCAACTTCCCCGCCGCCATCATCTCCACCGCCAGGCTTGCCTTTGCCGCCACCGTTGCCTCCCTTGGGAAAGGCCTCGATGACGCCGGCGAACTCGGTCACCACAGCCACGCCGTTCAGTTTGGCGGCGATTCCGCGGACCCCTCGTCGAGCCGTGTACACCTTGATAACGGCCTGTCCCTGACCGTTGCTGCCGATGCCGGTGGCGGCGACTCCTTGGATGCGGAAGAGGGCGCCGTTGTTCTGCTCCTGGGCCTGTATCGCGCGATCTAGCCCACGCACTTGCGCCGGCAAGTCGGCGGCAAAGACGCTGAACAAGACGACAATCGCGCTCACTATAGACCAGCGTTTCCACCAAGTTTCCGCTCGCTTGCGTGCCATAACGCCACCTGATTCGTAAAGGGGAGGTCACCGGCAATTTCCAACTACCGATAGTAACACCGACCTGTCAGTGCACATAGAGATTCTTCTTCCTCGACCGGTGGAGATTGACGCATCTCACAAGCCTTCCAGCGAGACATGGCGGCCATCCGTCATCCTTCGACCGCCAGCTCCGAGCCAACTCGCAATGAAACAATGTGCGTGAACTAGCTCAGTGCAGCGTCAGCAGATACCCCGTGCAACCCGACAGCCGTGAGCCAGGGCGTTGACGATGAGCAGAGTGATTGCCAACTTCCGCAGATTCATGACGGCAATCGTAGCGTCCCATTCGAGGCGCCACAAATCATAGGTTCGCACTCCAGAGTTTGGAGGCTCAGCTCATGATCTGCGCGATCGGCGTCCCGTAATCCGCGTCGAGCCGCTTGCGGCCGGGAATGTCGAGACGGCGGGGGTCGAGGCCGAGCAGATTCAGAACGGTCGCGTGAATGTCGGTGACGTAGTGAGCGTCTTCGACGGCGTGGAATCCAAGTTCATCCGTGCGGCCGTGAACGAAGCCGCGTTTCACGCCGGCGCCGGCGAACCACACAGTGAATCCGTGCGGGTGATGGTCGCGCCCGGTGTACTCCTTGTAGGCGTCGCGAACTTCCACGCCCGGCGTGCGGCCGAATTCCGTGCAGAAAACAACAAGCGTATCGTCGAACATGCCGCGCCGCTTCAAATCCTTCAGCAATCCGGCCACGGGCTTGTCGACTCGCCCACACGAACGAGCGTGATTCTTCTGCAGATCGCGATGCGAATCCCATTCGCCGTAGTCACTGAGATAGACGAGTGAGAAACGGACGCCGCGTTCGGCCAATCTCCGCGCGGCCAGCAGGCGGCGGCCGTAGATTTCCGTTGTCTTGTCGTCGATGCCGTAGAGTTGGTTCGTTTCCGCCGTCTCGCCGGACATGTCGAGCGATTCGGGAACGGACATCTGCATTCGATACGCCAGTTCGTATGACTTGATCCGCGCTCGGACCGCGTCGTCCTCGGGGTATTCAATGGCCGACAACTCGTTCAGCCGGTTGATGAACTCGAACTGATTGCGTTGTTCCTCCGCTAGCACACCGTTCGGTCGGGCGCCGAAGGGCAGTGGATTCTTCGGATCGAGCGACAGCTCGACCGCGGCGTGCGCCGGCCCGAGATAATTCGCGTCAAAGTTCCATCGGACGCGCGTGTCCTTGTACTGACCGAGAAACACGAACGCCGGCAGATTCTCGTTCAGCGTTCCGAGCCCATAGTGAATCCACGAACCGAGAACTGGTTCCGGTGGATCGAGTTTGTGCCGACCGTGATGCATCTGGAATTCGGCGTTGTGGTCGTTGTCGGTCGTATACATCGAACGCACGAACGAGATGTCATCAACGCACGTCGCCAAATGCGGCCACCAATCGGTCACTTCGATCGCCGATTCGCCGTGCGCTCGATATCCAATCTGCAGCGGCAGTATTTTCGAATGCGGTCGGTCGCCGCCGACCACCGCTCGGGAACGCAGCGTAAACAGAGGGTCCTTTGTTGGATTGGGAAACGGCGTTTCGTCGTAGGTCTTGCCACCGTATTTCGCAAGCGCCGGTTTGGGATCGAACGTCTCCATCTGGCTGTACCCGCCGGACAGAAAAATCCAGATCACGTTCTTCGCTTTGGGCGCAAAGTGCGGTTGACCATCGGGCGGAGTGTGGGAGCCGGCGGACGGTTCACGCGCGATCCCGTCTTCATTCAGCAACGCACCGAGAGCCAAGCCGGTGAATCCCATCCCGACGTCGGACAGGAATGTACGGCGCTGGATGTGACGGCATTGAGGTTGGGGAGCGCGCGTGTTCATCATCGAATCGTGACAAAATCGTGGTGATTGAAGAGTGCCTGAACGAAGTTCTCGCGCGCTCGCGTCGCCGGATCCGTCGACGCCGGTACGAGTGCGCCTTTGGGTGCGGCGAGTTCCTCTTTTGTCGCCGCCGCGAACAATTCCGTCTGCCGCCGCAGGAACATCCGGCTCGCCTCCGTCTCGGCGGCCGTCGGTGTGCGGCTCAAAACGGTTTCAAATGCAGCTGTGATAAACAACGGTTCTTGGCTGAGTTTCTCGCCTAGCCGACGCGCCAGCAATCGCCCCTCGCGCAACGACAATTCGCTGTTCGCCATCGCCAGCGCCTGCTGGGGTCGAACACTGGTCGTGCGGCGATAGGCGTCACACGGATCGGCCGCGTCGAACAGGTCAAGGAACTGCATGCGGCCTTCGCCGTGGTGTTCGAAGTAGATGCTGCGGCGCGGTGTTGTCAGACCGAGCTTCTGATCGATTTCCTTCCCACCGATCGTCAAATCGAGACTCCCCGACGTAGCCAGGATGCTGTCGCGGAGCACTTCCGCTTCCATTCGCTGAGGTTTGAACCGCCAGAGAAAGATGTTGTCGGGATCGAGCTGGGGACCGGGTGGATTGGAAACTCGCTCCGCGGACGACGCCATTCGGTACGTGCTGCTGGTCATGATCAGCCGATGGAGGTGCTTCATCTTCCAGCCGCTCTCCATCAACTCGACCGCCAGCCAGTCGAGTAGTTTCGGGTGAGTTGGTTTTGTTCCATTAAGGCCGAAGTTCTCGGTTGTTTCGACGATCGCGCGGCCGAAGTGACGGCCCCACATGTGATTCACGGCGACTCGAGCCGTCAGCGGATTGTTCTCGTCTGCGATCCACCTCGCCAACGCCGCCCGGCGTCCGGTGCTTTGTTGCGGATACTTCGGGCTGAAGGCTGTGTATTCAGTCGACTCGGCGCCGAGCGACTCTTCCGCTTTCTTGGCGGCCGCCGTCATCTTGTCGACGTTGCCCTGAGCCGTCTTGATCTCAGCTTTCACTTTATCGTCGACAGCTTTATCGTCGACGGGTTGCTTCCGTTTGGCCGCCGCGAGCGCCCGCTCAGCTCGATATTGCTCGACAAGGGCCGCGTCGAATGCCGCCTGACGCTCAGCTCGGCTGGCCTGACGAGCCGCTTCGTCCGCGTCGCCGGCTGCGTTTTGATAGCGAATCTTGTCCGCGTGTATTCGCGCTTGCAGCGCCTTGAGAGCAGCCTGAGCTCGAACGAGATTCTGCTGGTCGACTCGCAGCGTCAGCGGCGCATTTGCTTTCTCTTCAGCGGTCTTCGCATCGGCGACCAGCTGTTTCGCTTTCGCCAGTGTCTCCTCTCTCGCCTTTAGGTCGGTCTCGGCCGCATCGAGCGATTCTTTTCGAACGAAGGCCTTCAGTCCCGGGTACCACGACTCCGGCGGCAGATCGATCGCTTGGATTTGCAGCGAGTCGCCGCCGATGACCGCCGGACCGCCGGGCGCGACTGGCGGCGTGTCGGGAATGACGTTGCGAGCTTCGCCGCCGGTGTAGATGAACGTCTCGGCGTCCAGCTTCTCGTCCATGATCCGGACCAGCCCGCTCGTGATCGGCTTGTACGGTTTCCCGTAGGAGTACTTCGGATACTCGCCGGGGTCCGGTTCGCCCGGCACGCGATCGTGGCGAATTTCGATCGGTTCGAAGAACGCCCGGAATCGAAAGTACTCTTCATTGCCAATCGGATCGTATTTGTGATCGTGGCAGTGGCAGCAATTGAGCGTCAGGCCGAGAAACGCCTTGCCCGTGTGTTCGACGGCGTCCTTCATCCACGTGTTGTAGTTCCAGCGGTAGAAATTCCGCACAATGAACCCCGTCGCGACAGCGTTCTCGTCATCGTTAGGCGCGATCTCGTCGGCGGCCAACATCTCCATGACCATGCGGTCGTAGCCTTTGT
>JASMLW010000256.1 GCA_030748485.1 Pirellulaceae bacterium
AGGAACTGTCGAATTCGGATCCGTCGTCGAGCCATCCGCGGTAGTGAACTTCGACCGTTTGCGTAGCCGTTGGCTGCGGGCCATCGGCCTTGCGGAGGATGCGGTACTTGAGTCCGGAGGGGGTGGAGGTGAATTCTTGGGGAGCGTCGTCGTCAGTCGGTCCAGCGTCGGTCATGAGTTCTCGCTTGTCGGTAAATATCACAGCATCATCGCCGAGGTCGGGGGCCGTGGTGGGGACGGCTGAGCTGCCCGATGCGGCGCAGCCGCCAACCGTGGCCAAACAGGCAACCGCCAGCATTCCAAAGACCAGTCGCATTTCAATTCCTCTCGTGTCGGCATCCAGTCCACACACGCGGCGAACGAGATTTGTCGGCTCGTCACTTGTCTAGTCGAGTCGCTTGGAACGATCCAATGGCGAGACTCGCATCGCGCGTCAGGTCAGCACGGCGTCGAGTGGTGCGCCTTCCGACAGTCTCATCGGGCGCCCCGTCTGATCGCGAATCTCCGTTCGTGGGTCGACACCCATGCAGTGATAGATCGTGGCCGTTAGATCGGCGGGCGAAACTGGATCCGAGGCCGGGTAGGCTCCGATCTTGTCGGACTCGCCATACACCTGGCCGCCGCGTATTCCACCGCCGAACAGCAGCACGGAGAAGCATCCGGGCCAATGCTCGCGGCCCGCCGTTTTGAGAGTGACCCGCGGCGTCCGGCCAAATTCCCCGGCCACGACGACCAACGTTTCGTCGAGCTGCCCTTTCTCCTCAAGGTCCGTGATCAGCGCGTGGAGAGCCAAGTCGAACGGCGGGATCAGGTCTTCGCGGAGCGATTCGAAATTCTGCCAATGGCTGTCCCAGGCGTATCCCTTCTGTCCTTGTTTGCGCAACCAGGTGGCTTGCACCAGCCGTGCGCCGGCGTCCAGCATGCGCCGCCCGAGCAAGACGGATTGCCCAAACAGGTTGCGACCGTAGGCGGAGCGCACGTCGGGATCCTCGTCCGCCAGGTTCACCGCGCGGCGCACCGCCGCCGACGCCATCACTTCTAACGCCTTCTCTTGATTCGTCGAAAGGGCGCGAGCCAACCCGTTGTCTTCGAGGTACTTGACCTGTGCATTCACCTGGTCGAGCAAGCGTTTGCGGCGGATCAACAATTCGGGCGGCCGATTGGCGACCAGCGGCAGGTGGTCGAGTCGAAAATCATCGTCGTTCGGGTTGCCGTTGGTCTGCAACGGATCGTACTTGCCGCCGAGCCGTCCGCCCCACTGTCCGGCTCGTCGCCCGCTGCCGGCGTCCAGTCGGCGGGGAACGAGGGAGAAGGGAACCATCGGGCCGGGACCCGGGCTGATCTTGGCCAACGCCGCTCCCATATGAGGATGGTCTTCGCGGCTCATGAAGTTGGCTTGGCCCTCGTTGCCCTCGTACTTGTAGCCAGTGAACATGATGTAGCCGCCGCCCGCGTGGCCCGACGACGTGTGCGTCATCGAGCGAATCAGAGCTCCCCGATCGAGCAACTTCGACGACAGCGGCAAATGTTCCGAGACGGGAACGCTAGGTATCTTCGATTGAATCAAGCTGAACTCGCCGCGAACATCCTCCGGCGCGTTCGGCTTCGGATCGTACATGTCGATGTGCGAGGCGCCGCCAGACAAGAACAAGACGATGCAGTTCTTGGCCTTGCCGAAACTGCTTGACGGGGCCGCTGACGCGGACTGCAAATCCAACAAGTTGCACAGCCCCAAACCGGTGACGCCGAGCGCGCCGGCTCGCAACATCTCGCGGCGGCTGAACGGCTCTCGACGATTAACGGCTGGACCGTACAGACGTAACATGCGGATCAACTCGCGTAGGGAAATGGAAAGCGGTCTGGATACTCAACTTATGGTCAATCCTCAGCGTCCGTAACCTTAGCCAAGTCGAGACCATTCGGCAAGACAAATCAACCCTGTTTGATGTATGATCGTGCCTGCCGGGAGGCGGCGACCTTCCGCATTGATCGATCTCCTCTCGCTTCACCGATTGGAAAAGTCATGCGCCATTGGTCTTCCTTTGCTCACCGGTCGATGTTCCCCGTCCCAGCGTCGTTGACGGCCACTGCGGCCGTGCTGATGACAGCCGGTTCCTGTTTCGGACAGGCTTTCATCGAGAACGTCTTTCCGCCCAGCGTGTTGCGAGGCGAGACGACGCGCGTCGAGTTGCGGGGGAGCGAGTTGGACGGCGCTGTGGCGCTGTGGCTCTCCGTCCCCGACGGTCGATTGACGGCTAAGCTCGTCGAGGACAGCAAGCCCCAGTCGGCCGCGTTTGAAATCAGCGCGGCCGCCGACGCGCCGCTGGGCGTCTACGGATTGCGGCTGGCGACCGAGGACGGATTGAGCAACGTGCACTTGTTCGCGATTGACGATCTGCCGATGTTCCCCGAGGACGAGCAACCGGGGGAGGACGAGAACAACAAACCGGCGGTGGCTGAAGTGGTGCAACTACCGGCCGCGATCGCCGGAGTTTGCCACGCCGGTGACGTCGACATTTACGCCATCGATGTGAAAGCCGGCCAGCGCGTCTCGTTTGAAGTGGTCGGCAATCGGTTTGGCAAGGACCTCGATCCGTGGATTGTCGTGGTCGACGATCAGGGCAATTACGTCGCCGATCGCGACAACGATTCGGGCTTGTTCTTCGACTGTCGTTTTCAACATACGTTCAAGCAGAGTGGTCGTTATTTTGTGCAAGTCCGCGACTCCCGCTACAAGGGATCAGTGCATTGGTCTTACCTCCTGCGGCTCGGCCGTTTTCCGGTTGCTCGACTGGCGCTGCCGTCAGCCGCCCGGCCCGGCGAACGTTCAGAAGTCCTATTCCCGCAGCTTCCCGACAACAGCCGGCAAGGAATTCAGTTTCCCAAACTGACCGGCGCGAAGCGGTTTTACTTTGGCCTTCGCGGTCAGGGTGATGACGCATCGGCTTGGTTGCCGTTGGCAGTGTCGTCATTGGAAAACCAACACGAGAAAGAGCCCAACGACGAACCCGAGGCGGCGACGGTCGTTTCCGTTCCCGGCAACGCCTACGGCATCATTGACAAGGCCAACGACTGGGACCACTTCGCCGTCGAATTGAAAAAGGGACAGCGGATCCACATCCGCACCGATACGCGCGACATGGGCTCGGCGGCCGATTTGGAAATGACAATCATTGGGCCGGATGGCAAGACACTCAAGCAGGTTGACGACAGCGGTTTCGACGATCCGACTTTCGATTTCTCGGCTCCGGCGGATGGCCGTTTCCTGATCAAGGTGTTGGATGTCGTGCGCAAAGGCGGCCCCGAGTACGCGTACCGCATCGAGTTGCGATTGCATGAACCGGCGATTGGCTTGACGTCCGAGGTCGGGCGAATAGCGATTCCTCAGGGAACCTGGCAGCCGTTGCCGCTCGCCCTGCAACGGACCGACTACAACGGACCGGTCCAACTGGAATTGACCGGCGCTCCCGAGGGAATGCGTTTGCGGACTCCGGAGATCGGCGCCGATGTGAATCAACTGGTCAATGCGTTGGAGGTCGATCCCTCGGTGAAGCCGGGCGTTTATTCGCTGCAGGTTTTCGCTTCGGCCACGCACAACGATCGCTCGCTGAAAGCGGTGGCGTCGACGCACCCGTTGGTCGATCGCAAGCCGACCGGTCGCGGTCCTCACGGCGAGCCGTTCGAATTGCGGGAGGACCAACGGCGCCTGCCGCCCACACTGACCGATCGCCTGGCCGTTTTGGTGCTGCCGCCCGCTCCTTTTGATTTCGATCCAGCCGATTTGCGAGTTGTCATGCCGCGGTTTGGCCATCGGGAGTTTGTCGTCAAGACGACGCGGCGAGATGGGTTCGACAAGCCGATTAGGTTCGTCGCTCGCGGTGGACAACTCGAACACAACCGGCTGCGGAAACCGGGAGTGGAGTCGAACATAGCCGATGGCACGGTCGAGACGGCCGAACCTGTGGGGCGACTCAAGTCCGAAGTCAATTCCACCGTCGGCGCTTTTCGTGTCACGTTGACTGGAACAACTCAGATCGAAACTCGCACGATCAACTTGACGCGGACGTTCGATTTGGATGTGCAAGTGGCGTTTGCACCCGCGCCGGCCGTCGGCAAACTGACATCGCCGCCGGGAGCGTCGGTCAAAGTCGTCGTCCGAGCGAACCGAGTCGCGCCCTACGACGGAGCTTTCCAGGTTGCGCCGAGTCAGATCGACGGATTCACCGTCGCGGAAGAAATCGAATTCGCCGCCGGGCAGGACGAGGTTGAAGTGACCATCGGCGTCGGCGCCGATGTGAAGCCGGGGAAGTACGCGATCAAATTCCCCGGCGAAGCCAAGATCGATCAGTACGCTGAGTCGGCCGCGGGCGGCTCACTCGAAATCACGGTGGCCGCCAAGGCCGCTGAGCAAGAGCCGGCGGATGCGAACAAGTCGGATGCGGACAAGTCGGACACTGACAAGTCGGACACCGACAAGTCGGACACTGACAAATAGTAAAGAGCATTGAAAACGACGCCTGAGGTGCGGTGATGGGATTATCGGCGCGAGCGGAATCGACGAGTTTGAAGACGATCTGGCGAGTTGCCTGGCGGATCTCGATTCTCTGTGGACTGGCGGCTTTACTGAACACGGCGTGCGCCGTCCAAACTCGCGGCGACGACGTGATGGTGGTTGTCGAACCGAGCGAGTTTTCGTTGAGCGGGGCCGACAGTCGCCAGCGCCTCGCCGTCTCGAAGATCGTCGTTGCCAAGGGCGTTCGAAAGCACGCCGATGTCACCCGTCGAGCGGAGTACAAGTCGCTGGACGAGCGCGTGGCGACGATCGGATCGGACGGCGTCGTCGTCGCCCGCAGTGACGGCGAAACGACGATTTCGGTCAGCTACGAGGGCGACGCGATCGGCGACGTGAGAGTTTCCGTGCAGGACGCTGCGACGCGCCGGCCGATGCACTTCCGCACGGATGTGATTGCAGCTCTCTCGCGCGGCGGCTGCAGCCAGGGAGCCTGCCACGGTTCGCCCCAAGGCAAGAACGGTTTTCGCATGAGCCTGCGGGGGTTTCAGCCGGACATCGACTTGCAGACGCTGACCCGGGAGGGCTACGGTCGTCGAACCAACGTTTTGCAGCCGGAGTCGAGTCTGATTCTGCTGAAGGCGGGCGGCAAGATCGCTCACCAAGGCGGCGTCCGCGTGCGGCCCGGCGAAGGGGCCTTTGAGACCTTGCGGCAATGGATCGCGGAGGGGACTCGAGATTCTGATTCCAGGAAAGTGGACCGGCTTGAAGTGCTGCCGTCGTCGCGCCATCTCACCTCCGGGACGCCCAGTCAGCAGCTGGTTGTCCGCGCGCATTTCACGGACGGCGGCGCGCGCGACGTCACCGATCTGGCCGTCTTCACCGCGGCGACGGAAGGGCCGCTTGGCGTCGCCAAAGACGGCCGCATCGAGTTCTCCGGCACAGCTGAAGGGGCCGTGCTCGTGCGTTATCTCGACATCATCCAATCGATCCGTCTCACCTACATCGAAGAGGACTCAGCTTTCGAGTTCAAGCGTCCGCCGGTCGCGAACTTCATCGACACGCACGTGTTTGCGAAGCAGAAACAACTGCAGTTGCAACCGGGACGACTGGCGGGGGACGACGAGTTTCTCCGCCGCGTCTATCTCGACCTGGTTGGCGGAATCCCCGATCCCGAAGAAGCTCGTCGTTTTATCGACTCCGACGATCCTCGGAAGCGAGCGAAGCTGGTGGATCAGCTGTTGGAGCGGGAGGAGTACGCGCAGTTCTGGGCGCTGAAATGGGCCGACGTGATGCGCGGCAATCGCGAAGCGATCACTGAACGAGGCGTCCACAATTTCCACCGCTACATGGTTCACAACCTGGAGGCCGATCGACCGTTCGATGAAGTCGCCCGCGAGATAATCTCGAGCGTCGGCGACACGATTAACGCGCCGGAGGCGAACTTTTATCGCATCTCACGGACCCCCGATGTCGCGGCCGAGTCGTTCTCTCAGCTGTTCCTCGGAGTGCGGATTCAATGCGCCAAATGCCACAACCATCCGTACGAGGACATCACGCAGACCGACTACTTTGGTCTCGCCGCGCATTTCGCTCGCGTCAAAACAAAGGGGAAGCGGTTTGGTCTGGACAAGGAGGTCGTCTTTCTGGCTCCCACGGGCGAAGTGCAGGTGCCCGGATTGGAAGGGGATGCGAGTCCGGCGGCGTTCCGCACACCGACGGCCGATCTGGTCGCCAGCGAAGACCGCCGCGATGATCTGGCTCACTGGCTCACCGCGCCCGGAAATGAGTTCTTTGCGCGGTCCGCCGTCAATCGAGTTTGGTCGCACTTGATGGGGCTGGGAGTCGTCGAGCCGATCGACGACTTCCGCGATTCGAATCCGGCGTCGAGCCCCGAGTTGCTCGACGCACTGGCGAAAGAGTTCGCCGACGGCGGCTACCGCTTCAAGCCGATCGTTCGCGCGATCGCGAACTCGACCACCTATCAACTCTCGTCCAAGTCGCGAGTCGAGCAATCGGCGCAGGCGGCCGCCGAACAACGCTACTTCATTCGGCCGGTCGTCAAGTTGTTGTCAGCGGAGCAGATCATCGATGCGATCAGCATGGCGACCGGCGTCCCGGAGGAATTCCCCGGTTATCCGCGGGGGGCCAAAGCGATTTCTCTCGCCGAAGGTGAAGTTGAGCACAAGTTCTTGCAGGCGTTCGCCAAGCCCGTTCGCGACGTGGCGTGCGACTGTGCGAGAGAAACCGATCCGACGCTGAACCAAGTCGTCCACCTGATCAACAACCCGAGCATTCTGAAGAAGATCGAGTCGCCCGAAAACCGCATCGCCGCTTGGCGCAAGGCCGGTCTCGACGTGGACGAACTGATCGCCAACGTCTATTTGGCCACCGTGACGCGGAGACCGTCCGCGAAGGAACTGTCGCTGGCGAAACGACATCTGGCTGAGAACGGTGAAGAGGTGGGGCTGCAGGATCTACAGCACGCTCTGATTAACGCCAACGAGTTCTTGCTGCGCCATTAGGAGGTCGTCCGAGGACTTGACCACCGCTGGGCGAGGTCGCGAAATGACAAGATTTGGAGCTTCCTTTCACGCCACTCGCGCGAGCGCGCTCAACGGTCCGCGACTTCCACGCCGAGCGAGTGAGTAAACCCTCGAATGGCCGCCGCCACTTCCGTTGGATGTGTCAGCGCGATGATGTGTCCGCCGCGCGAGATGGTGACGTCTGGCCTGGTGTAGCGGTGCGGAAACGTCGCATCCGCTGAGCCGTGAATCTGAAGCACGGGGCACGGAAACGGCTCACTCACCGGCCGCCAACCCAACACAGCGGACGTAGCCCAGCGGCGCCAGCGCCCGCGCTCACCGGCCAGCTTTCTCAGCCGGGAAGTCGAGCCGCTGCGCAATCGCCGCGGGCAGCTCGTGGCCAGAGCGCCGATGGAGGCGAGGAACGATTCACCGAGCGCGGCGAGTGGTCGGCAGGCTCGCATAACGGGTGGCATTTCCAGCGGGCTGCATACGCTCGAGATCAAGACACAACCTCGCGGTCGGAGGATGCGAGCGACCTCGTACGCCACGAACCCGCCAAAGGAGACGCCGCCGAGAATGTCGTCGCCTTGGCGGGGCATCAATTGCGCCACGCGCGCCGAATAACGAACGAGTGACTCGTCGCTTCGTGGCTCAATCCATTCGGCCACGCGGGCGCCGGGCAACCGAGGCAATAGCTCGGAGAAAATCCGGGCGTCGGGCGTCATGCCGGTAAAGAGGTGAATCATCTCCGTCTCACGTTGGGTGGGACATGTTGACTGATCGACGCTGCGTCGAGTATTTGGCGGTTGAGAGTCCGTCGCGCTGCGATCCCTCGCTCGCGCGTCGGGCTGGTGTCGGGCTGGTGTCGGGCTGGTGTGCGACGCCGTTTCGCTGGTGTGCAGTGGTTCGTTTACATCAGCCCGCAGCGCAAGCAAGGGGCGGCCGCTGTATCGACGCTGCGTCGAGTATTTGGCGGTTGAGAGTCCGTCGCGCTGCGATCCCTCGCTCGCGCGTCGGGCTGGTGTCGGGCTGGTGTCGGGCTGGTGTCGGGCTGGTGTGCGACGCCGTGTCGCTGGTGTGTAGTGGTTCGTTTACATCAGCCCGCAGCCCCGACGCTCATTCGGACTCGTCGGCTTTGCGCTCCTCAGTGTCCGTCGCGTATTCCCATTGTTCGAAGCAGATCGCCCATTCGCGCGCAACCATGGCGCGGTCGTCGGCGCTGAGGGCGGGGAGTTTGTTCTTTTGATACCCGGCCAGTCCGTCGACGTACTCGGTCAGCTGCGGGGCGAATTCAGCAAAGTCCGGCAGCTCGAGCGACTCGTAGATTCGCCGCACTTGATTCACCGGGTCAGCGTCCAGCGACTCGTAACTTGTCTCGCAGAGCCGGCCGGCGGGGATCAATGAGCGTTCGGCGAAATAGACTTCATACATTTGCCGATACTGGTGCAACGCCCGCGTCTCCCACGATTCGAGCGGAGCCCGTTGCATCGCCCAATAGCGGTCGATGATGCCTATCATATGCCGGGTTGAGCGGAATACGTCGAACGGATTGCGATGGATATTGACGAACTTGGCGTCCGGAAAGACGTCGAGGATCGTCTTGATGCGGCACGTGTGACAGGGCGATTTGAGCACCAAGGGGCGGTCGTACTTCCAAGTGAGTTTCTGCAGGAACGTGCGCCAGTGCTCGATCCACTCGGCCCGCTCCCGGTCGGTCAGATCGTGGAGCGTCAGGTATCGATCGTAGTAATCGCGTTGGGCGGGAAACGCGAACGAAATGTAGGGCGAGATGCCGTGGCCGCCTGCGAGTGCGAATTCATCCTCGTAAGGTGTCTTCCACTGGAGCCGAACGTTGTCGAGGCCAAACCTCGTTTTGGGCAAGAGGACTTGCATCATTCGCGTTGCCATCGCTTCAGTCGATAGAAAGATCCGCGGGTAGTTCACCTGAAACAGATTGGGGTACGCGAATCGCGGGTCCTGGGTGAGCAGGTTGTGCAGATGCGTTGTACCGCTGCGAAAGTGACCGAGAATAAACAGCGGAGCAGGGACTTCGACTTTTGAGTACTTGCGCGCGAATCGCCACTTCTCGATGCGTCCGTTTATCGAGTTGGACAAGCTGGCGGAAAGGGCCGCCATCAATCGCAAGGCGAAGCGCGGTTCGACACGAAATCGGTTTGCTCGCAAGATCCGCAGGCAGGTGGATAGATCGGCCCCGTTGAACAGGCCTGGGCCAAACGTCTGCGTGAACGACTCCCGCCAACCCATCTCAAACTCCGCACGAGCCGCCAAACGCCAGCTTTATTGCGCGAACTACTCGAGATGCAAGTGGCCGGTCTGGGGCATTCGTCAAAACTGACGGATGATCGCCGCTTGTGCTTCCGCATCAAAAGATCGCCGCACGCCGCCGAGCAACGGCAGGACGGCCGCAACACGGACACTTGTCCCGGCCGTCAAAGCGCAGTGCAACCCGATCGTGCCGTTGAGAAACTCGACACGGCCGTCTCCGTCGCCGAAGACACCGTTGAAGAACGGCATCGAATCGGCCGATTGCAGCGACCTCGTGTAGTGCAGCTCACCCGAAACGGCGACGCCCCGCATCCATCTCCTGGTGGGGTCCTGATGGAGCCAGTAGCCGATGGATCCGTCGAGGTAGAGCAGCGTTGACTCGTTCAGCCGCCCGGTCGCCAATCCGCCGACGCCGTTTGTCGCAATCACGCGGTTGCCGTTGGTAGGGACATCGACTTGCAGGAACCCGTGCGCGAAGCAGCGCTCGCTGGGAGTCGTGACGAACCCAATGAACGGAAGCAGGTGGATCGCGTCGTTGCTGATGCGAAACTGGGCCGCCGCAGGCGCCGCGAATGGTAGAAATCCCTGCACGTCGCTGCCGGTCGGAGCCGTGACGCCCAGACCGGCGGCGATTCCCAGAGTGTCGTCTTCGTAAAGCTGATGTTTCAGCGCCACGGAAATGTCGCCGACTTGACCGCTGAACAACTGAAAGTCGGGCTGGGCCGGCAGCGCGGGACTGTTCTCTTGAATGTTGACCCCGGACGTGAACGGCATCCGCACCTCGATCGACCAGAGTCCCTCCGCAAGACTGCGTTCGACGCCGATCGTGTATCGGTCGATGCTGCGGTCAGTGAATGAGATGGGGGGCGTGTTGGGACCCGGAGCTCGCGTAAAGCCGACGGCGTTCTCGAAATGGTGGAAGAGGAAAAAGGCGCGGTCGTCCGTCAAGGCCTTGTTGTGTTCGGCGATCTTCGTTCGGCGAGCGCCCGAGGAGAGGGGGATGTCGGCCGTGACAAAGTTGAAGTTCGTCTGGGCGGACAGCTGGCCGCTCGAAAGGATGTCGCCGAA
>JASMLW010000257.1 GCA_030748485.1 Pirellulaceae bacterium
GATTGAGATACGCGAGTGTAGAAGTGGACAGTTATTCTAGCCGATCACCGCCGCAGCACGACATCGGGGCTTATCATTGCCGCGCGCTGGTGAATGGAGCTTCGCCGGTCGCGAGGTCCATGTACGATGGCCTTCCGAGGCGCCTTCCGAGGCCGTCGAATGCGGGTTGACCCAGAATCGATCGCGAGATTCGTGCTCAGCGCGGCTTCGCGCTGCTGGATCTATACAGCCGCTGCCCCTTGCTGGCGCGGCGGGCTGGTGTCGCGAGGTGCTGCCCGGCAGGCAGGACCTACTTGGCAGGACCTACTTGGCAGGACCTACCCGCCGCCGTCGTCCGGTGGGCGTAAAGAACCAACGTTCCCTCGATGAACCACCACCTCCGCCGGGCCGCTTCGTGGCTCAGCGCCGCGGGAACTTCATCGGCGGTGAGCACCCGTTCGCCGATGGTGACATGGGGTCCGCCATCGAGTTTGACGATCAACTCAGCCGGCGGCCGCAGGCGCCACACCCAGCGGCGCAAGCGGCGATCGTCACGACGATCAGGAGCAGGCGGAGTGAGAACTTCACTGTCGGTCCTATTCCTTCGCCGCGACCGACTCCTGCGGTTCGGGCGGACCCAGAGCCTTGAGCGGCTGCGAGTTGTTGGCGGCTCCATTCCAAATCCGCAGCACACTGTCATATCCGCCGCAGACGACGAACTTGCTGTCGGGC
Source organism: Pirellulaceae bacterium (assembly GCA_030748485.1). GTDB lineage: Bacteria > Planctomycetota > Planctomycetia > Pirellulales > Pirellulaceae > JASMLW01. The sequence goes on from JASMLW010000257.1 coordinate 712, forward strand.
GTCACATCGACGCTGTAGAGGAAGTCCTGACCAGAGCCCGAGAAATTGCGCACGTTGCCGCCATTGTCGACGTTGATCATCCGCACAATGCGATCGCCCGAGCAGACCAGCGCGAAGTTGGTCTGTCCGACGAACTGGATCCCCGACACCTGCTTGTTGAAGCCACCCACGGTGCGGAGGCGATCTCCCGTGCGAGCGTTCCAGATTCGCACTGTGTTGTCGGCTCCACAACTGACGAGCGTCGTCCCGTTGGCTCGCCAACTGACGTCCAGGGCGTGAGCCGTATGGCCTTCGAACTGCTGAATCGACTTGCCGGTTGCCACATCGAAAACGCGGACGTATTTGTCGGCGGCGGCCGAGGCGATGAATTTGCCGTCCGGAGAGAACTCGACTCCGCCGACAGCGTCGGTGTGTATCGGTTCGAGCGCGCGAACGAGGTCGCCGGTGGCGACGTCGAAGATCTTGATCTCCCCATCGCGCGACGGCACTCCACCGGCCGCGCAGAACAGCTTGCCGTCGTTGCTGAAGTCGACGGCCGTGACGCGATCGACTAACACTTTGGGATCGCTCGTGTCACCGACAACTCGCTCGAGCTGCCAACTCGGATTCACATTCCAGCGAATCGCTTGGCCGCCGGCGGCGGAGACGATCTCGCCGTCAACCGTAAACGCAACGGCCGTTCCCGCGGCGTTGTGACCTTGGAACGCCGCCACCGGCTCGCCTCGCTCGGCGCCCCAAGTATGGACATCGAACTGATCGCCGACGGTGGCGAGCATGGAGTTATCTGGAGAAAAGGCCAGCGACCTGAACGGCTTCTCGCTCGCCTGCGCCGTTTTGGTCGCGTCGTCCAGTTGTTGTTGAGCGGTCGCCTGCGTTTGTTTGCGTTTTTCAGTTTCCTGCTTCGAGACCGGCACGGCCGCCGCGGCCTCCTTGGCTTCGCGTTGAGCGATGGTGTTTTTCTGATCGGCAAGTACGCGAGCAGTTTTGGACGTATTCAAGGCGGTGAGCGCGTCGTTGAACGGCTTGCCGGTGGCGACCGCTTTAGTAGCCGCGTCGGCGGCCGCCTTGGCCGCTGCCGTGGCGGCTTGAGTGGGCGGAGCCACGGCGGCCTGGGCCGCCTTGACGGCGTTGTCGGCGGCTACTTGCGCCGCCTCGACCGTCTTCGCTTTTTGGGCGAGCGTCGCGTTGCCGGGCTGAGTCGCCGCGATCGCCTTGGCGCGGCGCGTTTCATCGGCGGCGACCTTGGCGGCGGTTTGAGCAGCGACGACTTTGGCGTCGGCCATCGACTTGGCGAGCAGGGCTTTTTGCGCCGCCGCGGCCGCATCGATCGCCGTTTTTTCAGCGGCGATCTTGGTCTGTTGTGCCTTGTTGAAGGCGTCCTGCTTGGCCTTCAAGTCGGCGTCGGCCCCGGTCAAGGCGTCGGCGGTCGCCTTGGCCGCGGTCTGCTGTTTGGGAGCCTCCGCCTCGGCCGCTTTTTGCAGGTTGGTCGCCGTCGTGAATTGCTGATCGGCGGCCGTCTTGGCTTGGGTCAAGCGCAGCACTTCCTCAGCGGCTCGCTGCGACCCTTTCATCTGCGCGACCGACTGTCCGTTCGCTGCATTCCAGATTCGCAGAGTATTGTTCGCGCTGCCGGAGGCGAAGCGCGTTCCATCCGGCCGCACGGCGACAGCCGTCACGACCCCGCCGTGATTCATTGAGCGAATGGCCGCCCCATTGGTGAGGTTCCAGTGTCGGACCGTTCCGTCGGCGCCGCCCGAAATCACTTGCAACGGCGTCGTGGGAATCGCCGCGACAGAAGTGACCGGCTGAGTATGTCCGGCAATCCGCTGCAGCGCCAAAACGTCGTCGCGCTCGATCTTCTCAGCTCGCAGCAAAGCGAATGTCGAGCCGACGGGGAAGACCAGATGGCTCGCCGCCCCACCCACAAAGCGTTGCTGCAGATCGCCCGTCGCCAGCTCAAAGGCCACGATGTCGTTCGCCGCCGTCCCCGCCGCGACGATTCGCAAACCGTCCGGCGAGAAGACGACTGCCTTGCCGGCGGATGTCATTCCCGTCAGCTGATTGGGCGCGATGGCCGCTCCGTTGGCCGCGTTCCACAGCTTGATCAACTTGTTGTCGCCAACCGTCGCCAGTTTCTGTCCGTCGCGACTGAGCGCCGCCGCGTGGATCGGCGAACCGTGATTGGCGGCGAAGGTCTGCTGACCGTTGGTCACATTCCAGCCGCGTAAAAAGCCGTCTTCACTTGCCGAAAACACAGCCGAGTTGTTGGCGGCGAAGTGCAGGCCGCGAATCGGTTTGGCTCCGCTGGCGGCCGCCGCGACTGTGAACTGAGCCGTTTGCGTGACGAGCTGGCCGTTGGCGTCCAAGGTGACGACCTGGCCCGGTCCGGCGAAGAAGTGGGACGTCAGCGCGGCGGCTCCACGCAGCAACTCCTGTTGCACACCTTTCGCACTCCAGATCGAGACCCCCGACGCATGCTGCAGTGAGAGACGCGCGCCGTCAGGTGAAAAATCGGCGCTGCTGATCGCCTCGGCGGGCTTCACCAGCTCGGCTGGCTGACCGTTGGCCAGGTAGACCTGCGCGGTCTGATTGCCGAGCGTAGCCATGATCTTCGCGCGATCGGCGGAGACGGCGAGGTGGACGATTGGAGCAGCTGCGGTGACGCTGCGCGTCTGAGCGCCGGCCGCGTTCCAAAAACGAATCGTCTTGTCAGCCGACGTCGTCACCCACTCGTTCGCGTTCGTGAAAGCGACTCCGGTGACGGCGCCCGTGTGGCCCTTCAACTCGTGAGCCAACTCGCCTTTGGCGGCTTTCCACTCCACGACGGATCCGTCGGCGGCTCCGGAGACGATCAGCTGTCCATTGGAGTGAAACCCGACGGCGTGCGCCGCCGCCGCGTGTTCGTATTGAGCAACCGGTTGAGGCTTCGCTGCGTTGAGCGTCCACAGCCGCGCTGTTTTGTCATCCGCCGCGGTCGCCACCTGCGCTCCGTCGGCTCGGAAAGCAACGGCTCGAATCGCCGCCGTGTGTCCTTCGAGCAGATAGAGCTCTTTTCCGTTGGAGACATCGCGGACGACGACGACATGCTTACCACCTCGCACAGCGATCGCCGCCACACGCTTGCGATCAGCGCTGACCGCCGCCAGACGCGATCCCTTGTCTGTCGCCACTGGCGGCAGTGGGGAGGCCACGTTCCAAACCGAAACTGCTCCAGCGTCGAAGCCCACGGCGAGTCGCTTGGCGTCCGACTGCAACGCCAGCGAAGTGGGAGCGCCCGAGGTCGAGTGCATGGTCGCCACCGCAGTCCCCTCGGCGATGTTCCACACCTGCACGACGCCGGTCGCGTCGGCCGTGGCGATTTGCGTGGGTGTTGCGGCTCCGCCCGTGAAACTGACCGCGGTCAGGGCGTTCGCTGAGGCTTGCCATTCTTTGATCGGCTCCGAGTTCTCGTCGAGCACGCGAATCTTGCCGTCGCTGGAGGCAATCGCCGTGAGTTTTCCATCGCCGCTGCCGATCAGGATACTGGCCTTGGCGACCGCGAGCGGCGGCGCGGGGTCGGCTGGATAACTCCAACTGCGGACAAACTTGTCGTCGCCGGCGGTGACGACTCGCCAACTCGGCGGTTGATCCTTGACCGGCGGTTCGGACACCAACGTGACGCCTCGCAAGGCGGCCGCTGTCTCGACAGTGCGAGCTAGTTTTCCATCGGCGACATTCCATTGGCGCCACGACTTGTCTTGCGATGTGGAGAACAGGTGCTTGCCGTCGGGCGAGAACGCGAGCGCAGTGACTACGTCAAGATGTCCTGACAAGACGGGCCCGGCCTCTCCGGTCTCCGCTTTCCACAGACGAATCGTTTTGTCGCCGCCAGCCGTAGCGATCCACTCGCCGGTTGGTGCGGCGGCGACCGTGGTGACGGTCGGTGAGTTCACGGCGAATCGCTGTACGTCGCGCGGTCGTTTCCAGAGCTTCACGACGCGAAATCCACCTGAGGCGAGCATATCACCGGCGGCGTTGAACGTCAGCGATTGGACGATGTCGCGATGAGCCGTTCCGGGCAGCCCCGACTTTGTCTCCGCCTGAAGTTTCGGATCGGTGAGCCGCGTAACCAACGCGCCCGTGCCGACGTGGTAGATGAAGATTTGGTTGGCCCGTCCGCAGGCGGCGAATTGGCCGTCAGCGGAAATCGCCACAGCGTAGATCGGATTGAGTCGGGACGGCAGGGGCTGCCATGCTTGAGGGGAGAGTAGAGTGGACGCCCCCCCGCGCGCCCCCTGATCGATCCAGAGTTGCAACAACCCAAGTTCGGCGGGGGTGAGATCCGTCGCCGCGACATCATTATCCGGCGGCGGCATGTGTGGTTCTTCGCGATGAGCGCTGAGCTGGATCAGCAGGCTGGCCGCCCCGTTCTTGGGGGCGATGGCTGGACCCGTGTCGCCGCCCTTGAGCATGGCCTGGGGTGAATCAAGGCTCAGTCCGCCGTTGGTCTCGGCGGACTCGCTGTGGCACGCCAAGCACTTTCGTCGGAGGATCGGCAGCACCTCGCGCGTGAAGTCGACAGCCGTCGAGCGATTGGGCTTGGCGAGTGGAATCACTTGCTGTCCGCGCGCCCCAGGGGCGGTTGCCAGCAAGACCAAAGTCAAAACGGCGAGCGACAGGGGGAGGGTGAGTTTCATGGGGAGGCTATTTCTTGGCGGCGGGAGGAGCGGGCTGCACCGTCAATTCAAGCGGTTGTTCGACGGTGAGAGTGATGTTGTTGAGTCGGACCGAGCCACGGACGGTGTACTGGTGTTTTCCGGGAGTCGCGTTGGCGGCAGCCGAGATAGCCAGTTTTCCCGCCGTTTGCCCTTTGGCGATCGTGGCGTTGGGAATGGAGATTCCCGCCACTCCGCCGGGCGCTTGGATCGCCAGCGTCACCGGGTCGGCGAAACTGAACAGTCGTTCGACGGCGATCGGCGCTTCGGCTTTGGCTCCTTGGACGACGCTGGCCGCCGCCGGTTGCTTCATGCGAATCGGCGCGGGAGCGACGTCGATCGTGATGGGAGTCGAGGGGATTCGCAGGTTGCGGTTGGCCGGTTTGGCGGCGTTGGCCGTATCGGTCGCCCGCTTGGTTGCCGCGGCGGCGGCTTGGACGGCCGCCTTGGCGAACTCGTCGGCTTTGGTGAACGCTTCATCGGCAACCTTTTTCGCCGCGGCGGCCGACGTGTTTTTGGTTTGCGCAGCGGTCATATCCTGGGCCGCTTTGACGGCGGCGGCTTGCGCGGTTTTCAGCTTGGCGTCGGCGTCGACCAGCGCTTTTTGGGCGGCCGCGTCGGCCGCTTTAAGAGCCGCATCGTCGGCCTTCTTGGCCAACGCCGCCTGAGCTTGCGAACGTTTGGTGGCGGCCGCCTTTTGAACTTGCTGGGCGGCGGTCACAGCCTGATCGGCTTTGGTCTTCGCCTGTTGGGCAGCCGTGGCGGCGGTGGCGGCGGCGGCGGCGTTCTTGTCAGCGTCCGCTTTGGCTTTTTGAGCCGCCGTCTGTTTTGTCTTGGCGTCCGCGTTGATCGCGTCGACCTCTTTCTTCCGCGCAGCGGCCTTGGTTGCCGCTTCGGGGTTTCGCGCGTACTTCAGGTTTTGCACCTGGCCGTTGAGGAAGAATGTGTAGCGGCCGAGAGGAGTGTTTTGGTTCAGCCGAATCTCAATCTCCCCCTTGGCCGTGGCTCCGTTCGCCGCCACGTTGGCGACCTGTACATTGGGAGGCAGGTCGGCGGCGGTGATCTGGATGTTGCCGTTTTTAAAGCCGTCGCGAGCCAGCGTGAACGGCACTTTGACTCGCGCCGCTCGAGACATTTCCAGCACCTTGCTGTCGCCGGCGGCTAACGTGACGGGACTGACTTCCTCAGTGACGGTGACAACCAGTGCGTCCGTCAAACGCAGTTGCGGCGGGCGGCGCTGGATTTGTCCCTGCTGAGGCCGCTCGGGATGCGTCGCCGCGCAGAGACGAGCGGTGCGCGTGAGCGGCTTGCCGTCTCGCACCGACTTGCCGCTGACTTGTAGTTTCGCCACGCCTGGAGCCGCGTTCGCCGCCGCGGACAGGACGAGCATGGCGGCGTGTCGCGCCGGTCCAATCACCACTGGCGGGCATGTCACGCCGGCCGGCAACCCCGTCACCGCAACCTCGATCGGCCCATCGAACCCGTCGCGGCGAAAGGCGACAACGCGAATCGCCGTGCGGCCGCCGCGGCGGAGCAGCAGGCCGCCCTTGCCGTGGCTGGGCCCCGCCGCCAATCGGAAATCCGGTTGCGGCCGGCGGATGCAAAGTCGATAGACGTTCTTCGGATCCGCGCGAAAGCGACTGTACTCGTCGCGAACTTGAATCTTATAGACGCCGTCGTCCGGAGCCTCAAATCGGTACGACGGATCGTCCGTACGGATGTTGAAGTCGGCTCCGTCCGCCGAGCCCCCGTCGTCGACGTTGCTCAACAACTTCAACTGTTCAACGCCTTCCTTGTCTTTGGTGACCTGCATCACCAGCATCCGGGGATCCGTATCGAGCCCAAGTCTCTGCGAGACAACCTCCACCCAGAAGACGTCGCCCTTCTTTGCTTCGAACTGCACCCAATCTTCGTCGCGGCGCGGGTAAAACTGCCCGGCGACTTCGCAAGGAGGTTTGATCTGTTGAGCTTGTGGAGGCTCGTTGTTGGCCTCTTTTTCCAGCACGACGGGGACCGTGGCGTAGCCGACGAGCACGGGATTCGAAAACGAAGCCGGTCCCTTCAGCCGATACTCTTGCCCGGCGAGTCCGGTCGATTCTGAATTGACGAACCAGCGGTAATTCAACTGTTCGGTGGCGGCTCCGCCGGGTAGCGGAACGGTGACCGTCAGTTTCTGCAGCGGATGTCCGCCCGATGAGAGGCCCGCGTTCTGCCCGCCCGGCAAGTTGCGGCCGAAGATGGTGAATTGTTGGTTCCCCGGTTGGCCGGCCGGTGGAAAGATGAAATCAATCCTCGTCAAAACGCCGATCGACAATCGGTAGTAGAAGTTCTCGCCGCCTCGAAAAAGCGCATCGGACAGGCGGATCGAGTGCAGCCCGGTGGTCTTCGCGGTGAATTGTAATTGGACGTCTCCGCCGGCGACGCGACCGCCGGCGGCCACTTGTCGACCGCTCGGACCGTAGAGAACGAGGTTGGGTTCGAAGTCGGAGTCGATGCGCCGCGCGCGGCAGTCGATGACGACGTTCTGCCCAGCCTGCAGTTGGAAGCGATAGTAATCCACGTCGGCTGCCGGATTCGAGCCGCCGTTGACGAGAATCGGGCCTTCCAGCAGAGCGGCCTCCTCGATTGTGTTGTTCGGCTCGGTCTCCGGCACTTCCATCAAGTCGCCGATCATGAACGCCCGCGGATTCGACACTCCATACTTTCCGCCGGCGCGAACTTCGTAAACGCCCAGCGGAGTCCCCGCCGCCACGTTCACTTCGAAAGTGTTGGCGACCGGTGTCGGCTGTTTGTCAAAAGGCGTCGCCTCAGCCATCTTCAGCTTGGCTGTGATGCCGGCGTGCGAGAAGAGCAGCTGGTTGCAATCGTCCAAGTCGACACCGGCGATCTTCACTTCCAATTTACCGCCCGGATTGGCTCCGGCGGGTGTGACGGCGGTGAGACGAGTGGCTGGGAGTTGCGCGTGAACAGTTGAATTGGCGACGAGCAATGCAGTAGTCGTCGCTACAAACACAACCGCGCCTCGCAGCGCGCCTTGGCGGCGAATCATAGCGGCCTCGCTAGGTAGGAGTTGGAAAACGTGCCAACGTTAGCGGTTAAAGAGAAATTCCTTGGTGTTGAAC
>JASMLW010000258.1 GCA_030748485.1 Pirellulaceae bacterium
ATGTTGCTCGACTATGAAACTGAACAATGACAAGCCGAGTGGATTGGCTTTCCGCTGAATGGATCGAAATCGATCGCCGCCTCGGTAGGGATTCTGCGGAGCGTAGACGATGAAGCCTCGCCGGCACAGCTCCGCGGCGAACGCTTTGTAGGACTGGAAAGCTTGTGGCTCGCGCGAGATGGTGTCCATGGCAACGCCTTCCAGCCCGTGTTGGCAAACGACAACCGGTCGTTTCTCACCGCGCCGCAAGCCACTGGGCAGCAGCAGGATTCCCGCCGCGATCAGGTCGGGCGCGACGTCCAACACGACTTCGTAGCCGCGATAGTCGTCCGTGTCGAGAACGAGACGCGTGAGAGGATTGGCGGGCGCACGCGGGATCTGCAGACGTCCGATCAGCTGTTCGTGCACCATCTTCCGCAGCCGGTCGCGCGCCGGCAACCAGTTCTCGACCGAAGAAATGTCGGCGCTCCATCTCTTGTCACGCACGCGGTGGCTGCGCCGCAGTGTGTCCTGGACGAATTCTTGCATTTCGTCCAGCTGCCGCTTCTCGCGCGCCTTGTGGGAGAGAGTTCGCACGCGCACCCAGTCCGCCAGCTTCACGTCCCGATTGAGTTCGATTCCGAGCTTTCCAGCGAATGCGTCGACGGCTTGCGGACGACCGGCCGGTCCGCGGCCATCGATACCGCTGGCGACCAACAGAAGCTCCTGCTCTCGATCGAGTCGTTTGTAGATTGCGCCGGCCCGCGCGAATTCAGCCTGCACGGATTCCAGCGGGCAGATCTCAATGCGACCGGGCGCCGCGGCCGACCGACGGCCCGGCCTCGTCGCCGGTGGGTGAGCCACTTCGTCCACGCGGCAGGCCTCGACGACCAATCGACGAGGAGCGATCAGGCCGGCCAGCTCCGCATCACCGAACTCAGTCAGCAGACGCCACACATTGCGGTAGATCGGTTCTTTCCAAACTCCTTCGCGCTCGCGGAAATACCCCGACGCGAGAGTCGAATCGATCCGCGAATCGAGAGCCGCCGCGTGCAGCGCGATCAATCCGCCCTCACCGACGCCCGCAACTCCGATGGGAAGGGATGGCGAGCTCATTTGCTCAAAGAGATCGACCGCCGCCAGAACTTTCTGCACTTCGAACCCAATAACGTGCCGGCCCATCTCAAACGCTTGCCGAGAGATGAACTCGCGATGGGGCATGTTGGTGAACGCCACGTCGGGATGTCCAGAGAATTCGTCGCTGCGACTGGTCAGTGTCGGGATCGCCACCAGGCAACCGGCCTCCGCTAAACGCCGCAGCATCTTCGGCGTTTCAGAAGTTGAGTCCTCGACGCCGCACAGCTGCTCGGGCGTCCAGTCCGCATCCGGCAGAGCGACGACCGCCGCGCGGATTTCATTTGGTTTCAACAACAGGCCTTCCGCCGTCACTCCATCGAGAACTGGCCACCGCACAGCGTGGACCGTGACGAGCTTGGAGCGGGCGACGACCGACGACTGCTCCAGCGTGGCGAGGAGCTCAAACTGTTTTCGCTTCGTTCCCACCGTGACTCGCCGATCCACGGCTCCGATGATCGCTTTCAACCGATCGCGGTTTCCATCGATGCTCAATCGGTACGCATCGACGCTCGAAAAATCTCGCCGCCACCGCGCGCCGCGTCGGCCGCGCGACTGCGCCAGTTCCCGCAGGCAAAAACGATGGATCCCCTCGACCATTACCTCGTCGAGCGGCCGTTTTAGTTTCAGCTCGGCCGTGCCCGGCAGGACATCATCGGCCCGAGCAACCGCCGGCGACGTCGCAAGCAAGACCGCGGCGAACGAGATTTGAAGAGCTGTTCGGTCAATCATCTGCATTCCACTTCAGCAACCAGCTGGGCGTCAGTGAGCCAAATAGGACGCGAGCAATCGCTTCGCTTCCGCTTCTCCCAGCACACTGAAGTGATCTTAGCACGAGCAGATCGCGGTCCATAACGAGGCGTGACACGGTAATAAACGTCAATTGCGCACTGTACAAAGTGAATTCCGCGATGACTTTGGCCTCAGCTGGGAAGGAAGGGAAACGAGCGCCAGATTAACTCTGCGCTGGACGTAGAAGAAACTGCCGCCAAGCACCGGAGTACGTCTTGAGGAGCTGGGCCACATCGGAATCCGGACGACGACTGGCATCAGACGCACTGGTCGAGCGTCTTCCCGCCCATCTTTGTGTCCTAGTGTCTTCGTGTGAGATCTTCTTCCGTTTCACCTGCTGGATCACGACGAGTTGAGGAGTGATCGAGAGATGTATGTTTTCGACGGCGCCGTCGCGACTTCGTCGCGAGGTCCTCCCCGGCAGGGAGGACCTACTTGTCCGAGGGCGTTTACGTCCGCGACTCGCTCCATCCGTCACAGGCGGTGCGTCGGCGGGGGGCGTGCGGCCGTGCACAGCGGCATTTGTTGCAGAGCCATTTGGCAAGTTCTATGATGACTTCCCAGGTGGTTATGGTTGCATAGCAACGTGTGCATTTTACATCTTTGACTGAACTGCTGTGCGGAGAAAGAGATTCATGTCCAGCGCCCCCAATCCAGACGCGTCGCAACAAGCCGAGTATCGACTCGAAGAATTCAGCGACCGCGTGAAGACGATTCGGGAGAGTTTGCACCAGGTCGTGGTGGGTCAGGACGAAGCGATCGACCAGTTGCTCACCTGCGCCCTGACCGGATCACACGCTCTACTAGTGGGCGTTCCCGGTTTGGCGAAGAGGCTCGCCGTTTGAATGTGGGACCGATTCCCGCGCTCCGCGTGCTGACGGCTGACGGCAGGTTGTTGAGTTCACACGATGGTTACGTCGAAGCGGATCGTCTTGTCGAGTTCTTGACGGGCGCTTTTGATTCGGCCGCGCCGCCGGACGACGTGCTAGTGGGCGTCGGGCCGCCGACGCTACTGGAAGTCGTCAAGCTTGTCCGCCAATTCAACGATCGCGACGCTCGCGTGCGCGAGGCGGCCATTCATCGACTCACACCTTTTCCTCAATTGGCCAGCGCCGCAGTCACCAAAGCGCTGACCACCGGCAACCTCTCGTCCAAGCTCGCCGCGTACGAACTGCTCCACCAGTGGCGGGCCCCCCTCGGCGATATTGACCCGTGGCGTCCGCGGAGTTTGACCGACGAGCGAAAGGCTGCGCTTGAGAAGTGGACCAGCGCGACGGCCAAGGAAGGGTTCGCACACGATCCGAACGAAGTGTCGGACGCGGTTCTCGACCAGGTCCGTCAGGATATCGAGCAGATGCTCAACGCCGACGCGAGCGGCGCCATCGCCATCCGCGAGCGGCTGGCTCGCGCCGGGAGTTCGATCCTGCCGTTTGTCACGGCGCGGCTGAAGGAGACGAGCGATGACGAGCGACGTCAGCGGTTGGTGTCACTGCGATACCGCTAGGCCGCGAACTCCGCCTTGGTGCTGAACTGGCCGGGCGGTCTGGACCGCTTGGCTCACAAGGACCCCGCCATTCGCCACCGGGCCGCCGAAGAACTGGCCCGCCGAGCGACTCCCGAACTGCAACCGCTGCTGCTCGAATTGTTCAGTGACCCCGATCCCCTCGTCCGGGAGATCAGTCTGCGAGGTCTGCGTTCCACTGGTGGCAAGGGAGCCTCCGCCGCGCTCGTTCGGCTGCTCAACGATCCGGAGCCCAACGTGCGCGCGGCTGTGCTCAAGCAGTTATCCGAAGACGCCGCCATCGAGATGTTCGACAAGATCGCCGCCTATGTTCAGAAAGAGACCGATCCGGATCTGATCGTCCACGCGATTCGCTATTTTCACGAGGTGAAGTACGCCAAGAAGACGGACAGCCTCATTCCGCTCACGAAGCACGCCAGCTGGCAAGTGCGCGCCGATGCGGCGGCCGCGCTGGGAGCCGCCATTGATCGCTATTCGAATTCCACGTCGAACAGCAAAAACGAGCAGATCTTCGACACTTTGTTGGCGTTGTTGGCGGACGAAGATGCTTTCGTTGTCGCCCGCTCACTTGAAGGGCTCGCGTACGTCAACGCTCAGCGCGCCGTCGAGCCGCTGGTGAAGGCGGCGACCGATCACCCATCACTCGCGTCGAAGATCGCCCACATTCTGGCCAATGGATCGGCGATGCGGGCGGCGGCGCTGCCTCACCTCCGAGAGTTCTTTCAGCGCGAAGACCCGGCGGCCCGCGCCGCGGCCATTCGCGGATTGACTATCGCGTCCTCGGAATCGTTGTCGACCGAGATGGCCGCCGCGTTAAACGACTCGGATTCCCGCGTCCGCACGGCCGCCGCTGAATCGCTGCTGCAAATGATGTCGCAAAGTCAACCCGACAATCTCATGAGGTTCGGCGAACTCGACGACCTCAACGAACTTAACGACTTCAGCAGGTTCGGACAGTTCGACATACCGTTGCGGGAGGCAGATCCTCCTATTCCCGAACCGGGCAATCCCATCGCCGGATTCTTCAAGAAGCTGTTGGGCGGCGGCGGTGCGGAGAAGGAAGAGCCGACAGCGGAAGAGCCGGTGGATGAGCCCGCGAAGAAAGCAGACCCTCAAGACCCTCCCGCAAACGACAGTCCGCGAACAGTCAGCCCAGCGGAAAAGGATGAGTCGGAAAAGGATGAGTCGGGCGGGGACAACTCACCGGAGGATCCGGCGTCCAACGTGTCGCCTTTGGATCAATGGCTGGTCGAAATTTACGCTGGGAAACACCGAGAAGAATGGACGAGCGAATTGGTCGGCCCGCTGACGACGATGCTGAAAGCCCCCGACGTTGGCGAGCGGCATAGCGCGGCGATGGCGCTGTTGCCTCTGGGCAAGACGAGCGAAGCGCTGCCCGTGATCCTGGCTGCGGCCGAGGAGAGCGCCGATGCGTACCATCGTTCCGGCGACGCGCTGGCCTGGCTTGTCTGGCAACAGCGCGAGGAGGTGTTTTGGAGCCTCGTGTCGACAGCCCACGACGAAGGCCAGTTGGCCGGTCTCGTCAGCAGTTTAAATTCCGTTAACGACACGCGCAACGCGAATGTGTTATGGACCTTGCTCAACAGAGAAGAGGCGACGAGCCACGTCGCTCAGGAGATCGAAGAGGGCATCCTCGCGTCGTCCTTCGGTCAGCGATACTTCAACGTAAACTCGGTGGCG
>JASMLW010000259.1 GCA_030748485.1 Pirellulaceae bacterium
CGACTCGATGACGGATTTCATCGAACGCCACAAGGACGAGCCCTTCTTTCTCTACTGGTCGCCCGAGGCGGTCCACTCACCCAGCATCGAAGCACCCGCGCGGCTGATGGATCGGACTCAGGCCAAGGGCAAACGGCGGAAGCTGGCGGGCGCCATCGTCTCGGTCGACGATCAGGTGGGCAAGCTACTGCGCGCGCTGAAGGAGCAGGGGCTGCGCGAGAACACATTGGTGATCTTCTCCAGCGACAACGGGGCCAACGGCGGCGAGGGCGGCTCGTCGACACCGTACACCGGTGGCAAAGGACAAGGGACGCAGAAAGAAGGATGGGTGCGCGTGCCCACGATCTTCTCCATGCCCGGAACGCTCCCTGAGGGGAAAAAGTACGACGGCTTAATCGCCAACTTCGATTTCTATTCCACGTTGGCGGCGCTGGCCGGTCAACCGATCCCCAAACACTGCGACGGTGTGGATCTGTTTCCCTACCTGAAGGGCGAGCGGACCGGCGATGCTCACGAGTTTCTGTTCTGGCTCAACAACGAACCGGGCGACGCGGTTCGCAGACACTTGATCGCCGTCCGCTGGAAGGATTGGCGGCTCTACAAAAAATACCAAAAAGACCGCTGGCAGTTGTTCGATCTCAAGTCGGATCCCAGGGAGGAGCGCGACCTCGCGGCGAAGCATCCGGACGTCGTCAAACGGATGGCTGACCAGCACGCCGCGTGGGCGGCGACGTTGGCCCCGCTCGGCGAGATTCCGAAGATTCGCGACGCGGCGCCGCGTGTCCCCACAGGTCACGGTTGGGCCTTTGCCTCGGCGAAGAGCAAAACGAAGTGAGAAACTTTTTCCGCGCAGCGCCGACTACCGGGCGGATGATTACCTGCTTGATCACCGCTTACTTTTTCTTGCGGCCGCCAAAGGACCACAGCGGCGAAGGCGTGTGGGCTTCCCGCATATAGGTGTTGAGTTTGTCGACGACTTCGGGATGCTGGTCGGCGACATTGGTGGTTTCTCCGACGTCGCTCGTCAGATCATAGAGCTCCAAGGTCGAGTTGGGATTCTTGCCGACACCGTTGCGGACACCTTTCCATTTTCCCCAGCGGACGGCCTGCTTGCCGCCGCGCTCGTAGAACGCCCAGTAGAGATACGGGTGTTTCTTTTGCTTCTCCATACGACCCAGCAGCGCCGGCAGGTAACTGACGCCGTCGATTCCTGCAGGCGACGTCGCCTCGGCGATCTCCAAACAGGTCGGCATCACATCCCACATCGCCACCGGTAGGTGGCTCTTCGCGCCGGGCTCGATCTTGCCGGGCCAGCGGGCGACGAACGGCACGCGGATGCCGCCTTCGTAGAGGTCGCGTTTATGGCCTCTCAACGGGCCGTTGGAGTCGAAGAATTTGGGGTCGTGGCCACCTTCCATGTGTGGTCCGTTGTCGCTCGTGAAGGAGACGATCGTGTTGTCATCGATGCCGAGTTCGTCGAGCAGATCGAGCAACTGTCCGACATGACGGTCCATCCGCGTCATCATGCCGGCGAATGCGGCGACGGGGTTCTTCACCTGCGGCCCCCTGTATCTGCCGATTCGATTGTTGAATTGGGGCCACTTCTCGCGCCACGGCGCGTGGTCGTCTTCCGGCACGTGCATGGCCGCGTGCGGAATCGTGAAGGGCACGTAGGCGAAGAACGGCTTGTCTTGGTTGTCGCGAACAAACTGCAACAGTTGATCGGAGATCAAGTCGGCCGAATAGGTTTTGCTGTCGAGAGGCACTTTTTGATCGTTGCGCCACAGGTGCGTCGGATAGAACGTGTGCGCCTGACGTTGGCAGTTGTAACCGTAGAACGCGTCAAAGTGCGCAGCCGGGTCGCTCGCGGAGCCGGGCGCTCCGAGCCCCCACTTGCCGAACATCCCAGTCGTGTAGCCAGCCCTCTTTAGCAGACGCGGCAGCGTCACGATGTCCGCCGGCATCGGAGCCTGGCCTTCGGGTTGTACTTCGCGGTTGCCGCGGACAAAGCAGTGCCCCGTGTGCAGGCCTGTCATCAGCACGCAGCGCGTCGGCGCGCAGACAGTCGAGCCGGCGTAGTAGTTCGTGAAAGTGATCCCCTCCGCAGCCAGCCGATCAATGTTGGGCGTTTTGAATTTTGTCTGACCAAAGCACGACAAGTCGCCATAGCCCAAGTCGTCCGCCATGATGTAAATGATGTTGGGGCGATTCTCGGCCGACCACAGCGTCGCCGTGAGTAAGCAAAAAAGGCCTGTCAGGATTAGTTTCGTCATTTGTCCTGGTCGTCTACTTTCTCTGAGATCATCAACCGACGTTATTCTTCATTTGAAATCCGTGGTGTGCATTTTCGACGAACGGCAAGCAGGCCGACTGGTTCACTTGCGGAGGCGATCGATCAGAAACGCCGCCGAATTCTTGTACTTTGGATGCGCTCGTCCCGGATGGACGAGGACGACGTCCACCCCGACGCCCCGCAGTCGCTCCTCCAGCTTGACGCCCATGACGCCCGAGTGCGTGGGGTCTTTGGGCGACGAGCCGACAACGGGTTTTTCTCCGCGGTAAAACAGCCCGATAGGCGGGTCGTCCTTCGAGACGTGCTCAATAGGCGAATAATCTTTGATCCACTTCAGGACTTTCCCCCTGTTCTCGAGCACACTCTCGAGGTTTGGCAGACCGAAGGCATGAGCGCCATACCGGTAATTCGGCATCCACTCGCGAAGTTCTTTTGGGTCGAGCGAAACCTGCGCTCCGTTGACCGCCGCGCAGAACAGTCGCGTCGATTCGCGAGCGATCGGATCGCTGCTGTTCGGATCGGCCATGTCGTCGTGGAATGCGAGCCACAAGGATGAACACGCGCCCGCCGAGCCGCCTGTCGCACCGATACGTTCTTTGTCGAGGTTCCACGCCGTCGCCTTCGACCGAATGAACTGAAGCGCGCGGGCGGCGTCGCCCAACGGAGCCTTCACGGGTGGAACGGTCTTGTCGTCTTTGGCGTGCTGCACGAAACGGTAGTTAATGGCGACGACAGATATTCCCTTGTCGAGAAACGCTCTCGGGTTCGTCTTTTTGTCGCCATTGCGCCAACCGCCTCCATGAATGTAGAGGACGACCGGTGTCGGCTTGTCCGACTTCGCCGGATAGAAGTCGAGCACCTGTCGCGGATGATCGCCGTACTTCACATCGGACAGCGGTGTAAGTTCAGCCGCACGGCAGTGAACTGCGACAAAAACCATGGCGAGGACAAGTGTGCAGCGCTTCATGTGGGGTTCTCCCTAGCTGGTGAACTCAATGGGTTTCGGCAAGCGAATCTTCAGTCCGACCTACCGGATCGTTCCGCGAAAAGTGTCTCTTCACTCTCTGTCGAGAACGCTGCAGGTGGCGGCTGAAACACCAGGCGACGGCGGAGAAATTCCCGGCTGACTCGGCCGTCGCCGTTTTCCACTGGCCGCGACAGAAAGCCTGCGGTGTCGGACCGGCGCCGCCAACCAGATGCAACAATCGTATCTGCGGCTGATCCGCTGCGGCGAGTTCCTCCTCGGCTCCAGCAGACCGAGCTGCGCACAAGGCGTTCCAACGGAATCCGCTGAAACGTCATGTGCGCCTGGCTTCCTTCGTACAGGATGCCGACGGTCTTCTCGTCGATCATCGTCAGGCACGAGTAGCCCGCGCTGTTGCCTTCATCGAGGAGGAGTCGATGTTGTTTTGGCCACGTCAGTCCACGATCCGGCGATGCCTTGATCGTGATGTGGTTTCGACCGATCAAGCTGTCCGGATTGCTGAACAGCAGCCATCCACCGATGTCTTTTCCGACTTCCCAATCGGCGTCGATCAAGCTCGCCATACAGGCCCGCGGTTCGATCAACGCTCGCTCGGAAGTGGCGTGCTTCCGCCAGGTCTTTCCCATGTCGGGCGACGTCATGACAACTCGGGTGGACTTGCGGTTGTAGCGGCAGTTGAGCATCAGCACGCCCGGCTCAATCTCGACCACCTGCGACTCGGTCGTGTCGTCAAACGCGCCTTGGCCGCTGCGCCACGTCTTGCCGTGGTCTTTCGAGTAGATGATTGTTGAATGTGGCAGCCGTCTCTGTTCGGGCGGGTCCTGATACTGTGCGGCGAACACGATGGCTCCGTCGCGCATCGTGATGCCCTTGCCCGGCCCCTGGAGGATGAAACTCCACTCCGGTCGCTTGACCTGTTTCGTAATGTTGATTGGCTTGGACCACGTCGCGCCGTCGTCGTCGCTGCGCACAAGCATCAACTGTCCCGTCTCTTCCGGCTCGAGACCTGGGCCGGAGCCTCGCCACGATCGATTCCCGTGACTCCACGTTGCGGCCACCCAGATCGCGCCCGTTCCGCGATCAACCAGCACGGCTGGATCCCCGACGCCGTCGTAACGCCACGCCGGATCGTCACCCATGTCCATGATGACCTTCATCGGCTCCCAGGTGCGACCGCCGTCTGTTGACCGCGACATGCCGACGTCGATGTGGCCGGGCAGGTCTCCTCCGCTGAGGCGCCGCACATCGTAGACGCCGATCAGC
Organism: Pirellulaceae bacterium; assembly: GCA_030748485.1. GTDB lineage: Bacteria > Planctomycetota > Planctomycetia > Pirellulales > Pirellulaceae > JASMLW01. The sequence goes on from JASMLW010000259.1 coordinate 4,542, forward strand.
GTTCCCTCGTTTGTCGTCGCCAGACCGGGGATACGATACGTGTGAACGCCATCGTCGCCGCCGCTGCGTAAGGCGACACCGAGCCGCTGCAGGGAAGGCGGCGAGTCGAGCTTCATCGTTTGTCCGTTTGAGAATCGGACGTCCCTGACTTGCACACCGATTCGCTGATCGATGTTGGCGTCCTTCTCTAAGCGGCACGCAATCCAGACCGTGTTCTCGCCTTCAGCCAGTTTGAAACTCGATCCCGCCAACGGGGATTCATATCGATACGTGCGATTCTTCAATCCGTCGCCGTCGAGCGTCACTGCGGGAATCGAAATCAGCCACGGCAGTTTGGCGTACTTCGATTCCCACCCGCCCGCGTAAACAAACAGCTTCGTGAAATCCGCGGCGCCTCGGTCGCCAAACAACGTCGTCCGCAGGCCGGTCAAGGACAGCGGGTCGAGACCGCCCGCCGTCACCACCTTCAGCTTGACCAAAGGAGACGCTTCCGCGCCGACCAGCGCCGGGAGCGTAACCGGTATGGCTTCAACACTCACGACCTTCTGTGGCCGATCCGGCGCGATCCGCATGTCGTCAATCAGAACGCCGGTGTTCGCCGGACTGGTGCACGTAAACCGCAGTTGCTCAATGCCCGTGTCAGCCAGCGGGACTTTGACATGGTTCAGGAATGCACGCCCGACGCGAACCTTGGCGTCGCCGTTGTAAATCTCCCGCCACCCCTTGCCCGAGTTTTCCTCGATGCGAAACGAGAACGGCTTCCTCACGGTCCAGCGTTCGGCCCAAAACGTCAGCATGCCCGACGTGTCGACGTCGGCGGCGACTCGCAACGTCAAGGTGGTCTGCTTTCCTCCGGTGAGTTGCAGGCAGTGCTTGCCCGTTTTGGCGTGCTTGTCGTCAACGATCGCGCGGCCAACTTCTGTCGTCCACGTTCCAATTGCCGTTTCGAGTTTGGCGAACGGTCCAGGCTTCGCCTCTTCAAAAGTAGCCACACTGGGCGGAGCGCGGTCCTCGGCCGCATCGCTTGACGATCCATCAAACAGGAACGAAGCTGCGGCGAAGACCGCCAGTTGTGTCGCCCACAATCTACTCACCGCTGGATCCTCGGATTGGCTGGTGCTCTTGGCGGTTGTTTCCAATGGTTGTTTCCCAGGTTGTTTCCAATGGTACTCGATAGCAGAGGCTGACACCGAAACAAGTCCTAGAGGCGGGCAAATGGCCCCGCCCAAAGAATCTAGCGACGCCTCACGTCACTTCCTGGCGTGAATGCGGTTCGGAACGCTGCTAGGATAGTGCGAAATCGGCCTCATGCTCACCTTTATCGCTCGGTTACGACGGAAGCGCAATGACTCGGAATACCATTCCCCCGAGATTTCTATCGATCGTTTTCTTCACCCTCACCTGCTGCAAGTTTGCCGGTGCGCAGTCGCTGGATCCTGTGGTCGAAACACTGAGTGCGGACGACAAGTCCCAGGTCACATTCCTCAATCCCGATTACCTCGTCTTCGTTCCCGCCCAAGTGAAACCCGACCAGAAGATTCCGCTGGTCGTCTATCTTCACGGCGCAGGAGGCGTGGGTGATAACGCGACCAAGAACACGAGCCGAGCGCGCGTTTTCATCAAAGGGATCCGCCGTTTCGACAAGGGCCCGGCACTCGTGGTCGCCCCTCAGTGCCGCCGGACCAGCACCAAGACAAACGAACGTGGTGGTTGGCTCCCGGAAGACCTAGAGGTCTTTCTCAAACAGCTCAAGGCCAGGCATGCCGAGATCGATGTCGATCGCGTCTACCTGACGGGAAACAGCATGGGAGGTTACGGGTGTTGGGTATGGGGCGGACACCATCCTGAACACTTCGCCGCGATCGCTCCCATCGTGGGCGGCATCGGCAGGAACGGACCCAAGGATGTGACGCCGGAACTCGAGAAGTGGGCGGCGAATCTTGCCCAGGTCCCCGTTTACGCCTTCGCTGGGGGAAAGGACAGAGTCGTACCCGCGGAGCGCTCGCAGCGCATGGTCGCCGCCATCCGCAAGGCCGGCGGCAAGCGGGCGAAGATCAAGGTCTACCCCGAACAAGGCCACGGCGCTTCGAAGGTCGTCTATTCCAGTGTCGAGTTCTTCGATTGGATGTTCTCGCACAAGAGGCAGCGCGACGCACAAAGCGAAACGCCCGCCGAAAAATAACTGAGCGTACTTTTCTCGATGATGAATCGCATTCTGCTCGTCGCGGCTTTCACTCTCAGCTGCCAATTGTCGGCCGCTCTGTTCGCGTCTGACCGACACTGGCCGCTCGATTCCAGCGACGCGCCCGGAGTCAGCGTTCATGGGAAGATCGCCCAATCTCCGGGTGTGAGCGGTTCCAGCGCCGTCTTTAGCGGCGAGTCGCTGATCAAGTTCAACGAATCGGAGGCGCTCGCCGCCGGCGAGCCCGGTTTCACATTCACCGCATGGGTCAATCCTTACCTGCTCAATCGCCGCCAGCAGATGATTGCCGCGAAGAATCGCTACTCGCTCAACGAGCGCCAATGGGGAGTGATGATTGACAAGGACAACCGCTTTCGGCTTTACGTATGGCAGGAGCGTTGGGTAACGGCCGATTCGACGACGCCTCCACGACCGGGACATTGGCGCCAGATCGGTGTTGTCGTACGTCCGACAGCCGCCGAACTGTGGGTGAATGGAAAACGTGCGGGGCAAGTCAAACTGGCGAAACCGATTTCGCAGACGCGGGCTCCACTGACAGTTGGCGGAGTCGATGACAACGGTCGCATCTGGCAGAACTTCGTCGGTGCGATTGATGAAGTGCGGCTGTTCGACAGACCGCTTTCAGGCGACGAGATGGCTGCGACGTACAAGCCGGTCACGGCCACCCATGCGATCCCTGATTTCGCCAGACGCATGAACGTCGCGGCAAATCCATCGTGGGCTCAGCAGATCGAAGAACACGCCCGGCAGGATCGCAGCGCGCTCGTGTTCGATGGGAGGAGTCCCAACAAGCTCGCATGCGATACGACGCTGAGAAAGACGCCCGATGGTTCGTGGGTGATGATCATGCTCGGCGGAGGTGACACCGAGCCGTTGCCGCAGAATCACGTCTTGTTATCCCGCAGCCTCGACGAGGGAAAAACGTGGTCCGCCATGCGGCCGATCGACCTGGGTGTCAAAGCGAAGAATCCCAACGCCGCGCTCGTGCCGTCCGAACTGATGGTGCGCGGCGAGCGTTGCACGCTGCTGGTGGCCACGCATGATGGGACGTTCGGTGATTGGAAGGAATGGATGGCTCACAGCGACGACTCCTGTCGCACCTGGAGTCAGCTTGAGCCGGCTCCCGGACGGCTCCACGATCGCACGTTCATTCGCAACCACATCGTGACTCGCGACGGTCGCATCCTGCTGCCGTTTCAGCATTACCTGCGAGTCGGCGAGACTCGTCGCATCAACAAGGGCCGCCGCTTCTCGCCTCCGACCAACCCGCGCAACGGCGTGTTGATGAGCAGCGACGGGGGCAAGAGTTGGGCCGAGCACGGCGACATCCGTATTTCGCCCGACGACGACTACCACGGTTGGGCGGAAAACAACATTGTCGAACTGAGTGATGGCCGCATCGCGATGATCATCCGCGGCGATCGACTCGGTGGCGTGTTGTACTACGCTGAGTCCACCGATGGAGGCCGTTCGTGGCCCGAATTCGCCCGCCAGACGGCGATTCCCAATCCGGGATCCAAGGCCACGCTGTATTCACTCGGTGGGGACAACGTCGCGCTATTGCACAATCCCAATTCCCGCCACCGCAGCCCGCTCGCGCTGTGGGTCAGCTTTGACGGGATGAAAAGCTGGCCGTACCAGCGAGTGCTCGTGCCGGAATCCCGCGACGGTCAACAGGGACGCCTCAACTACCCCGATGGCTTCGTCAGCGACGACCGCCAGCGACTGCACTTCGCCTTCGACGACAATCGGCGTCGTGGAGTTTACATCGGCGCTCGGCTTCCCCAGCCTCCGCCAACTCGATCGATCTGGAATCGGTCCGCCAAGCTTCCCACGACTGCGGAGGCGGAGGTCCTCAAGGATGTTGAGTTCCATGTGATCAAGAGATGGCAACCTGACGTCGATGGGTACAAGTGGCTGCACGGAGTTGCTTTGGCCTGGCACAAAGGCAAGCTTTACGCGTCGTTCGGCCACAACAAGGGCGGAGAAAACAGCGTCACCGAAGAAGGCCGTTACACCGTCAGTTCCGACAACGGCGCGACGTGGTCGACGATTCGCACGATGGACGTCGGGACGGAATCCAATGATCTCGCCGTCAGCCACGGCGTGTTCCTTTCGCACGGCGACGAACTCTGGGCGTTCCTCGGAGCCTTCCACAACACTCGCCAGAAAGTTCACACTCGGGCCTACACTCTGAACGAAACCACTGGCGAGTGGCGGCCGCGGGGCGTCATCGTCAACGACGGGTTCTGGCCCATGACCGAACCGGTAAAGATGAACGACGGAAACTGGATTATGCCGGGCTTCATCGTGGGCCGCGGCAATCCGGCGGCAGTCGCA
>JASMLW010000260.1 GCA_030748485.1 Pirellulaceae bacterium
TTTCGGTACATCGGCAAGAAGCCGTAGCAGAGCAGTAACAGACCGGCGATCGCACTGATTTCGAAGTGACTTTGCACAAAGCCGGCGGCGAATCCGACTCCCATCATGCTGACGATGTGGTTGGCCGACACGTTGGACCCAAAGATGGACGCGGCGACTCCCCACCAGCGCGCGCTGCGGCCGGCCAGGTAGTAGTCGGCCGACGACTCTTCGCGCCACCCCGCCCACAGTCCCACCCCCATCACGATCAAGAGGGAGGCGAAGAAGATTGCCATGTCGAGTGGCGTCAGCAATTCACTCATGCGATCGTCCTCGTTTCGTCTGATCAGTACTCGTTGTCAATCGCGCCATGATTTGATCGCAACTGGTGTCTACTCTGCTACTCTGTTGCACTCGCGATCGTCTGCAAGATGCGGTCCCGTCCGAGCCGCGCGACCTCCAGCGGATCGCGATCCCATAGCGCCGGATTGAATAACTCCAAGCTGATCCAGCCGTTGTATCCGAGTTCGATCAGCACCCGCAGCTCGGCGACGAGATCGATGACCCCATCGCCCACCATCACGCGGTCTGGATCGCGTTGTTTTCCCGGCGTCAGGTGGGCGGCCGCGTCGTCGATATGGTAGTGGCTGATGCGGGAGGCCGGAATTTGCCGCAGGGTGTCGAGTGACGAGTTCGTGTTCCACGAATGAAAGGCGTCGAGAATGATCGTGGCGTGAGGATCTTGCGACACCCGGTTCACGACCGCCCAGCCCTGTTCGAGCGAAGCCACGCTGTTGAAAAAACTGATGTATTCGAACGTCGGTTTGACTCCGATCGACCGTCCCACCTCCAACAAGTCGGCATAGCGGTCGGCGATTTGGGAGAACGCACATCGTTCGCGGGGCGGCGAGCAGACCAGGTAGGGACAATCGAATCGCCGCGCCAACTCCATCCGCCGCTTCGCTTCGTCGATCATCAACGGATACTCGAGCGGCGCGGCCTCTCCCCAACCGCGAAGAGCGATCATCGAGGGCGTCTGGAGACCGTGGTCGCGCAGCGCGCGCTGCACCTCGCCGACTTCGCCGCCCTGGCCGACAAACTCGTAAATGTCGTTGACCCAGAGTTCGATCCCGTCGTAGCCGGCCTCCGCCGCAATGCGAACCTTCTCCAACAGCGGCTGCGGCTTGATCGTGCTCGTATTCAGACTGAGACGAAACGTCATGAGTGAATTGAGAAAGATGAGAAGGAAATGGTTGGCTGAGAATCGCTTGCCGCCGAGTGTGGGCGGTTGCGAGCCGCGTTTGGAGCATTTCCCGGCAGCTGCGGCAACTGCGAGCCGAGCATTATAGCTAACTCGCCGCTCGGGCGTCGCATCGGTCAACCAACGGTACTATATTTGAACGCTTCTGTTTGCTTCCGACCGCTGTTGAGGCCTCCTGCCGATGTCCGACGCCAAACCGCTTCCGACCGGAGTTGAGCCGAAGTGGTACGAGGGGATTACTCGCTACCAGTGGCTGGTGCTGGTGATCGCTTCGCTCGGCTGGGTCTTCGACGTGTTCGAGGGTCAGATTTTTGTCGCCAGCATGAACGAGGCGTTCGGCGCTCTGTTGCCGCCGGACACGTCGGCCGGCGATCGGACTCTGTTCACGAACATCTCCTTCGCGAGTTTTCTTTTGGGCGGCGCGCTGGGCGGCGTCGTGTTCGGCTCATTGAGCGATCGAATCGGCCGCACCAAGACGATGATCTACACGATCCTCGTCTACTCGCTCTTCACTTGTTTTACTGCGTTCGCGCAGAACTGGTGGCAGATGGCCATCATGCGGTTCCTGGTCGCCATGGGTGTTGGCGGAGAGTGGGCGGTGGCCAGCGCGATGGTCGCCGAAGTGTTTCCGGCGCGAGCGCGAGCGCGGACGAGTTCGATTTTTCACGGCTCCAGTGTGCTCGGCAGCTACATGGCCGCCATCGCCGGGATCTATGTCGTCGGCAACTCGGCGTTAGGTGAGCACGGTTGGCGTTGGGGGTTCGCCATCGGCGCGCTGCCGGCGCTGTTGACGATTTGGATTCGAGTCAAGTTGCGCGAGCCGGACTCGTGGGTCGCCGCCCGCGATCGGGCGAACAAGGACGAGTCAAAACGGGCGGGCCGCATCAGCGAACTGTTCAGCGGTCCGCACATTCGCGGCACCATGATCGGTCTGACGCTCTCGACCGTCGGATTGGCCACGTTCTGGGGCGTTCATATTTACGGCAAAAACTTCCTCCAGCGAGCAACCGAGCGGTCGATACTGCAAGAGAACGCCGAGGAACTCACCAACTTGACTGCTGAACTGACGGCGGCCGGACGGGGCGCCGAGGCCGGTAGTGAGGCGAAGAAGACCGTGCTGCAACGTCGCTCGCGCGAGAGCAAGGTCGGCGAGATGTTGGGCATGATCGTCACGACCACGGGCGGTGGGATCGGGCTTTTCGCATTCGGGCCGATATGCGAATGGATCGGCAGGCGCGGTGCGTTTTTCTTCTATCACATCGGCGCTTTCATCGCGTCACTCGTTTTGTTCTACGTCTTCCCCGCCTCAAGTGTCGGCGTCTATTGCTGGACGCTGCCCGTGTTTGGGTTCTTTACGCTGGGCATGCATGCTGGATACGCTGTCTATTTCCCCGAACTCTACCCGACTCGATTGCGCGGCACGGGTGGAGGGTTTTGCTTCAACGTGGGACGAATATCGGCGGCCGGCGTCATCCTTCTTGTCGGATTGATGAGCAGCGAC
>JASMLW010000261.1 GCA_030748485.1 Pirellulaceae bacterium
GATCACGACCGGTTCGACGCCTTGGAATCAGTCTCACATCCGCCGCGGACTCAACGGCGCCGCGAACACCGGGTTCTGGAATGTCAAAGTTGTCGAAGACGGCGAGTACGAGGTGCGTTTGCGCCGCTGGCCGGCCGAAGCCGACTTGGCGATCGCCGCGCCGCTGAAGCCGGGCCCGGCCGTTCCGGGAACTCGCGCCTTTCGCACGACGCCCGGTAAGCAGCTGGCTTTGACGACCGCCACTCTGCAAATCGGCGACGTCTCGGCGACCGCCAAGGTGGAACCCGGAGCGAAAGAAGTGCGGATGCGAGTCAAACTGAAAGCGGGGGCGACTCGGCTGACGGCGTCCTTCCAGACGGCGAGTGGAGAGGTGTTCGGAGCGTACTACGCGTACGTCGAGAAGAAGTGACGCCTGTGACGCGCCTCGCTTAATCGCTTCGAGTCGAAAGGGATGAACGCATCCATCTGCTGTTCCCATTCTGTTCCAGTGTGATCGTCGTGTTTGGCTTGCTCGCCCTCAAGCGAGCTCAGGCGAACGGAGCGTCGACGTGGACGACGATGATCTGCGTCACCTGGATGTGCGCGCTCATCTTTCCGCTGCTGGCGTTCCTCGGCGGCGAGATGCAGCCCGTCGGTTTGCTGTGGCAACCGGCGATCATCGGCGTGTTGTTCATGGCCGGTCAAGGGTGGACGTTCCTGGCCGTCAAACTTGGCGATGTGTCGATTGCCGCTCCCGTCCAGGGGATCAAGGTGCTGATCGTCCCCGCGATTGCGATGATCATTGTGCGGGAGAACATGCCGGGGCAAGTTTGGTTCGCGGCGGCGATCGCGATGGTGGGCGTCGTTTGCGTTCAAACATCGGACGACAAGGTCGATCGATCGCGAATCCTCGCTTCCGTCGGCTTCGCCGCGCTCGCGGCGCTGACGATGAGTGTCTTCGACTTGCTCATCCAACGCTGGGCCCCGGCCTGGGGAGCCGGTTATTTCCTACCGTTGGCGCTGGGATTCGCCGCCTTGTTCTCGGTCGCCTTTCTACCGCTGGCTGACGCGCCCAAGAGGTGGTTTCAATCCGATCTGCGGGGGCCGCTGATCTTGGGTTCCGTGCTGATGGCCGTTCAAGCGATTGGCATGACAGTGACGCTCGCCCACTGGGGCGACGCCACACGGGTCAACATCGTCTATTCGCTGCGAGGACTCTGGGGCGTGCTGATCACTTGGGCGTTGCTCCATCAAGCGCCGGCGACGTCCGGCCGCACGTCGTCGCGGACCATGTCGATGAGACTGGTCGGAGCCATCTTGATCGGCGTGGCGGTCGTGATCGCCGTCACCGCGCGTCGCTGACCGCGCGTTGCTGACCGCGCATAGGCCTATCGGCGTGCTACATACAGCCGTAGCTCATCCGATTAAGATGTGAATCGCAAAGGCGATTCGTATGAACCAAACCCGTTAGCGAGACCAATGATCTATCGAATAGCAATCGCCGTCGCGGCAATCGTCGCCAGCGTTTCGATCACCAGTTACGCAGCCGATCCGTTGGCGTTCAATCGCGACGTCCGACCGATACTCGCCGAAAACTGTTTTCTCTGTCATGGACCCGATGCGAAACACCGGGAGGGCGACCTCCGACTTGACATCGCGAACGAAGACGCGGTCGAGGTTCTCGGCGCCGGCGATCCAACTCACAGCGCACTCGTCGCGCGGATCGACACCGACGATCGCGACGAACTCATGCCACCGCCTGATTCGGGCAAATCGCTGACGGCTGCGGAAAGGAACATCCTCAAACGCTGGATTGCTGACGGGGCGAAGTACGAGCGGCACTGGTCGTTGATCTCGCCCAGTCAACCCGATCCGCCACAGGTCGCGGCGCGGGCGCGGGTCGTCAATGCAATCGATCAATTCGCGCTGCGCAAGTTGGCGGCGCAGAACTTATCGCTCGCGCCCGAGGCTCAGCGCGCCGAGTTGATTCGCCGCGTGACCCTGGATTTGACAGGCGTGCCGCCGACCGTGTCCGAGGTGGATGCGTTCCTGGCCGATACGTCGCCGAACGCGTGGGAGAAAGTCGTCGATCGCCTGTTGGAGTCGCCTCGCTACGGCGAACATTTGGCTCGCTATTGGCTCGACGCCGCCCGTTACGCCGACACGAACGGCTATCAATACGATCTGGAGCGCGAGCAGTGGGTGTGGCGCGACTGGGTCATTCACGCATTCAACACCAACATGCCTTTCGATCAATTCACGGTCGAACAGATCGCCGGCGATTTGCTGCCCAATGCGACCGCTCACCAGAAACTGGCCACCGGGTTCCATCGCAATCATCCGATCACGATCGAAGGCGGCGTGATCGACGAGGAGTATCGCACTGAATACGTCGTCGATCGCGTCGTCACGACATCGACGGTCTGGATGGGCCTGACCATGGTTTGCGGTCGCTGCCACGAGCACAAGTACGACCCGATCTCGCAACAGGAGTTCTACCAGTTCTTCGCCTTCTTCAATCAGGTCCCCGAGCGCGGACTGCGCGGATTCAATCCACAGTTGAAAGTTGAATCACCACTGCGGTCGGCCGAGCTGCAGAAGATCGACCGCCAGCTGGCCGCGCGGCAACGCGATTACGACCGGATCATTGGCGAAACGGCTGGCGAAGTGAAAACGTGGGCGCTTGACGCGGCGAGCTCCGTCCGCGATCAATGGTCGATCGTCGTACCTCCAATTCGACGGTCGGCCGGCGGCGCGACGCTGGAAGTTCAGCCGGATAAGAGCATCCTGGCCACCGGTAAGAACGCGGTCACCGAGACTTACGAGATCGAGCTGCCGTGCGAGTCGCCGATTCACGCGATTCGACTTGAGGCGCTCAAGCACAAGTCGTTCGTCAACGGCAGCACGGGTCGCGGCAGCAACGGAAACTTCGTGCTCAGCGAATTGACGATCGCCGCGTCGTCCACCGCTTCGCCCGACAAGTTTGAGCCGGTTCGCATCGAGTCGGCGGCGGCCGACTACTCGCAGGCGAACTACCACATCTCGTTGGCCATCGACGGCAAGATCGATCGCAGTGGATGGGCCGTCGACGGCAACACGAAGTTCGACGATCGCGTCGCCACCTTTCGGCTCGCCAATCCGCTGTTGCCGGACACGATAGCGCGAGTGCGGGTCCAACTTCACCACCGCTACGGCGGCAGCCACCACATCGGTCGACTACGATTCGCCCTGGCGCGTGGCGAGCTACGAGACTTTCCCGCCGCAGTTACCGCAGCACTGCTGGCGGACGCTGGCAAGAGAAATGAGACGCAACGGGCCGCTCTGAGCGAGTATTTGATCAGCGAGCGCGGATCGGATGCGCAGCGCACCGCGCTCCGGCAGTTGGAGACCGCCCGGCGTCGCCGCGGCGAGGTTGAGAAAACACCGGCGACGATGGTGATGGCCGAATTGCCTCAGCCGAGAACGACGCGCGTCTTGTTTCGCGGTGAGTACGACAAGCCGCGGGAGGCGGTCACAGCGGGAACGCCAAGTGCTTTGCCGCCGATGCCGGACGACGCGCCTCGCAACCGGCTGGGACTGGCTCGGTGGCTGACCGCGCCCGATCACCCGCTCACGTCGCGGGTCTTTGTAAATCGCGTGTGGCAGCGGCTGTTCGGCGTCGGCATCGTCGCCACGCTCGAAGACTTCGGTTCGCAGGGCGACTGGCCAAGTCACCCCGAACTGCTCGACTGGCTCGCGGTGGACTTCGTTGAGTCGGGTTGGAACGTCAAGGCGCTGCACAAGCGGATCGCGATGTCAGCGACCTATCGGCAGTCGTCGCGAGTGACTGCTGACCAATACGACCTGGACCCCGACAATCGACTCCTCGCCCGCGGACCCCGCTTCCGCCTGGACGCCGAGGTGATACGCGACAGCGCTCTGTTCGTCAGCGGACAACTTGTCGAGCAGCTGGGTGGACCGAGTGTGTTCCCCTACCATCCCAAAGGGCTCTGGCAAGAGATCAATAACCGGCCCGGATACTCGCGCGTTTACAAGCAGGATGTGGGCGACAAACTGTATCGCCGCAGCCTGTACACGTTTTGGAAACGGACCGTTCCACCGCCGTCGATGTCGACATTCGACGCGCCGGAACGCGAATTCTGCGTCGTCCGTCGAGCTCGAACGAATACGCCGTTGCAGGCGATCGTGATGCTGCACGATCCACAGTTCGTCGAAGCGGGTCGAGCTCTCGGCGCTCGGATGCTGGCTGCTCCCGGCGACTCAACAGACGATCGCTTGACGCACGGTTTTCGATTGTGTTTCGCGCGGAGGCCTGAGCCCGCTGAACTCGCCGTGCTCAGCCGTATTCTCACATCGCGTCTCAAACAGTATCGAGCCGACGTCACGGCGGCGACGGCCGTGCTCGCGGTGGGAGCCCGTCCAATTCCCAGCGACGCGGATCGCGCGGAACTGGCGGCGTGGTCGGCGGTGGGGCGAGTCCTCTTGAATCTCAGCGAGTTTGTCACGAAGGAATAGATCACGATGTTTGACCAGTTAACTCGACGAGCCTTTCTGGGACGCGCGGCCCGCGTCGGTATGGGGGGAGCCGCGCTGCAGGCGTTGCTCGCCGATGAGTCGTTCGCCGCGACTGGGTCGTTGGCGGAGAACAACGGACCTGGGTACACGCCTGGGCGGATCGGGCCGACTCACTTTCCCGCCCGCGCCAAACGCGTCATCTACCTTTGTCAGTCAGGCGCTCCTTCCCAGATCGACACGTTGGACTACAAACCGTCTCTGGAGAAGTTGAACGGTCAAGAGTTGCCCGACTCGATCCGATCGGGGCAGCGGTTGACCGGGATGACCTCCGGCCAGAAATCCTTTCCCGCCGCCAAGTCGTTTGTTCCGTTTCAACAGCACGGCGAGTCGGGACAGTGGATCAGCGACCTGCTGCCATGGCACGGCAAGATCGCGGACGACATCTGCATCGTCCGCTCGATGTATACCGAAGCGATCAATCACGACCCGGCGATCACGTTCTTTCAAACGGGGCGTCAGCAACCCGGCCGGCCGAGTTTGGGCGCCTGGGTCAGCTATGGGCTGGGCAGCGAAAGCGATAGCCTGCCGTCGTTCATTGTGCTGCTGGACAAGAACTCCGACCAGCAAGCCCAACCTCTATATGCGCGACTGTGGGGAAGTGCGTTCCTGCCGTCGAATCATCAAGGAGTCAAGCTGCGTTCCACAGGCGACCCCGTGTTGTATTTGAACGACCCGACCGGAGCCGATCTGGCGGATCGTCGCAAGCTGCTCGACGGCATCGCGGAACTCAACCAGCTGAGGTTCAATCGAGTTGGAGACAAGGAGATCGCCACGCGGATCGCCGCGTACGAGATGGCCTTTCGGATGCAGGCGTCGGTTCCCGACTTGACCGACGTTTCCAGCGAACCGCGGAGCACTTTCGATCTGTACGGCGACCAGGCGAAGGAGCCGGGATCGCATGCGGCCAATTGCCTGTTGGCTCGCCGGCTCGCCGAACGCGGAGTGCGGTTCATTCAGATCTATCACCGCGGCTGGGATCATCACGGCGGCTTGCCAACGCGTCACCCGAAAATCGCCCAAGAGGTCGACCGCGGTTCGGCGGCGCTCGTCCTCGACCTCAAGCGGCGCGGAATGCTGAAGGACACGCTGGTGATTTGGGGCGGCGAATTCGGCCGCACGGTCTACCGACAAGGCGGAAATGCGAACAGTTACGGACGCGACCATCACCCGCGATGCTTCTCCATCTGGATGGCTGGCGGCGGGATTCGCGGCGGACAAACCTACGGCGAAACAGACGATTGGTGCTACAACATCGTCGACCGCGATCGGCACGGCGTTCACGTTCACGACCTGAACGCGACGATCCTGCACTTGCTGGGAATGGACCACCGCAAACTAAGTTACCGGTTCCAGGGACTCGACGACCGACTGACTGGCGTCGAGGAGCAGCGCGTTGTCAAGGAGATCATTGCATAGTTGGAGCGGCCTGGCGAAATCTCCCAAACTGGCTCCGCCTTCTAGCACTTGATAGTCATTAGTTTGACATTCGCCATTAGTCATTCCGCCACGCGGCGATTTCGAGTTTTCCGCAATCTCGGTTAGCATGGAATGTGGGGCGTGGGAGCGGTTGTCCTCTCTTCATGTGACTCATCACTGCAAAACACCCAACCATGTCGGCCCAGCTCAATCACGACGTGCTCAACGATTTGGGCGAGCAGTTCGCGGCGCGGTTGCGTTTGGGTGAGCGGCCGTCGATGAGCGAGTTTACGACCGGGTTCGGTGCGGAGCAGGCGGCCGAGATCGAGGAGTTTCTCGAGTCGATCGCCATGGTCGAAGATCTCAAGCACGGCGGATCGCAGACGGGTTCGATTCGTGTGACGTTGCCGGAGACGTTTGGTCGGTACCGCACTGAAGCGATTCTTGGCGAGGGCGGGATGGGAGCCGTCTACCGCGCGCACGATACTCAACTGAACCGCAAAGTCGCGCTCAAGACACCAAAAATCTCCGACCGCTCAAATGTTAAAACGGTCGAGCGGTTTTATCGCGAAGCGCGGTCCGCGGCGACGCTGCGTCATCCCAACATCTGTCCGATCTACGACGTCGGCGAGATCGACGGCACGCACTACATCGCGATGGCGTTCATCGAAGGCCGCCCCTTGACGGACTTCATTGCCGCGGACAGTCAAACCTCCGAACGCAATTCGGTGCGATTGATTCGCAAAGTCGCTCTGGCTCTTCACGAAGCGCACACGCACGGCATTGTTCACCGCGACCTCAAGCCGGCCAACATCATGGTCGACGGTTTCAGCGAGCCGATCGTGATGGATTTCGGATTAGCCCGATTGCTCAACGACCAAAGCACTTCGCCCGCGGATCGGCCCGCGCCTGCTCTGGACGCGACGCAGCTCGATCAACTGCGCGGCCTCGATACTGAAGCGCAGCAGTCGATCATCCGTTTGACTCAAGACGGCGTGCTGGTCGGATCGCCGGGCTACATGTCGCCCGAACAGATCGGCGCGAACGAGGACGCGGTCGGCCCGGCCAGCGATGTCTACTCTCTGGGTGTGGTGCTTTACGAGTTGCTCACCGGGCAGTTGCCTTTTCGAGGAGGCAGTTTTGTTTCGATCGCAGCCGAGGTGTTGACGAAGGAGCCGCCCGACGCGCGAGCAGCGCGGCCCGACTTGGATGCTCGCATCGCCCAGATCTGTCAGCGGGCGATGGCCAAACAGGTCTCCGATCGGTACGCGTCAATGCATGACTTCGCCGTCGCCCTGACGCGATTCCTCAAAGCGACGGCCGACGATGCGTCGCGAACCGGGAACACGGTCTCCGATTCCAATCGGGAAACGCCGCCCGAAGTGGTCCGCGCGGTGGAACAGTACGAACTCGTCCACACGCTTTGCGCCGAGTCGCAATACGTCGCCGCCGCATCGATTCTCGAGAAGATGGCGACTTCCACCGACGCGCACGCGGCCAAGTATTCGGACTGGGCGCGAACTCAGCTGGCCGAGGTTCAGAACAAGGCGACCGAACGGGCCGCCGAACCGCCCCCTCAAGCGGCTCTCGAGTCGGTCGTCGACATCCCGGCCCCACCCGCAATGCCGGTCGCGATCCAGAACCCGCATCGCGGTCGCTGGCAGAGCAAGAGAAGTCGCCAGTGGCTGGCGCCGACCCTCATTGCCGGCGGCTGCGCGATCGCGCTGATGGCTGTGCTCGTCGTGCTCAACCGGAACCCACCGAACGGCGCGGAACCCGGTACGGCAATTGATCCAAGCGAAACGCCGAGTGAGTCGGCGACGACTGGGACAACGAATCAGTCCCCAACGCCGCCGAAAACGCCGCCGAAAAACCGGGCCGAGTTCGTCGAGCGGCTCGGAACGAACGACTCGGATCGAGATGGTTTCGTCAGCCGCGATGAGCTGCCAGACAATCCGGTGGTGGGAAGAATCTTCGACGAGTTTGATTTGGATGGCGACGGCCGGCTCAACCCGGACGAACGAACGGCCGTCCGCCGCGCGCTGGCGAAGTGATCAGAACGCGGCGGCGCGACGCGAAGTCCAGTGGAACGTTGGATGCGGCGGCGACAAGATTGTTGGAACGCGGCGGCGCAAGAGTAGAGTATTGCCAGCCGAAGAGCGAAAAACGCGGCAAGCGTTGTGCCTTCGCAGAAAGCCTACTATGATGATCCACGTGTGGACTTGATATCTTGATATCGGTCAGGGCGCAACGCACTATGCCACCGAAAATGATCGATCTGTTGCGACGGTCCGTGGCTCCGGCCCTGTTTTTCGCTCACCTTCTGCTCTTCTTGTCCTATCTCGCCGAGGCTTGCTATCATCCGCATTCCTCGGTGACCAAATTCATCAGCGTCGCTGGCTCCCAGCTTTTCCTTGTGAGCCTCTGGACTGCGGCAGGTCGAGAACCGGCAGTGGTTCGCCTGCCGAGCGGAATCGCTATCGCGGCGCTTGTATGTCTACCGATTGTCGTGCTGCCGCGGCGACTTCTAGGCGGATTGCCAGGTCTGTCGATTCCCACATTGATTGCCGTTTGGTTCGTTCTGGTCTCGGGCTGCTTCCTCGTGCGGATGCGCCACCGCGTACTCCAACCACCATACAAAAGCACTCGGTTTTCACTCGCCGCCGGAATGTTGTGTCTCGTGACGACCGCCGCCGTCTTGTTTGCCACGTTTCGTCATGCGGAAGCCTTGATCGAACCGAGTGACATGAAGGATTGGCAAGCCGGAGTCGTTCGAGGCCTGGCCGTCGGCGGAGGCGCACTGTTCGTCACATTTATTGCTGCTTTTCTCCTGCTCGCGCCACGGAGTGCAGAGCGCATCTACGCGTTCGCACCGGTGTGGGTGTCGGCGCTGCTTGTCATCTTCGGCGGATGGTACTGGTGTTTGGGTCCTACCGCAGGCGGATCACTCAGTCGCCTTCTTCTCTTCGTGGGATGGCCCGGTCTCGCGCTGGCGACATTGTTAGTACTTGGCGCCGCTGGTTGGCGGCTGACGCTCCACATCCATGAGGCCGACGAGGACTTAGTCAGCAGTGCTCCACTCAAACCCACTCGTTGGCCGCGTGGCGTCCACTTTGCCGCGTGCGCGACGGCCGTTTCCACCGCGGCCGTTCTCTGGTCGACCGGAAAGCTCGACCATCTGGCCTTGCGGCGATTCAACGCCCATTCCTCCGCGTATGGAGACGTCAATACGATTACGCATGCCGTCGGCGACGATACGATGTTGGCGGACATTCCACGTTCCACCGAGCTCAGTTGGCTCCAAGCGCAGGGTGGGTTTAGCGCGCGAGGAATCCGTCAGCTACACCGCCACAACAAGCTCGGTCGGCTCGACCTGAGCGGTTCGGCGATCGCCGAAGATGCCTGGAAAGAAATGAGGCAACTCACATCTGTCCGATACCTCAATCTGGCGCAAACAAACATCCGCGACGCACACCTCTCGAACCTCGCCTCCATGGTCGAGCTGCAATCGCTGGATCTAGACGCCACGAAAATCACCGACGAGGGCTTGGCGACGATTGGGAAGATGCAATCCCTCGAAATGCTCGGCGTTGAACAGAACCCGATATCTGACGCAGGACTCCGCGAGATCTTGCGTTTGAAAGAGATTCGAGTCCTGCGGCTTCACGGCACGAATATCACGCATGACGGACTGCGGCAGTTAAACGGGATGAACCTACTCAGGTTGACCATTCCCAGCTCGTTAATGGACGACGAGGGCCTGAAACTCTATTTGCAGGCGATTCAGTTACCTGATGAACTCGTGCTCACGGGGAGTTGGCGGTTGACTGATCACGGACTTCAACACTTGCCGCTGGAAACGGTCGAACTGAACCTTGAGGGTGGCGGCATTACAGATGCCGGAATCCCCGCGCTGGCGAAGTTGACGCGATTGCAATCCCTCAGGCTCACCAATACGACCGTCCGTGGTCGCACGCTCAATCGCCTCAGCAGCCTTCCGCATCTCCGTCTTCTGTCTTTGTCGGGTTGTCCCGTTGATGACGACGCCTTGAAGCCGATTGGTGAGCTTTCGCAGGTGCAGCGACTAACTATCGTCCGCTCTGGAATCTCCGTCGTGGGGCTAAAGAAGTTGCGGGAGTCGATGCCGGGCACGACGATCATCGACTAGGCGGACAGCGACCCTCCAGGCGCTCGGGCGGCCAAGTGGTCGGAGCAATTCCTCGCATCCGCGACGAGGTTGTTGGAACGCGGAGGCATCCCAAACGACATCAAGCGCTTTGCGAGCGTTAGCGGCGCGGAGGACGTCCGCCGCCGGCTCCGCCTGCGCCTCCGCGGCCACCGCCACCGGCTCCGCCGCGGCCGCCACCAGCTCCGCCGGCTCCACCAGCCATTGGTCCGTCAGGACCACCAGCTCCGCCGCGTCCACCAGCTCCGCCGCGTCCACCACCGGCTCCGCCGCCAGCTCCACCACGTCCGCCTTGGCCATTCTGTCCGCGCTGTTGGCGCATGGCTGTGAGAGCTTTGGCGAGTTCCACGGCGTTGAGCGAGCGGTCGCCAGCATTCCAAGTCGACGCATGGCCTGACTCCTCTGTTTGACAATCGAAGGGATGGAGAATTCTATACGGTCAAAAAAGACCGCAGGCTAGACGTGATGTCGACGCCCCTGACCAAGTGTGCCAACTGGCTGGTAGACGTGCCAGAGTGGGTGGTTGCTCGCGAGAGCGGCTCACTTGAAAGGGCGACCTGAAACAGACAAAACGCCTAGCCTGCGACGTGTGCTCGGCCAGCCGATAAACGGGGCGAACCCATGGTGGTTGCAGTTTGGGTGAGTTTTTCGCGACGCCAGGGGCGCCTGAAGATCTCGCCCCGAGCCACCGGCGCGTCGAGCTTACGGTCTTAAACGGAGTGATCTCGACCGCGGCGACAACCAATCCGTGTTTTTCCCGAAAAATCTCGCGATATGATGGAGCTGTCGCGGCGATCGGCCGACGCGCGCATCAGCAAGTCCATACGATGAGTCTGTACGAACCCCATCGCGAGTGATTCGAGGCATGGAACAAGAGTCTGTGGAACTGGCGAATCTGCTCGATCGATTGCAGGGAGGCGACGAGCGCGCGTTGGGGGAGCTGTTCACGCACTATCGAGCTCGGCTGGCTCGGATCGTGCGATTCCGCTTGGACCAGCGGCTCAAGAGCCGCGTCTCCGAGTCGGACGTGATTCAGGACACCTACGTCACCGCGGCGAAACGGCTCGACCACTTTCGCGGCAAAGAGGATATGCCGATTTTCATCTGGCTGCGGTTGCTCGTGAACCAGCAACTGGCGGACCTGCACCGCCTGCACTTGCAAGCCGAGAAACGGGACGTGCGTAAAGAAGTGTCGATCGACCAGCCGGCGATCTCGCCACACACATCCCACGCGATCGCCGTCAGCCTGGTCGGTGCGATGACCTCACCCAGCCAGGTCGTCGCGCGGGCGGAGAAAATCGCCGCGTTGGAGCGAGTCATCAACGACCTCAACCCGATCGATCGAGAAGTGATCGCCCTGCGGCACTTTGAGGAATTGTCGAACGCCGAGACGGCGACGGTCCTGGGTATCGAAAAACAGGCGGCCAGTAAACGTTACGTACGCGCGATGGTCCGCCTGCGGGAAATGATGGATGGGCTCGAGGCGGATTGACCGGCTCCCGCCCCCGGGGCAATTAGAAGCCGAGTCGCTTGCGCGTTTCAAGCAACGACTTCTTCTCACGCGGACTGAGTGCGAACGAGTGTGTTGGCGGCGCTAGCTGGACGCTCCGGTAGTCGGGCGAAATGCGGAGCCGATCATCGCGGCCGATGTGGTAGACGGTGTCGTAGTGCATCGCGTCCGTTTCGACGGTCACTTCATGCCAGCCGTCCGCGGCGGTTTCCACCGAGCCGATGTTCTTGATCGTGTAGTCGATCTCCAGGTAGCCGAGATGGTCGAACGTGTCGGCAAAGTGTCGTTCGATCACCTGACGTATCGCCTCGTCGTCGCGCGGCGGTCGTACATCGACAAGCTCGTCGACGACCGTCTCCGGACGAAGCAGGTAAAACGCCGCCGCGGTGGCGGCGACCAGCAACGGCGCGACCAACAGCCAGCGGCGTTGAGGATGCGGGGCTTCTGTCGGTCGTCGTCGTTCGCCCGTTCTTGCGCGACTCTGCTTCACGGCCGCGTCCTTTCTAGGGGGGGACGCCGAAGTGTGGGGACTCGCACCACCGGTGCGCCACTGCTGTGTCACTGTTGTATCACTGCTGCGCCACTGCTGTGTCACAGCTGTGTCACAGCTGTGTCACTTCGTTACTCAAAGACGGAATCGTCGAGCAACAATCGGTAGATGGTTCCTTCGTAGCCGACAACGAACAGCTCGCCGTCCGTATCGATCCCGAACGAGGAGATCTTTTGGGGGCACGAGCCGATCTGTCGAACTTTGACCAGCTTACGATCTTTTTGAGTTAACGCCCAGATTCGTTTCGACTCGAAGTCGCCAAAAATGTAGGCGCCGACATAGGACGGACTTCGCTTGCCGCGATAGACGTACCCACCGGTCACCGAAACTCCCAGCTTGCGGCGATAGGCGATCACCGGCGGAGTGTACTGTTCGTTGGGTCGCCGGTAGCGATCCGAAAACTCAGTGAACGCCTCGTAAACATTCCATCCATGATTCTCGCCAACTCGCGCGATGCTGACTTCTTCGAACAGATTCTGGCCGATGTCGCCGACCCACAAGTCGCCCGTCGGTCCGTCGAAACTGAAGCGCCACGGCATGCGGAATCCGGACGCCCAGATCTCGGGACGAATCTTGCCCTTGGCTCCACGATACGGATTCGACTTGGGAATCGAGTACGGCCGCGCGGAAGTCGGCTTGTCGACGTCGATGCGGAGGATCGAACCGAGGAACAGATTCAAATCCTGGCTGTGCCCTTCCGGATCTTCCTGCGGTCCGCCGTCGCCGGCCCCGATGTAAAGGAACCCGTCCGGCCCAAACGCCAGCATTCCACCCCAGTGCAGATCGGTGTCCTGGTGAATTTTGAGCAGCCGTCGGGACGGCCCGCCGGCGTCTTCAAGTCGATTGGACTTCGTCCGCCGCTCGACAATCACCGGGGAAAACTCGCCGCCCTGGCGAATGTGATAGTTCAGATAGTACTTCCCGTTCTCTTGGTACCGAGGATGGAACGCCAGGCACATGACGCCTTCAAACTGCCCCGTACTCGACTCATTGCTCATGTCGACGAATAGCTCCCGCGTCTCGTTCTCGCCGTAATTCAGCCGCCAGATCTTGCGAGTCATCTGTTCGACCACCATCAACTCGCCTTGCGACCCGGGGCGAGTGATCACACAGACCGGATGGTCGAACTTCAACTTGTCCGAGTGCAACGGCTCGAGCCGTACTGGTCGATCGATCGCAGCGATCTCGTTGGGCATCCCTGGAAACCGCTCGTCGCCTGGCTTCTGCTGCAGGGTCTCGAGATAGGCGATCAGATCGACGAACTGAACGGCGGTGACCGTCTTGTAGATGTCTGACGGCATGAGCGACGTTTTGCTGACACTCTCCGTTTCAATCTCGCTGCGCTTAATCCGTACGGACTTGCCCTCTCCGTCGAGCAACTCGAGCTCTTCGTCATTGCGATTCGCCTGGACGCCCGTGATGACTTTGCCGGATTTGGACGTCACGTTGATCGCCACGAAATCGGGATGCAGTTGAGCGTTCGGCTCGAGCACGCTATTGATGAGTTGGCCGCGGTCGAGTTTGTCGCCGATCACAGCCAACGGCGGCCCCGCCTTGCGTTCGCGCCCTTCGACGAGATGGCACTTGCTGCAGGCCGCCTCTTTCGACTCAAAGATCGTCTTTCCGCGCTTCGCCTCGCCCGCTTTCTCCTCCGTCGCTTTTCGGTACTTGGCGATCATCGCCGGGTCCGGCTTCTGAGCCGGCAGTTGCGCGGCGACAAACAAGATGAGCAGCCATGCGGCGGCGGCGATCGAATGGCGAGTTACGCGGAGAACAATGGGGTTGGTCATGATGAGCTCACAGAGGGGGAACGAAGAGCGTCGATTATAGTTGACGCTGACCTGCTTGCGTTCGCACTTATGTACGATGGCCTTC
>JASMLW010000262.1 GCA_030748485.1 Pirellulaceae bacterium
TCTGGCGAAGTCCACTACGTCACGAGCCATTTTCGACGGCGCTTCCAAGCTAATACTGTGCGCCGTCGCTGAGCCGACTAAGATGGTGCGGTACTAAACTCCCAGGCGAGGCCGCCATGCACCGTGGCTTTTGGCTGCTCCCCGTTTTCGCGTCTCTGGCCGGCATTCCGCTCCGCGCTGGCGAAATGGATCACCAGTTCGCTCGCACGGTGCGTCCCTTGTTGGCGAAGAAGTGCTTCAGCTGCCACGGGCCCGATGAGAAGGCCCGCCAAAGCGATTTGCGGCTCGACTCAGCCGCCGGTCTGCGAGCGGCTCAAAAGAGTGGAGTCATCGCGCCGCGGAATCCTCAATCCAGCGAATTGGTCAGCCGGTTGCTCGCCAAAGGCGACAAGCGCATGCCGCCCCTCGACTCGGGGAAGGAGTTAACCGGCGCCGAAATCGAAGTCCTGCGCCGGTGGATCGACAGCGGCGCAAACTGGCGACGCCACTGGGCGTTTGAGACACCGCACTCAGCGCCGCCGCCCAACTCCGACCCGAGTGGAGTATCCCAGAACGGCATCGATCGATTTGTACTCGGGAGTCTGCAGCGCGAAGGGTTGAGTATGTCGCGCGAGGCGGACCGAGCCACATTGATTCGACGCCTGACTCTGGATCTCAACGGTCTCCCGCCGACGCCCGACGAGGTCGATGCGTTTCGCGCGGATAGATCGCCGCTGGCCTATCAGCGACTTGTCGATCGATTACTCGCTTCTCCTCGCTACGGTGAGCGAATGGCGATCGATTGGTTGGACGCCGCCCGCTACGCCGACACGCACGGCTACCTCTTTGATACTCAGCGGACCATGTGGCGATGGCGGGAGTGGGTGATCGCGGCGTTCAACGCGAATATGCCGTTCGATCAATTCACTCGAAAGCAGCTTGCCGGTGACCTGTTGCCCAATCCGTCCCTGGACGACCAGATCGCGACCGGGTTTCATCGCAACCACATCATCAACAATGAAGCCGGCGCCATCGCGGCTGAGTATCTTGTCGAAAACGTCCTCGACCGGGTCAACACGACGGCCACGGTCTGGTTGGGGCTGACGCTGTCGTGCTGCCAGTGCCACGACCACAAATACGACCCCTTCACACAGCGCGAGTACTACGAACTCTACGCTTTCTTCAATCGCGTTCCGGAAGTGGGGCTCGACGGTTTCAACAAGAATGCGAATCCGGTCGTGTTTGCTCCCACGGATCTCGACCGTCGCGAGTTGAACGACCTGGAGCGGCGGTCGGCGGACGCGCAGCGCGGGTTCGAGCAACTCAAAGAGCAAATTGACCGCGGGCAACGAGAGTGGGAGGATCAGTTTCGCGGCGGCGACGATCGCTCGACGACCCCCTTGGCGGCTCACTGGGAGTTTGACAAGCGACCCGATCAGGTTCCGGCCGCCGGCTCGAAGCCGCCGACCGTCTTTGAGGGCGCGGCCGCGTCCTATGAAGAGGGAGTCTTTGGTCACGCGGCCAACCTTAACGGGATCGCCTACTTGAACGCGGGCGACCAATTCGCGCTGAGCGCTAGCGATTCGTTTTCGTTCGCGGCGTGGATTCGTCCCAACTCAACGCAGGGTCGGCAATCCGTGATGTCGCGGATGCGAGATGGCGAGTCGTTGTTTCGCGGCTACGCGTTGCAGCTGGTCAACGGCTTGCCGGCGCTCTTTCTAGTCAACTCATTCCCGGACAGTTTGCTCCAAGTTCAGGCGAAGTCGGCCTTGCCGCCGAATCAGTGGCGGCATCTGGCTGTGACGTACGACGGGTCGGGAAAGGCGGACGGCGTCAAGCTGTACGTCGACGGAAAACTGCAGGAGAATGGCGTCGTCATCGACAAGCTGGCCGGTCCGATCGACGGGGAGGCTCCGTTCTGGATCGGCAACGGCCATCCGGGAGCCAAGTTCAAGGGACGGATCGACGATGCGAGGCTTTTTGCGGAGGTAGTGCCACCCGCGGAGATCGGGTTGTTGCCGGGGCTCTCGATCGACTCGCTGCTGGCCGTCGAGCGCAACAACCGAACGGCCGAACAGACGCGGCGAATCCGCGACCACTTTCTCAACAAGGCGGCGCCGCCGGAGTGGCGCGAGCGGCACGAGGCGGTGCGACAACTTCGCCAGCAACTGAAGAAACGACAGGCGGCTGTGCCCACTGTCATGGTGCTCGCGGAGCAACAGAAGCCGCGAGCCACCAAGGTTCTCGTCCGCGGCGCATTCGATAAACCGAGCGAACAGGTGGAGGCGGCGACTCCGACGGCGCTGTCTGGCTGGAGCCAGGAATGGCCGCGCAATCGGCTCGGCTTGGCTCACTGGCTGCTCGACGAGCAACACCCGCTGACGGCTCGCGTGGCGGTGAACCGGATCTGGCAGCTGCACTTCGGCCACGGCTTGGTGCGAACCACCGAAGACTTTGGCGTTCAGGGCGAGCCGCCCACGCACCCCCAACTGCTGGACTGGCTGGCTGTCGAGCTCGTCCGCAGCGGGTGGGACGTCAAAGCGCTGCAGCGAATGATTGTGACCAGCGCGACGTATCGGCAATCGTCGCGCATGACGGCCGAGCTGCGCGATCGCGATCCAACGAATCGCCTGTTGGCGCGCGGGCCGTCCAGCCGATTGCCGGCCGAACTCATCCGCGATCAGGCGCTCTTCGTGAGCGGGCTTCTGGTCGACCGCATGGGAGGTCCGTCCGTGAAACCTTATCAGCCGGCCGGCTTGTGGCGGGAAGTCGCTTTCGATCTCACCGGCGCCAATCTGACCGCGCAGATATACCAACAGGACAGGGGTGCGAGTCTCTACCGGAAGAGTATGTACACGTTTTGGAAGAGAACGGCTCCGCCGCCGGTCATGCTGCTCTTCGACGCCCCGGATCGCGAGCGGTGCGTCGTTCGCCGCGCGCAGACAAACACGCCCTTGCAGGCCTTGGCGCTGATGAACGATCCGACGTTCATCGAGGCGTCGCGGCACTTGGCTGCGCGAGCCATTAGGGAGAGTGGGGACAAATCCAGCAGTCGCATCGCCCTGATGTTCCGCGCCGTCGTCGCTCGGAAACTCCATCCCGAGGAAGAGGTTCTGTTGAGGAAGCTTCTGCAGCGCCAGACGATGCGATTTCAAGCGGATCCAGCTGAGGCGGACGCCCTGCTGGCCGTGGGCGATTCAAGTCGCGACGGCTCGCTCGACAAAACGGAACTCGCCGCTCTCACCATTGTGGCGAGCGTCATCCTGAACCTCGACGAAGCGATCACCAAAAGGTAACCCGATGCTGGACGGCCACCACACCCAGATGCCTCGGCGCCACTTCTTCGCCGCCAACGGCAGCGCGCTCGGCGCTGCTGCGCTGGCGTCGTTGGCCGCCGCCGAATCGCCCGACGAGGCGAGCGCTGTCCCCAAGCACGGCGGACTGCACTTCGCGCCGCGCGCCAAGCGAGTCATCTATCTCTTTCAAGCCGGCGGACCGGCTCAAATGGAGCTGTACGACCACAAGCCGGAATTGAAAAAGCGGCATGGCCAGGAACTCCCACCCTCTGTGCTGACCAGCCAACGGTTGACTGGATTCACCGCCGGCCAAAAGAAATTCCCGATCGTCGCCTCGCCATTCAAGTTTTCTCGCCAGGGCGAATGCGGAGCCTGGGTGAGCGAGTTGAATCCCCACCTCGGGACCGTTGTCGACGATCTCTGCTTCATCAAATCCGTACACACCGAAGCGGTGAATCACGATCCGGCCGTGACGCACATGTTGACCGGGGCGCAACAGGCGGGGCGGCCGAGCATGGGGGCCTGGTTGAGTTACGGGATCGGTTCGGAGAATCACGATCTGCCGGCCTTCGTCGTACTGCTGACGCCGGGTCTCATTCAGGACGCGTCGACTCCCCTCTCCGCTCGTCACTGGGGTAGCGGTTTCCTGCCGTCACGCCATCAGGGGGTGAAGTTTCGCGCCGGCAAGGATCCTGTTCTCTACCTCTCGAATGCTCCCGGCATCGATCGCGGCACGCGTCGACAGATGCTCGATGTGGCGGCGCAACTCAATCGTCGGCAGTTTCAAGTGACGGGTGACCCGGAAACAGAGGCTCGCATTGCGCAGTACGAGTTGGCTTACCGGATGCAGACATCCGTGCCGCAGTTGACCGACCTGTCGAACGAGCCGCAGCATGTCTTCGATGCCTACGGGCCGTTGTCGAAGACGCCCGGAACCTATGCGGCCAATTGCCTGCTGGCTCGCCGGCTGGTCGAATCGGGCGTGCGGTTCGTACAAGTGTTCGATCGCGACTGGGACCACCATCGCAACGCGCCGCAGCATTTGAAGACGAAGGGTCAAACGTCGGATCAGCCGACCGCCGCGCTAATCCGAGACCTCAAGCAACGCGGGCTGCTGGACGATACGCTCGTCGTCTGCGGAGGCGAGTTCGGGCGAACCGTCTATTGCCAAGGACCGATCCAGGAGAAGTACGGCCGCGACCATCATGGCGGCTGTTTCACTGTCTGGATGGCGGGCGGCGGCGTCCGCGGCGGACAGACGTTCGGCGGCACCGACGAATTCAGTTACTGCATCGTCGACTCGCCCGTCCATGTCCACGACGTGCACGCTACGATCTTGCACTGCCTGGGCGTCGATCACGAGCGGTTGACGTATCAATACCAATCGCGCGAGCACCGGTTGACCGACGTCGCCGGCCGCGTGATCAACTCGATTCTCGCCTAGCCCTCGGACTAGCGAGTCACGGGGGCGAGGTATGGGTCGTTGTAGACGTAGCGGCGTTTGGCTTCAGCCGCCGCTTTCTCGTAAGCCTTGAAAGCGGCCGGAGTGGACCCGTCTTTGCGGTACTGCGCCCACAACTGGTCGAGCTCGTTGCAGTAGGCGTCGTACGCGATGCGACGGTCGTTATCTTCTTCGTACCGTTCGAAACGCCGCAGCGTGGGTTGCGCGAAGTGACCTGTGTGAGAATGGTCGACGACCCATTCGCCGGGTGGGACCAAAGTTGCCGTTGCCAGTAAGAACGCGGTCAGCATGAGATGCTCCTCGGTATTGCTCGGTCGACAGGTTCAGCGCGACGGATGGGTGGAGCGTTGAACCCAGTTTGTCTCGGTCTAGATCAAGTCTAGTTTGCACACCGGCGCAGTGCAGGAATATGTCGCCTCGCGTTGAGTCCCGGCCGAGTCCTACCAATCAAACGGCAGGTCGCCCCACCAAGTCGGCAGAGGCGCTTCAATCGTCACGGACTCCTTCGTCATCGGGTGGCGGAAGCTCAGCGTGCGGGCGTGCAGCGCGATCCAACGGGAGCGACGATCGTCCGTGGTTGGCCCGAACAGCCGTTGCGATCCGTACAACTCGTCGCCCAGGATGGGCAGCCCGCGGGAGCCGGCTTGAATGCGGATTTGGTGCATGCGGCCGGTCTCCAGCGTGATCTCCATCCAACACTGCCCGCCAACTCGCCCCCCGACGACGTAGTTCAGCAGAGCGATGCGCGCCTCCGGGTGATTTGTGGGGACGACTTCCGCCCGCGCTTCGTTGGGAATCTTGCGCAGGTAGTCTCGCCACTGCGCGGACTGCTCGATCGTCTCGTCGTCTTCGACGACGGCCCAATACGTCTTCTCGACCAGTCGGCCTTCAAACTGCTCGGCCAGACGGCGGGCCGCGCGGACGTGCTTGGCGAACACCATCGCTCCGGACACGGGGCGGTCAAGGCGGTGGGGAACCCCCAAGTAGACGTTGCCCCGTTTGTCGTCGTGGTGTTTGAGAAACTGCTTGATCCGCGACTCGAGGCTGTCGATGTGGGGCGGGGCTTGCGTGAGCAGGCCGCCCGGCTTGTTGACGACCAGGCAAGGCCCGTCTTCATAGAGAATCTCGATCGGTGGAGAGTCGTCACCCATGCGATCGGCGCAGCGGTTAGAGTCAACAACACGCGTTCCATCGACACGGCCGGTGGAGCGTGACTTCTTGAACTGCGCGCCCGCGCGGACTTGAACCGCGAGGCGCCGAAGCGGCTAATCAGACGTCGCCGGCGGCGGGAACGACGAACGGAGCTCGGTACTCGCGAGTCAGCATCTGGTCCGCCTTTTTATGGCTGACGAACTTCTCGCTCTTGGGGTCGATCGCCAACTCGGGCCCAACGGACATTTCGACCGCGCCGCTGACTCCGTTCTTGTCGAGGTGAGCCAGAGTGCGGTCGATCGTGCGGCCGACATTCTCGCTCGACTTCAAGCTGCTCAGGCGTTCCACCGTTTCGGCGGCG
This sequence comes from Pirellulaceae bacterium, assembly GCA_030748485.1. Classification (GTDB taxonomy): domain Bacteria; phylum Planctomycetota; class Planctomycetia; order Pirellulales; family Pirellulaceae; genus JASMLW01. The sequence goes on from JASMLW010000262.1 coordinate 6,251, forward strand.
GGAACTTGCGACCCCAGCCGGTACGAGATGTTGCCGAGATGGCAGAGGGCGCTGGAAAGGTGACCGTCTTCGATGTCGGCGTTGAGATCCTTGTGGTCGCCGCTGCGGACCGCGGAGAGGAAGTTCTCGAAGTGGTTTCCGCCGCCGTTGAACGACTTGATCTTGCTTCCTTCCAAGTCGAATGCAGCGCCGCTGTGATAACTAGTCATCACAACGAAACCTTCGGTCCCTTCAAAGATCACGCCGATCTTGGAACCCTTGTAGCCGTCGGTCGGCAGCCCGCGGACTTCAAAGACCAGCGATTGAGCTCCGTAGTTGTGGATGACGACTTGCGTGTTCGCCGAGTCGCCGGCGTCGACATAACCGAACCGTCCACCGTAGCTCGTAACGCTGTCGCTCAGGCGATCGACGCCCAGACCCCAGCGGGCCAAATCCATCTGGTGAATACCCTGGTTGCCGAGATCGCCGTTCCCGTACGGCCATTGCCAATGCCAGTCGTAGTGGAATTGCTTGCGCGTGAGGGGAGCCATCGGCGCGGGGCCGAGCCAAAGGTCGTAGTTGATGGAGTCGGGAGCTTCGTACTCGCCTCGTTCTCCGATCGAGCCGCGGCGCTTGTAGCAGAGTCCCCGAGCGACTTCGACTTTGCCGACGCCGCCGTCCTGGACAAACTTCATGGCCGCGATCATGCCGGGGTTCGATCGCGACTGCGTCCCGGTCTGGCAGATCTTGTCGTACTTGCGAGCCGCTTCGACGATCCGGCGACCCTCGCTGACGTTATGGCTGACCGGCTTTTCTACGTAAACGTGTTTGCCGGCTTGAATCGCCCAGATGGCCGCCAAGGCGTGCCAGTGGTTGGGCGTCGCAATCGAGACGATGTCGACGCTCTTGTCTTCCAACACCTTGCGAATGTCTTCGACGAATTTGGGTTTGCGGCCCTGACGTTTGGCGACTTCCCCCGCGCGGCGGTTGCCGACTTCGTTGTCGGGATCGCAGATGTAGAGCACTTCGGTGTCTTTACGTCCCGCGAATGCGCCGATGTGGCTCCCGCCTCGACCGCGCACGCCGACCACCGCGACACCCAATTTGCCGTTGGGGCTCTTCGTCTGCTCTTCCGCCGCGAAGATCTCGGTCGCCGGACCGAGGGCGACGGCTCCAGCGGCCGCGAACATCGAGTCTTCAAGGAATTCACGACGATTGCGTTTACGCATCGGACACTCCTGCTATTGGAAAGCGTGGGGAACGCAGGCCGCTGATCGTGGAAGCACTTTCCCTGGATCGGGCCGTGGTGGGCTTCTGTGGAAGCACCATCATAGCAGGAATGGCCGGCAGCGTGCAGCGAGCCAAGTCGCCCCGCGAAGCGGGCGCTCACGTCGACAATGGCGGTTGCGCTCGTGAATCGGCGCGGGTGTTCGCTAGCCGTAAAGAGCCTCGTCCCCCGGCTGGCGGCAATCGGCCGGATCGAATCGCCGCAGACGGAGCGCTTGAGCGGTCAGTAACCCGACGTACATAGGATTGAGCAGTAGGTATCTGCGCCAGAGCCGCAGCGGTTCCTTGGCCAATCGGAACGCCCATTCGAGGCCGCGGTCCTGCAAGAACTTCGGCGCTTGGTCGAGTTGACCGGCATGAAAATTGAACGCTGCGCCGACGGCCAGGATGGGCATCGAGAGCGCCTCGCGGTGCTCGAACGCCCAAACCTCCTGCCGAGGACAACCGAGTCCGACAAAAGTCAGTTTGGCTCCGCTGGCTTTGATTTCCGCTACGACTTCGTCGCGCTCCGCGGCGGACAATTTGCGAAAACGCGATGCTCGTCGACCGGCGATTTGCAACTCGGGGAACTTGGCCAGCAGGTTTTCGACGAGCTTGTCGAGCAGTTCCTCGGTGCCGCCGAATAGAAAGATCGGCAAGCCTTCCGCCGCGGCTCGTTCACATGTCTTGAGCATCAAGTTGGGGCCGTATACTCGATCGGCCAGACGAGCGCTGTGCAACCAATTGAGCGCCCAGCGGACGGGCTGGCCGTCGGGAGTGAGCAGATCGAAATGGTTTAGTCGAAACCGGTGCTCCTCGTCCAGCACGCCCGTCATCAACCCGTGAACGGCGAGCGCCGAGACGGCGAACGGTTGATTGTCGCGAGCCGCGGAAGCGATCTTCTCGACCGCACCGTCGTAGTCGACGGCATCGACGTGGACGCCCAAAACGTTGTGTTTGCCTTGATCGATCATTCGCTAATCGCCTCCAACTGACGCTCCCGCTGATCCGGTGTTTCACTCGTCGCAGATGTCGCAGCCAGGCGGCTGATCGAGTCGTTGTAGATGTCGGTGAGTTTGCCGACGTAGGCTTCGTTGCTGTAGAGTCGTCGAGCTTTTTCGTAGCCGGCTCGCCCCATCGCCTGGCACTCCGCCGGATTGTCCCACAACCGCCGCACTTGCTTCGCCAGATCGGCCGCGTCGCCCGGCTCAAACAACAATCCCGTTCGTCCGTCGTCGACCAACTCGCCAAGTCCGCCGATCCGCGAGGCGATCACCGGGACGCCGTGACTCATCGCCTCCATGATCGTCAGCGGACACATCTCGAAGCAGACGCTCTCTTCGCCGTTAAACAGGCTGCGGTACTGGTTGTAGACTTGCAGAATATTCACGTGCGTTCACCCCCGGCGACTAGGAACATTCGACTTCTTCGTCGAGACCGATCTCACGACCCTTGCGGAACTCGAGCGAGTCGAAGAACTCGCGCTGAGCGAACCATTGCGGACACAGTACGGACAGCGTCTTCCGCGCGTATCCCTCCGTCCGCCAGAACTGAGTCTTGCGGCCGAGCACATCGCCCGCGTTTCGCCGCAAGTACGCGAACCACAGCAGCGGAGCGGTGACGATCAACGCGTGCACGATACGCAGCACGCAGATCCACGCCAGCGCCAGTCTTCCCTTCTTCTGGAGATCGAAGTAGGCGGCGTGGCCCGCTCCGCCCGACAACGCGTCCCACCGCATGTACGCCTTGGAGAGTCGTTGCTGCGCGATGCGATGCCGGATCACGGCCAGCGGCGTGTACCACAGATCGAACCCGGCCTCGCGGGAGCGGATGAAGAAATCGCTGTCCGAGCCGCCCGAAGTCATCGATTCGTCGAACATCCCCACTTCATCGAACACGCCACGGTGGACAAGGGCGTTGCCCGTACCCGGCAGCGTCTTCTTCTCGTACGGGTGCAGGTGCGAGTAGAAGCTGATCTCGCGAAGCGACTTTCGGCAGATTTTTCCGATCCGCGCGAGCTCGTCTTTTGGCAAGTCGAGGAAAACGGGACCGCCGACCACCGGCGCCTTGGTTTGGTGAGCCGCGGCGTAGAGTTGCTTGACCCAATCCGGCTCGGCCAACTGGTCGTCGTCGAAGAACGCCAACCAATTGCTTGTGGAAGTGGCCACGCCCAGATTGCGAGTCGGGGCGTCGCCCGGCTTCTCCTGCTTCAAATAGTGAATCGGTACGGGCGAGTCTTTCGCCAGGTCACGGACGATCGTCTCGGTGTCGTCCGATGAGTTGTTGTCGATGACGTAGATGTCCAGACTGAACAGGCCGCCGGTTTGCTGACGTTGCATCGTCTGCAGCGCGCCGGCTATCCAATTGGCTCGATTGAATGTCGGAATGATGACACTGACCGAGTCGACCGGTTCGTCAGTGGAAGGATATGTCGGCGGATCGGTCAGGTCGTGCTGAGGCGCGGTCGTCATGTCCGCGTTGGCTTCGACGTCCAGGCGGGTGTTGCGAGGACCGAAGACGCCGTGAAAAACTCGCGACGCCATCTGCCGTTGGCGGGGAGCCCAGCTGTACCAACCGCGCAACTTGGCCGCCAATGTGCCGCCGTCATCCCAGGGAAACGCATTGAATCGTCCCCAGAAAAATGGATCTTGACCTAGTTCGACGAGTTCGGGTTGAGTTGTCAGGCCGCACTGGACGCCGGTGCCCCGGGCGGCGTCGACCAACTCGTCACTGGCGAACCCCAGTCGGGGCGTGCCGTATGGAAATGCAAATGTCGGATTCTCGACGCCCAAGTCGTTGCGCAAGACGTCCACACAAAGAACCAAGTCCCGCTGGAACTCGTCCGGCCGATGACGAAAGTCCTCGTGCGTGTGCGTGTGAGCGCCCAACTCCACTAGGTCCGAGTCGCGCAGATGGTGAGCCTGGTCCCAGGTCATGGCGCGATAAGATTCCGCTGGAGCCAGCGCGCGATTTGCGAGTCCCCAGTGGTCGAACGGCAACGGCTGATCGCTCCCCAAGTAGGCCGTGTTGATGAACACCGTCGCCGGGACGTTGAATTCCCGCAGCACGGGGTAGGCCTGCGTGTATACCGACTCGAAACCGTCGTCGAATGTCACGACGACCACGTTGTCGGGAACCTCTTGGTTGTCACGCTGTCGCTGCAAAACGTCACGCAGCGGCCAGAATTCGAAGCCGCGCTTCAGCAAGCCCGAGATCTGCCGGCGAAACTGAGGCGGCGTCACGTTGATCGTCGGCTCGGCGACGCCGGGAGTGCGATGGGCGATCCGATGGTACATCAAGATGCCGAATTGCCGCTTGGCGCGGCTGCCGAAAAAGTTGTCCAAATAGACGCCCGCGTTGGCCGCTGTGCGCACGCCCCAACCGTGCAGGAATTGCTCGGTGGTCGGTCGCGGCGGAGCCCAGCGAGCTCGCAGGGTCTTGGTGTAGTCGGCGGCGGTTGTCATTCAACAGTCTCGCAAAGGTTACTTGAAGTCCATCCACTCTCGAACGCGATACAACAGCCGAGCCGGAGCTTTGACAGGGCCCCGCAACGGCGTCTGTTTCACCCACTCTCTCGCACAACGCCAGCCCGCTCGCATCGCCCGACCTACGGGACGCCGGTCGACACTGCCCACGCCGACTTGAATCATTCCCGTCATGCACCGCTGCTTGAAAGTCGAGACGCCGCGACCCAAATCGATTCGATCGATCCCGTACTCGTCCGCCTGGCGACACATCTCGAGCATCATCACTCGACCCGGCGAGTATGAACTCAGCTCGACGTCGTACGTCGGAAACCAGTAGTGCAAAACGTCGCGAGATTGCATGCCCAAGTGGCAGGCGACCAAACGATCGCCGGCGTAAAGTGCGGTTAGCGCGCCGCGGAATTGGGTATGCGACTCGAAGATCAACTGCTCCAGCAGCTCGCGGACCCAGCCGTACGACAAGACATCGGTGATGTTTGTGCGGTTGTACTGCTGAGACTTCCACTCGATGGCCGAGCGAAGAACATCTGGGCGCGTGGTGTGCGTTTCCAACCGCAGCCGACCGAGGTCGCGGTTCAGCTTGCGGGCCTTTCGCTCCGTCTGTTTCATTTCGGAGTCGCCGAGCGTCTTGCGAATCTGGCGATAGTGCGCAAACCCCTGCGACAGGTCAATGAAGGGCGAGCCGTCGGTGAGGCGGACGTATTTCGTGAAATTCGATTGCGATGGATGCAGGTGATCGAAGTCCCAAACGCTGAGTCCGCAAGCGGCGATCAGTTCCCGCGGCTCATACTCGACTTCTTCTCCCGCCAAGACGGCCTGAAAGTCCGAGAGTCGACCAGCCACTGGTCGGCCTACTCGCTGCGACCGTTGAAACGGAAAAAATCCGATCGGCCCCGTTGAGTCGCGCATCACGGCGACTTCGACGTCCTTGCGAACTCGCCCCACAAGTTGGACGAACTCCGGTCGGAAGTAGGGGCTGTCCAGTGCGCTCGTCCGCTCGACGATCCGGCTCCAGGCCGCCAGCAGCGGAGCGTCGAGTTCGTGTGGCTTGATAACTTCGATCTGCATCTGAGTTGATGTCCTGGTGTTTCCGTCTGCGGCCGGTATTCGTTGGATGCAAGACGAGCGCCAAGGCGGTCACAATGCAGAAAGAAAGTCGTAAGTCATTGTTGCATAGGAAATTAGGGAAATTTCGAGCCAGTCGCGCGCTCCTGCCGTGTTGCAACCAGACATCACGACGGTGATTCCGGGCCACTTGGCGCGCGAGTTTCCAGAGGGACGCCGCTTACAGCTGAGCCGCGTGTTGCGGCGCGGCCTCGTAGAGCGTCATCTGCTCCCACTCCGCGTGCGGGGTGCGGATCTCGGTCGCCTGGCTGATCCAGTCGAGTCGGGCGAGTGGATCGTCGTTGCCGCGGGGGATCGAATAGATGATCCGCAGATTCCTCGGTCGCTGCAGGAAAGATCTCTCGATGTTGCTCATAACTCGGTCGAGCACATCGCCGCCGAACGGATTGAACATGAAGACGACGGTGACGTCGGCCGGCAGTTCGAATTGTGTGGCGTCGGCGTGAATGACGGCCACGTCCGAGCAGGGCAGGGACGCCGCCGCACCGGCGACATTGTTTCGCGCGATGTCGTACAGATTCTCGGCGTACTCGACGCCGAGCACGCGGCGAAATGGGTGCCTGGCGGCCAACAGCACGGCTCGTCCCATTCCGCAACCGATGTCGATGAAGACATCGTCGTCGGAGATATCCAAACTCCGCATGGCGATTTCAAACGAGCGATGATCGATCGGTTGATAGCCGTACTCCTGATCGGAGTGCCCGAGCGCAGCGCCTTCGATCGACGCTTTCGTCTTGACGCCGAGTCTGCTTTCGAACCATCGCCAGCGGATCTCATCGAGCGCTCGCCGCGCAAGACCGACCAAGCCCGCTTGTCGCGCTCGTTTCCAGATCTTCGCCAGCAGACTCGGC
>JASMLW010000263.1 GCA_030748485.1 Pirellulaceae bacterium
CGGGCCCAACTCGATGCGTTTCGTTTCCCGCGCTGTTTCGACATCGACGACGGACAGGGAATCGTCGAACGTGTTGGCGCAGAGAACGCTCTTTTCGTCGCGGGACAAGAGCAGAGCGGTTGGCCGCCGCCCGACGGCGACCGGGCGATAGTAATTGGCGCCGACGTCGCTGACGCCGATTTCCGCCACGCCCGCGAAGCTGACGATCCGCCGCCCGCTCGATGTTTCAACCAGCTCGTGCGGATCCCCGAAAGCCTTACCCGGATGCCCGAGATAGTAGAGCCCGACGAGTCCGATTCGTTTTGTTTGGGGGTTGCGGACATCCTCGATCGGCAGTCGCCGAATGACGTTCGACATCACGCCGCCCCAATGGACGCCGTCGTGCGTCGTGGCTCGATCGGCGCGCAACAGCTGATGCGGAATCAACAGCGACTGACCGTCGCGCGACACGGTTGCCGCGCGGACTTGGTGGCCCTCCAGCGGCATCTCGCGAACGATGGCTCCGCCGCGGGGATCGATCACCGCAAGCGCTCCACCGAATCCGTCAAACACAACTAGCTCTTTCGCCGACAGCCAAACTTGCTCGCGGGGTGCGAACTCCATGTCGATCACTTTCGCGACGCGCCAGTTGCCGCCGTCAGGGTCATCGGTTTGCTCGAGCAAGGTGATTCGTCGAGACCAAAGTGAGGCGATCGCCAACTGTTTGCGGTCCGGCGAGGTCGCCACGTCGACCGGTGTCGATGCAATCGGAAGTTGCTGGAGCACTTCGACTCGGCGGTCACCGACTGCTACGACCAGCAACTCGTTGCGATGGGGGTCGAGCAGAGCGATTCGGTCGTCGGCCAGGGCGGTCATGTCCGTGATCTCATCGCAAACCGCCAACTCGACGCGAACGCTGAGTCGATTGGCGTCGACGAGTGTGAGACTGCCGGCGCGATTGGCGACGACGATCGCGCGGCCTCGGTGGGCGTACTCCAACGCGACCGGCAGCCTCCGCCGGGGCGTGCGTTCCAGCGGCGACCGGGGAGATTCAGAAGACTGGGAGGGTGTGGTGTTCGCGGCGGACGACTGATTTGTCGCATGAGTTTTGCAGACGCCGGCAACGAGCAAAACAGCGAGAGCCGCGCCCCCGCACCGCCCCAAGCACCATCGCAAGCACCATCGCAAGCACCATCGCGTTGTCCGCTGGCTAGCCATCAACAGTCCTCATGAAAAACAGGCCGCTCCGCCGAATCACAACGACAGAAACAAGGAGAGCACCGTCCGACCGTCCTCACGCGAGACGGAAAAAGGCGCGTCGCTGAAGACGGATTGTTTCGGTCCTCCAATGTACCTGAACGCCCCGGCTGTTAAAAATGGCGATTCTCTGTCGACGATTGGGTCCGCGCGGCAGGCGCTGAGCCATCTGACAGAGCGTCCGGCTCCGTCGCCATCCGTTTCAACACCTTCGACTGCGGCGCCTGCGACGAAAACCACAGCGACGGGAACGGCATCCTTGGACACAAAACTCGCACCGCAGCCGATGGGTTTACGCTCGGTGGCGTTGGCGTTGCTGACGGTGACTCTGTGGGGCGGAAACCCGGTCGCCGTTCAATACTGTCTCGACACGCTTCCGCCGATCGCCATCGCCGGAGTCCGTTTCGCAATCGCCGCGGTTTTCATGTGGGGTTGGTGTGTATTCTCGGGTGAGCCGATCTTGCTGCGACGGAAACAGTGGGGTCCGGCGTTCGTGACGGGCGTCCTCCTGTTCGCGCAGATTTCTCTGTTCAACCTGGGTGTGGCTCGCACCAACTCATCGCATAGCACGCTCTGCATCAACACGTTCATCATCTGGGTCGTCTTGATCGACCATTTCATCACGCGTGGCGATCGGCTGGGGTTCGTGAAGACGGCGGGGTTGTTATCGGCGGTGACCGGCGCCGTATTGACGCTCGCCACCGTCACCGGCGGCGGCCCGGCGGCCGACCTCGAACTGGACCCGACGACTCTGGCGGGCGATGTGCTGCTGTTGGCGAGCGCGCTGGTGTTGGCGATCAAGGTCGTCTACACGAAGTACGCCGTGCGCGAGATTTCACCCGGCTCGCTGATCCTCTGGCACGACGTGGTCGGTGTGAGCTTGTTCTTCATGGCCAGCGCCGCATTCGAAGAAGTCGATTGGGCTCGAGTCGACGGCGCGGCGGTTTGGGGCTTGGCGTACCAGGGACTGCTCGTGGCCGGTCTTTGTTTTGTAGTGCAGGCGATGCTGCTCAAACGCCACTCGGCCTCACAGGTCTCCGTCTTCTCATTCGCCACGCCGCTAGTCGGCGTGTTGCTCGGCGTAACGATGCGAGGAGATGGCTTGAGTTGGACTCTGATGCTCTCTGGGGTGCTGATCGCGATCGGCATTCTCATGGTCCAAAAAACGGCCGAGCCGGCCGTGCCGGCCGTGCGAAGTGACGCGAGGCAAGAGAACTCGATTCGGTAGTCGGGACCGCGATACGACGATGCGGTTTTCGGAGACGCCGTGCGAAGTGTCTCTACTTTGAGAAAGCGATTGCGATTAACATGGGCGAGCATTCGCGCCCCTTTCCTCTGAGGAGACAGCTGCGTGAGTTCACCGGATCGCGGCAACGAGATCGACGAACTGCGAAACCAAATCGCTCGCTTGACGCGCGAGCTGAACGAACTGTCGAATCGGGTGCGGGGAATCGAATCGCGCGGCGCGGCGGAGTCGCCGGAAATCATCGCCGCCGAGATGGTCGAGCTCGTGCCGGACGATGAGCCGATTACGCCGTCCGTCGGCAAGCCGGCCGCGTTCGCCGAGAACATTCCAGCGTCGCCCCCGGTTCAGTCGACGAGCGAATCAGCTGAGGACTCACCGCAGTGGGCCGAAGCGCCGCCGGCGGCGATCGATCCGGCTGCTTCACATTCGCCGGCAACGGTTGAGCAGTCGCCGTTCGCCCGCGCATCCACCATTGCTGACGAGACGGGGAGTGATTCGTTTGAGAAGTTGGTTGGCGGTCGAGTGCTGACCTACGTCGGCGCCTTCACGATGATTCTGGCGATCGCTTTCTTTATTCCCTGGGCGTGGCGGTATTTCAGCATGCCGCCGTGGATTCGCATCGCCATTTTCCACGTCGGCGGCTTGGCGTTCTTGGCCGGCGCCCACGTGGCCCAGCGAAAAGGGATCGGCCTGTTGGCTCAAGGGCTGGCCGGCGTGGGCGTCTTCGCGCTTTACGCCAGCGCCTTCGCCGCCCATCGGCTTTACGGAATCTGGGGCGAGAGCGGTCCCACCATGATGCTCGCTGAATGCGCGGTGATAACGTTCGTGGCGATCGCGATCGCGATCCGCGCCGAGAGCGCGGCGATCATTGTGCTGGGCGCTCTGGGCGGCTATCTCACGCCCGTGCTGGTTGAGATTCCCGAGACAAACCACTTCGCACTGTTCACCTATCTGGCGTTTCTGAATGTGTCGCTCGTCAGTTGTGCGGTGATTAAGTCGTGGAGTTTCCTCAAACCGCTGGGCGCGGTGGCGACAGGCGTCATGTTCGTGTTGTGGTTGAACGACTCGACGATGACGGGAAACGACGTTTGGAGCACGGAGTGCTTCGCCATTCTGCATTGGTTGATCTTCCTGATCGGCGCGACGTTGCCGCCGGTGGTCTGGAAACGGCAAGCGACTTCGGCGGATCTGATCGGGTTGGCGGTGGCCGCGATGGGTTTTCTGGCCATCACGTTTGCGATGTTCACCGACCGCGAAGGGCAACAACTGGCTTTTGTCTGTTGGGGTCTGTCGATCCTTCACGGCGTTCTCTTCTGGGCGACGTACAGTCGCGTGACGAATGTGGACCAGATGCCCCGCGCACATCTTGCGCTGGCGGCCGTCTTCTTCACATTAGCGGCTCCGTTGCAGTTGGACGGAGAGTACTCGTACCTGGGCGTAGCGTGGTCGACGCAGGGCTTGGCGCTGGCGGCCGTGGCCGCCTACTTCCGCGACAAACAGATGACCGCCTCGAGCGCATTGGTTTTGTTGTTGGCCACCGGTCGACTTTTCATTTTCGACCTGGTCTTGGGCGACGAGGGCGACCTGCCCGGCGCGAACCTGGATCAGAGGTTCATCTTCATCGCGATTTCCGGGTTGGCGACGATGGGCGCGGGGGCGATGTTCTACGTCGTCGGCCACGCTGTCCGGCCGGACGAGCGGCCGGCGTTCGCATCGCCCGTGGCGGCCGTCATGTTGGCCAGCGGCAATCTCTGGATCATGATCAGCGTCGCTTGCCAATGGGATTCGCGACTCGTGCTGCTGATCTGGATGATCGACGCCGCCATTGTCTACGGGATCGGCTTTTGGTTGCGCGAGATGCCGATTCGCTACTACGCGCTCATGCTGTCGCTAGTCCTCTGTGGCGGTCGAGCGGTGATTCACCTGGCCGACGCGACTTCCGATTGGCCCCTTGTCAACGACCGCTTTGGCTCGCTGGCCGCGCTGGCCGGGATGTACTTTGTCATCGGCTGGGTCTACCGCAGCTGGCGATTGCGAGACGACGGGTCTCTTCATCCGAGCGAGCAAGGCTGCGACATGGCCTGGGGCGTGGCCGCCAATGTCGTGTTGTTCGCGGCGATCACGATGGAGATCGACGCGTTCTTCGACAACTACTATTCGCTGTACCGCATGGCGCGGATGGCGACATACTCGATCGTCTGGTCGGTTTACGCCGCCGCGCTCATCGCTTGCGGGTTCGGATTGAAGTATCCGTTGTTTCGCATCATTGGGCTGATCGCCTATCTGCCCATCCTGGCGAAAGTCTTCTTCATCGACATGGCGTCTCTCGACCTGTTGCCGCGCGTCTTAGCGCTTGCCGTACTCGGCCTCATGCTGCTCGCCGTGTCGTTCCTTTACCAATGGATCGGCCGCAACCAGCGAGTGGCTCGTCAACGGGACGCGGCGCTCGCGCCGCCGCGCGATGAGTGAACGACCTCGCCCGATTTGCGTCGTTTCACGAGCGGCGGTCGACCACACTACTTGAAGGCTACTTGAGGCGCTACTTGAGGCCTTCCGGTTCATCCGGAGGCGCGATCGGTTTGGTGGCGTCGACTCCGAGCGAAGCGACGCCCGCCAGCAGAAAGGCTCCGGCGCACGTCAGGAAAGCGGCGTCCCAGTTCTTGGTGTCGCCGACGATCCAGATGAGCAGCGTTGGCGTCAATGTCGCGCCGAGATTACCCCACATGTTGCCCCAACCCAAGATGGATCCGACATAACGCCCGCCGACGTCTTGCTTGAACGCCCAGACGGGCGCCGTCCCCAGGTCGGTGGAAAACGCGACCAAGCCGAAAGCGGCGACCGCCATCCAAGCGGATGGTTCAAGGAAAACGCAGTACAGATACGCCGCCATCGCCGTGAAACGCGACAAGGCCATCGGCAATGATCGTCCCCACCGAAGGCCGACCACGCGAATCAAACGATCGGTCACGAAGCCGCCGGCCACCATTCCTCCCCAGCCGACGAACAGAGGAATCGAGGCCATCCACCCGCGCGTCTGGACCGGCACTTGATGAACGCTGTCCAGGTATCGCGGCAGCCAGGTAACGATAAAAACCCAGCCAATGTTTGTACAAAACTGCGAGACGCAGACCAGCCACATGCTGGTGCTCGTCAGCAGGTTGAGGATCGGAATGTGGTCGACCTTCCCGTGAGCGCTCGGCGCATCCGGAGGGCGATCGGCTTCAATCAACGCGACCTCGGCGTCATTGACGCGGGGATGATCCTGCGGCCGGTTGCGAAGTATGAACCAGAACAGCGCGGCCACAATGATCCCGGCCGCCCCGTACGTGAACATGACACTCCGCCATCCCTTGCCGTAAATCTTGCGGATCGAAACCGGGTAGACCTTTTCGATAATCAGGCGGTTTAGTCGGCGTTGTTGAATCTCGCTGCGTTCGTTTGGCGGCCGAGCTGCGATGCGCTTCGCTTCGTCGTCGAGCGGAGCGCCGACGAACGCTTCCCGATCGTACAAGTCGCCGCCCGAAATCACCTTCTCGTTGATGACGGCGACCGCCTGTTGTCGCAGCGAATTGCTGACGCCGCCGGAGGTTGAATTCGCGATCTCTCCCAGAATTGACGAGTTCGCGAATGCCTGGGTCAATTGCCCGTCCGTGTGCGCGACCCAAGCGCTCGTCGCCGCGGTATTGGAGTCTTGAATCTGTTCGGCCAAGCTGTGAGCGTCCAACAGGTCGCTTCCCTCCAGGCGCGAATCGACGGCCGGAGGCACGAACGCGACGATGCAGTAAGCCGTCAACACGGGCGCCAAAGCGCCGCCGATCCGACCGCCAAGCGCAACGCAACTGCTCGCCTTGCCGCGCGATCCCATCGGGACCCACTTGCTCAGCAAGGCGGCTCCGGTCGGGTAGGCGCCGGCTTGAGCAATGCCGAAACCGAGCCTGACGATGATCAGCATGGCGAAGCCCGAAAGCCATGAGAGCTCCTGCACGAATCCCGTCAGCGCGGTGAGCGCCGACCAGGCCAGTATGTAGATCGTCAGCATCGGCCTCACGCCGAAGCGGTCGCTAAACCAGCCGGAGGGAACTTGCGCAAGCGCGTACGAAAAAAAGAACGCGCTCATCATGTAGCCGATCTGAGTGTCCGAGAGCCCCAAATCTTCTTTGATGAAGATCTCGGCGAACGACGTGCAGAATCGATCGAGGTAAAGCAAGACCGACATCAACGTGCTGACCGCAACCACGGCGAAGCGAACATTGGTTGGCTGGGCTGAGTTCAACTCTTCCTTCGTCATGTCGACTCCTACCTAACAGTCGGGGCACCGCAGGCTTTGGGCAAGCTCCCAGTCCACTTCCACGCCAAGCCCTGGGCGGTCGCTGATCGTGGTGATTGGGCCGGCGATTTTCAGCGGCTCTAGGACGATTCGCGTCTCGTGATAGACGGGGCCGTAGATGTCGCCCGGGTACGTTTCGATCTTCATATTCTCGACGGCGACAATCAGATGTCCCATGGCGGCCGTGGCGACATCCCATTCGAGATTTGAACCGATCGAGCAAGCCACGCCGTGCCGGCCGGCGAACTCGGCGATTCTTTTGGAAACGGCGATGCCGCCGTTCTTGCCCGGGTAGAGGCTGATGACGTCGCAACAATCGTTGCGGATCAACTCCTCCGCATCGACGTAGTCGAAGCAGATGTCGTCCGCCATCACGGGCACGTTCGTCTCGCGGCGCACGCGAGCCAGCGCGGCGTAATCGCCGTTGGTCGTCGGTTGTTCGACCAGGCCCAGGCGGCAGTCCTCCAGGGCGTGGATGCAGTGAATCGCCGTGTCGGCGTCCCATCCGCAGTTGGCGTCGATGACCAGTTCGAGGTCCGGCCCGATGGCCTCGCGAACGGCTGTTACACGAGCGATGTCATCCGCCGGCTTTCCGCCGACCTTAACCTTGATCGTGGTGAAGCCCCACGACACCAGTTCCTTCGCGCGGCGGCTGGCGCGTTCCACTTCGTAAGCGCCCATTGAGAACCGTCCGCGGATGTCGCGGCTCCGCACTGGTCCACCGAGCAGATCGTAGACGGGTTTGCCTTCGGCCTTGCCGACAATATCCCAGAGGGCCATTTCAATCGCCGACTTGATGAACCAGTTCTTAGCGGCAATGCGGTTCATCTTGGCCAGCGCGCCGTCGATGTCGCGGGGATCGTCTCCGATGATGGCCGGACCGATAACGCGCTCGGCCAGGGCGTGCGCTCCCCACACGGTCTCACCGCTCCAGCGGACCATGACGGTCGCTTCGCCGGCGCCTTCGATTCCATCGTCGGTTGTGATCCGGATCAGCACGTAGTCGGAAACTTGATGTTGACCGAGGGCCGACTTCATATGGAATTCGGGCTTCAGTGGAATCCGCACTGGAAGAGATTCGACACGGCTGATTTTCATTCGTTCACACCAGGGAGTTCGGCGTCGCGTTCAGTGCCACGGCCAGTAGCGCGGCCAGTCGCATGACGAACTGGTTAAGCGCCGGCGGGCGGTCACGAGATCCCCATCTCTCGCATCAACAGCTGGATATCGTCCCACGTCTTGCGTTTCGCTTCCGGCGCTCTCAACAGGTATGCGGGGTGGTATGTGACGACAACCTGAATACCGCGGAAGTCGTGTAGGCGTCCGCGGAGGCGGCCGACGGAGTCCTCGGTGTTGAGCAGAGTCTTTGCTGCATACCCGCCAAGACAGCAGATGAAATCGGGGTCGAGAATCTCGAGTTGGCGTTCAAAGAAGGGGCGGCAGCTGGAAATCTCGTCGGGCTTGGGATTGCGGTTGCCGGGTGGCCGACACTTGAGGACGTTGAGAATATAGACATCCTCGCGACTCAACGTCATCGCTTGAATGATTCGATTGAGCAGTTGCCCGGCGGCTCCCACGAATGGCTCGCCCTGCCGGTCCTCGTCGGCCCCCGGAGCCTCGCCGAAAAAGCACAGCCGCGGATTCGGGTTTCCCACGCCGAAGACCGTCTGTGTCCGGGATTTGGCCAGGTCCTGACACAGGGTGCAATTCCGCACTTCGTCCGCCAGCGCGGCGAGTTCGGCGATCTGAGCGTCGACGGCGGGATGAGTTGGCGGTTTCGCATCATCCGCTGTGTGCTGGACGGCGTCCCGCTGCGGCCGTTCGATCTTCGCGGGATCAGCCGCCGGTGCGGACGGGGAGGGGAGGGCGGCCCGGCGGTCGATCCGCTCCACGCCGGCTCGCTCCAGCGTCTCCAGGTGCTGCAAAACGAGGCGACGAACGGTTGGGTCGCCCGCATCATCCGCCCGCATTTTCGGCTCCACAAAGAGGACAAGCGACCGACGAGTATACGGGCTGATGGGCGGGCAGGCGAGCAGGCGGGAGCCGCCGCCGGCGGTTCGTCCTCCCGCCGCGAGTGCGGTAATTCCTGAGTCGACGACTTACTTGTGACCGTCTCTCGGGTTGAATTATGATGAGGGACATGCCTGTTCCCCAAGTAGTCATCGTCGGTCGGCCGAACGTCGGCAAGTCGAGCATTCTCAATTGGTTGGCCGGAAAGCGGCTGGCGATTGTGGATGACGTCGCCGGCGTTACGCGCGACCGCCTCACCTGTCTGATCAACGAAGGCAAGCGATTCTTCGAGCTGATCGACACGGGCGGGATCGGCATTGATGATGTCGACAATCTGACCAAAGAGGTCGAAGACCAGATCGATCTCGGCATCGATGCGGCCGACGTGGTCCTGTTCGTCGTCGACACGCGAGCCGGCATCGTGCCATTGGACGAAGAAGTCGCGAAGCGGCTGCGTTACGTCGACAAGCCGATCCTGTGCGTCGCCAACAAGACGGACGACGGAGTCTTCGACTCGCAAGCGGACGAATTCTACCGGCTCGGACGCGGTCGACTCGTCAAGGTGAGCGCCCACCAAAACCGCAACAAACAGCTGCTCATCGATCTGATCATGGAGCGCTTGCCCAAGGAGGATCCCAAGGCCGAGGAAGTTGAGGAACCGGACATGAAGGTGGCCATTGTCGGCCGCCGCAACGTGGGAAAGAGCACTTTCGTAAACACCTTGGCCAACGCGGAGCGGATGATTGTCAGCGAGGTTCCCGGAACGACGCGGGATAGCGTCGATGTGCGGTTTGAACTCGACGACCGCGCGTTTATCGCCATCGACACACCCGGCCTGCGAAAGACGAAGAGTATTCGCACGGACATCGACTTCTACGGTTCGCACCGAGCCAAACGGAGCATTCGTCGAGCCGACGTGGTGCTGATGTTCTTCGACGCTTCGCAGAGAATCAGCAAAGTCGACAAGCAGCTCTGCAAGTACATCACCGACCAGTTCCAGCCGTGCATCTTTGTCGTCAACAAGTGGGACTTGATGGCCGGCCAGATGCCGACCGAGCGGTGGGTGCGATATCTGCGCGACACATTCCAGACGATGTGGCACACTCCGATCGCTTTCGTCACCGGTCAATCGGGGAAGAACGTCAAAGCGCTGCTCAACCACTCCCAGATGTTGTTCAAACAGTCCCGCGATCGCGTGGCGACGGGCGAACTGAATCGACTTGTCAAACGAGCCGTCGAACATCACCCGCCGCCGTTGGTGCACCACCGGCGTCCCAAGATCTTCTACGCGACTCAGGTCGGCTGCCAGCCGCCGACGATCGTGCTGATCTGCAACAATCCGAAGTGGTTCGCGCCGGATTACCGCCGCTATCTGCTCGGTGTCTTTCGGGACCAGCTGAGTTTTGGCGAAACGCCGATCAAACTCTATCTGCAGAAACGCCGGCAGACGGACGACCGGGACGACATCTTGATGGACGACGGCGCCGCTGCATAATCTGACTCGCCTGACCGTGTAGAATTCGTCTGCAGTCACCGGGTGTCACGGAGGAGTCGCAATGATTATTGGCGTACCGAAGGAAGTGAAGCGAGACGAGTATCGAGTGGCCCTGTTGCCGGTTGGCGCCGAACAACTCGTCGAACGGGGCCACACCGTGATTATCGAGGCTGGGGCGGGGCTGGGATCCGGGCTCGCGGACCACAGCTATCTCAAGGCCGGCGCTCGTTTGGTTGCCTCCGCCAGCGATGTGTTCGAAGCGGCTGAATTGATCGTCAAAGTCAAAGAGCCGCTCGCCCAAGAGTGGCCGCTGATTCGGCCCGAGCAGATCATCTTCACCTACTTTCACTTCGCCGCCAGTCAGGAGCTGACCGAGGCGATGCAAAAGTCGGGGGCCGTCTGCGCGGCCTACGAGACATTGCGGGACGAACGCGGCCAGTTGCCCTTGCTGACGCCGATGAGCGAAGTGGCCGGTCGCATGAGCATCCAGGAGGGAGCCAAATACCTCGAACGCCCGCAGATGGGACGCGGCATCCTGCTCGGCGGCGTCCCCGGCGTCGCCCCCGCTCACATCACCATCCTCGGCGGCGGCGTCGTCGGCGCAAACGCGGCGCGGATCGCCGCCGGGTTCCAGGCCGATGTCGCAATACTCGATATCAATCTCGACCGCCTCAGACATCTCGACGAGGTGATGCCGGCCAACGTCAATGTGCTGTTTAGCGATCGGCACATGATCCGCGAACAACTTCCGCTGGCCGACTTGGTAATCGGAGCCGTCCTGATTCCAGGAGCCAAGGCTCCGCAACTGGTGACGCGTGAAGACCTGCGGTTGATGAAACCGGGCAGCGTGCTGATCGACGTGGCGATCGATCAGGGCGGATGCATTGAATCGAGCCGCCCGACAACGCACGGCGAACCGACATACATCGAGGAGGAGGTGGTCCACTACTGCGTGACCAACATGCCGGGCGCCGTGGGCCGCACGAGCAGTTTCGCACTTTGCAATGTCACTCTGCCGTGGGTCGCCCGGTTGGCCAGTAATGACTGGCGATCGATTGCCGGCGAATCACCGCCCATCTGCGACGCGATCAACATCGCTGAAGGTGCGATCAGAAACGAGGCGGTTGCCGAGACGTTTGACATGCCGTACAAACCCCTGTTCACCTAGCGGCTGCCCCTCGGGCGTCGCCGCGCCGCGGCGAGCCGCCAACTGTTCAGCACTAGCAACGACAGTAACGACATCCCGATACGGAGATTCCCATGTCGAATCCATTGGTCGGCATCGTAATGGGCAGTGATAGCGACTGGCCCAAGATCAACAAGGCGGCCGCCGCGCTCGCGGAGTTCGGAATTCCCTATGAAGTCCGCGTGATGAGCGCTCACCGGACGCCGCACGTGGTGGGCGAATACGCGTCGACAGCGATCGACCGCGGCCTGAAAGTCATCATCGCAGCCGCTGGCGGAGCCGCCCATCTGGCGGGAGTCGTCGCCGCCCACACGACGTTGCCGATCATCGGCCTGCCCGTACCGACTCCCGATCTCGGCGGTCTCGATTCGCTTCTCTCCACCGCGCAAATGCCCGGCGATGTGCCGGTGGCCAGCATGGCGGTGGGAATGGGAGGTCCCCGCAACGCCGGGTTGTTCGCGGTTCAGATCCTGGCGACGGCGGACGCCGATCTCGCCGCCAAGTTGGTCGAGTTCAAGAAACAACTGGTTAAGAAAATCGCCGCCAAGGACGAGCAGCTGCAAGCATCGATCGAGGGTGACGGAAGCGCGTCATGACCGAGAAGCGCGTCGAGACGATTCGCTGGGTCGGCGACGAAGACGGCCAGCTCGTGCTGATCGATCAAACGAAGTTGCCCCTACAGCTCGTCGAACTCAACTGCGCCGATGTGGAGACTGTGTGGGAGGCGATCAAGTCGTTACGGGTCCGCGGCGCGCCGGCGATCGGCATCGCGGCGGCGTACGGCGCGGTGATCGGAGCGCAAGCGGCGGCCGACGACGCGGCGGAGTTGCTGCAACGGTTGCAGCAAGTCTGCGAACACTTGAACGCCAGTCGCCCGACGGCCGTCAACCTGTCGTGGGCTCTTCGTCGCATGGAACAGCGAGCCGCGGCGCTGCGGGATGAATCGCCGCCGGCGATCCGCGCTGCGCTACTGGACGAGGCGCGGGCGATTCACGAAGAAGATCGACGGATGTGCCGCGCCATCGGCCGCCACGGAGCCGGCTTGCTGGCCGATGGCTCGGGAGTTTTGACTCATTGCAACGCCGGCGGGCTGGCGACAGCCGAATACGGCACGGCGCTGTCCGTCTTTTTTACGGCGCAGGACAACGGCAAGAAACTTCACGTCTACGTCGACGAAACTCGACCGCTGCTCCAAGGCGCGCGGCTGACGGCTTGGGAGCTCATGCAGCGCGGCGTGCCAGCGACACTGATTTGCGATTCCATGGCCGCTCAAGTGATGCGCGAGGGGCGAGTCCAAGCCGTGGTGACCGGGGCCGATCGAATCGCCGCCAATGGCGACTCGGCCAACAAGATCGGCACCTACTCGATCGCCGTGCTGGCTCGCGCTCATCAGATCCCGTTCTATGTCGCCGCGCCCTCATCGACATTCGAC
This sequence comes from Pirellulaceae bacterium, assembly GCA_030748485.1. Taxonomy (GTDB): domain Bacteria; phylum Planctomycetota; class Planctomycetia; order Pirellulales; family Pirellulaceae; genus JASMLW01. The sequence continues at coordinate 12,933 of JASMLW010000263.1, forward strand.
TTGTCGATCGACGACGGTGGTCAGATTCCAATTGAGCAGCGGGCGGCGGAGGAGATAACTGAGGGCTTCGGGCGACAAACGGCTCCCGCCGGCGTCGACGTCTACAATCCGGCCTTCGACGTTACGCCCGCCGATTTGATAGCGGCGATCATCACCGAGCGCGGCGTCGTTCAACCCGTCACTCGCGACGCGATCGCCGCCATGTTGAGTGAGTGATTTCGCGCGAAGCGCATCTCCCTACTCGTCTGACTGATCGCTGCAGCGGATTTGCCTGCCGGCCAGATCGCCGCGTTTGATCACAACCGTCGCGTGGTGCTCGGCCCCGAAACTCTCGGACAGCTTCTGACACGCGTTCGGGAAGGCGGCGTCGCCTCCGCACGTAAAAATGTCGATGGCCACGTAGCCGTGCTCGGGCCACGTGTGCACGGAGAAATGCGACTCGCTCAGCAGCCCGACAGCCGTGACGCCGTGCGGTTCAAACTGGTGGCTCGTGAGCTGCAGTAGGGTGAGATTCGAGTTGGCGGCGAACTGTTTCATCCGCTCGCAGATTGCTGGGAGATCATTCAGCACATCGGGCGAGCAGCCAAACAGTTCGACGATCCAGTGCAAACCCAGGGAGGGCTGTTCAGTCATGCAACTCTTTCTGTTCGAGACGTCGCGCGTCGGCGCCGCTCCGGTTAGCACTCCGTCAACTCGACTAGCGAGCTCGATCGTCAGCGGGGAAGAAATCCGCGGGCAGGTCGAGCGACCAAACCTCGCTGGATAGCGGCCGCGCATGTCCCCCGGCGATCCAAAGCTTGTCTTGGAAAACGAAAGCCGAGTGTTCGTGGCGTTCTTTCCAAATCTTCTTCGCCGTCAAACGATGCCAATCGCGGCCATTGGTCGAATGCCAGACATCGCTCCAATTTTTTGAGGGCTTGTTGGACCAGCCACCCAAAACCCACATGCGGCCGCGGTAGACCGCCGTCGAGAACCACAGCCGCGCGTGCCACGGAGCGGCCGCTGTTTCCCGCCGCCAGGTCTTGCCGTCGGTCGACGACCAGACGTCATTGGTCGCCTCGTACTCCGGGACGTAGTTGCCGCCGCCAAAGACATAGATCCGGTCGCCCAGCACGGCGGCTTGGTGGTAGGCGCGGGGGGACCAGCCGGCATGCTCTGTCGCCTGTTGCCATGTCTTGCCGTCGGCGGACGACCAGACGTCGTTCTTCAGGCTTTCGCGATCGCCGAAGTAGTAGTTTTCGGCGCCGCCCAGAATCCACATGCGGCCTCGGAACTCAACCGTTGCGGCGGCGATCCGTGGCGTCCACCCGGCTCGCTCGGCATCTTGCCTCCACTTCGCGCCGTCGGTCGAAGACCAGACCTGGTTGCTTGCCGAATGTCCTTCGAGCCGCCCGTTGTACCAGCCTCCCATCATCCACATACGATCTTGGAAGACGAGCGACATGGGCAAATCGCTGTGAATCCACGGGGCCTTGGCGGTGACTCGCGTCCAGTTGCGGCCATCGGGAGACGACCAGACGTCGCGCGGCGGCGCGGCGAACGAATTGAACCAGCCGCCCATCACCCAGAGCTTGTCCGCGAAGACGTACTCGCCCTGCGAGTCGCGAGGTTGCCAGGCGGCCGCCTTCGTTTCCAACTTCCAATCCGGACCGCCGCGATCGTCCGCCCACACGGATGACTCCATCGCACACAACATGACGACGGCGAACGTGGCGAACGTTATGTGAAGCGCGCGGTTGAGAAACAGACGCTCACTTTTTTTCTTCATGGCCTCGAACCTTGTTGGCGCTTACACACTCTTCATCGTGCAACTCTGGCAACTCCGGGACGGTCCGAATTCTGTCGGATTCGACATCGGCGTGCAACGGCCGGACTCATGACTCGCTAGAATGGCGGCGAGTTTTCTTTGAGGCCGGGACCCGGCGACGGGTTGACAAAGGACTGAGCGCGATGAACGACTCGAACACCCGACAGATCGCCGAGTGGCTGAACGATGCGCGCGGGGCGGTTGCCTTCACGGGAGCCGGCATCAGTACGGAAAGCGGGATCCCCGACTTTCGCTCACCGGGCGGAGTGTGGGCCACCTCTCAGCCCGTCTACTTCAATGACTTCGTCGCGCGCGACGACGCGCGGCGCGAATACTGGCGGCAAAAGGCTGCTTCGCACGGCGACTTCCATGAATCGCAACCCAACGACGGGCATCGAGTGCTCGCCGGTTGGGAGGCGGCAGGGCGATTGGCGGCAGTGGTCACGCAGAACATCGATGGGCTGCACCAGCGAGCCGGCTCGCATCGCGTGCTCGAGCTCCATGGCAGCGCGCTGGAAGTCGCCTGCTTGAGCTGCGAATTTCATGAACCGGCGGATCCGTGGGTGCGAAGGTTTCGCGAAGACGGAGAACCTCCGACCTGCCCCGATTGCCACGGATTGCTCAAACACGCCACCATCTCGTTTGGACAAAGCCTGCCGGAATCCGTGCTCGCCGAGAGTTGCCAGTTGAGCGAAAACGCTGACCTGTTCTTCGCGATCGGCTCGTCGTTGGTCGTCGAACCGGCCGCCAGCCTGCCTCGCATCGCCAGCCACAGCGGGGCGCGATTGGTGATCATCAATCGGGATCCCACACCCTTGGACGAACTGGCCGACGTCGTCGTTCACGAGTCGATCGGAGCGGTGCTCACCGCAATTGACACGCACACCGGCTCGTAGCGACTCGGCTGATCGCTCGAAACCACACAGCAAGGCTGCCGATGGACCTCAACAACTACTTGAACGATTATTTGCCGCAGATCGTCAACACGGGCCATTTCCTCACCGCCTATACGCTCCCGCGCTTGCGCGAGTTGATTGAACGTGAACGGGTCGTCCTGCCGATTGCGTCACTGGGTGAATCATTCGAACGGATCGCCGAGTTGGCTCCCCTCGTGCTGCCGCCACTTTACCACGAGGCGCTCGACGATGATCTCAAGACGCGATTGTTGGACCGGATCCGCGAGTGCTTTCCGTATTATCGAGGCTCAACTCGGCGGGCGGCCACGCGATGCCAACTGGAGGTGGTGGAGTTGCCCGCCCGTTCGACTGCGCCGCCCCGGACGGGAGGCGTCGCGGCATTCAGCGTCGACACGGCAGTTGAGGAGCACGGGCCCCACCTGCCGCTCTGCACCGACACGATTCAGAGCTACGGAGCATTGGCGCGTTTATGCGCCGAAAATGATCAACTGTGGATGGCTCCGCCAGTCGAATACGGTCAGCTGACGTGGGGCCTGCCCTTTGGATTGAGCATTGATATCACACCCGAGTTGACGACCGAGTACACGCGTCAATACGCCAACGCAATTTGCGATTGGGCTCAACCCGATTCGCTCTACGTTGTCGATGTACACGGCTCGATCGTCCACCGCACGGCCATTCAAGATGGCCTGAGAGCCAGCGAATGCGCGCGCTGGTCATTCCGCTGGCTTCACGATCCGCTTGTTGAGTTTGCTGGTGAGCGCGGCGATCAGCACGCCGGGGGCGTCGAGACGGCGATCGTCGAGTTGATCGACGAGCGGCTGATCGACCGCGCTTGGTTCCCCAGCCAGTCGGCGCAAATTCAGGCTGAGCAAATGAACATGGCGGAGGCGATCGAACTGTCCACCGATCTCGATCAGTTCGTAGCTCGCGTCGAAAACGGCCCGCCGCTTAACGGTGTCGTCGGCGTCATCGAAAACTACGGCCAGGTGGATGGGCAAGAGATGATGGACCGGATTCTCGCCGTCGCCCGCCAAGACCTCAGCGAGCTCGCCCGTTAAACGGGCCGTTGAACTCCTCCATCTCTCCAAACCTCCCTTCCAAACCTCCCTTCCAAACCTCGCTTCCAACCTCGCTGCGGAAGCGCGGCCCGCGCGCCATCTGGCGGCTTGGGTTATTCCGAGAGTGGCGTGCGGCCGTCCAGGTAACGCCAGTTTTTGATGAAGGCGATCAGGTCGGCCATCTGCTCGTAGTTGATGTTCTTCTCCAGACCCACGGGCATGAGCGAGACGCCCGTCGACTTCAACTCTTCGATATCGACGCGGGACAGCACCTCGACGCGGCCTTCGGGCAACCTCATCGTGACGGACGACGAAGTCTCGGCCGACAAGACTCCCGTGATGATTCGACCGTCGACGGTGAGTGCGTTGTAGCTGACGTAGTTGCTGTCGATCGCCCGGTTGGGCTGCAGGATATCGGTGAGCAACTGCGCGGGCTTGCGAGTTCTCGAATCCGCGATGTCGGGAGCGACATCCACACCGAGGTTGCCGATGCGGTGGCAGGAGGCGCAGTGCTTTTGGAACACCAACCGACCTCGTGCGGGATCTGCTTCCATGGCCAACACAACTTGGAAATCGGCGAGCACCTGCTTGCGGTCGGCGGGAATCGCATCGGCGAGAATCTCAGCCGCTCGTTTCTTCAACGCCTCGTCGCGAACGCCGAGCAGGCGCTTAGTCCGAACCTGATCGATCTCGGCGGGTTTGATCGCGCCGGCCTCGATGGCGTCCAGCAGCAAACCTGTTCTCGCGCTGTTCCGCAACAGTTGGTCGAGGATCGCGCGCCGCGTGCCGGGCGATTCGGATGGAAATCGCGCCACCATCTCTTGCCACGGCTCAATCGGCGCCGTTCCGCCGAGCGAACCGATCGCCGCGACCCGAACGTCTTCTTGCTCGTCGTTCAGCGCGATCTCCGTCAACGTCTCGACGCTCTCGTCGAAGAAGGCGAGCAGCCTGATAGCCTCTTGTCGGCTGACGATCTCCTCGGCGGCGGTCGCGGCTCGCTTCCGAGTGAGCGCAGCCAGCGCTTGCAGTTCGGCTCGATCTTCGTCATTGGCGGCGGCGAGCAGCGCTTGCCAGTTGATCTTGCGGCGGGCTCCTTGTCGCAGCAGCGCCAACAGGGCGGCTTGTTGAGGACGTCGGTCGGCGGCCGCCTCCCCCAGTTGCTTGATAGCCTCGGCCAATCCGCCTAGCTTCTGTGGGTCAGCGTGCAGTGCGGTCGCCGCGTAAACTTCGCTGAGCAGCGCCAGACGATGATCGTCGAAACGCGGCCATGTTTGTGTCAGTTCGGCCAGGCGTTCAGCCAGTTGCGGAGCCATCTTGCCCGCCGAAATCACGACAGCTCGCCGAGTCCAGACATCTTCGGCCAACTCTTCACCGATGTGTCCGAGCATGGCGACGCCTTCTTCGGTGGCAATCGGAGCCATACTCATCGCGACCTGGAAGCGAACTCGCGCGTCCGCGTCGGCCAGACCGAGTTTGAGCAAGTCGTCGGCGACCGCTTTTTCGTCTCGCCATTTCTCGGCCAGTTTGACACCGTGCTCGCGCACGCGGGGATGCGTGTCTCGCAACGCCGCGCGGACCAGATCTTGTGTCAACGCACCATGCGCCTGCAGCAGATGGAGCGCGTGAATGCGACCCTCCGCCGACTCGGTGCGAACAAGCAGTTGAACGAGTGCATCGGGAGTCGCCGAATCCTTGCGCTCCAGCAACAACCTCCCCGCCGTCTCCCTCTTCCACGAGTTGCGGTGCTCCAGCATGGACGCCAGTTCGACAACGCTGGCTTGCGCATAGTCGAAGGGACCACTGCGACTGGGATTGGCTTCAGCCGAAACTCGATACACTCTGCCTCGATCGTCGCCGTACCGCATGTCGAGCCGGGTCTTCAGTTCATCCGGCATCCATTGCGGGTGTTCGATCACAGCGCGGTACATATCGACGATGTAGAGCGCTCCGTCGGGGCCGACCTCCATGTTGACCGGACGAAACCACTCGTCAGTCGATGCGAGAAACTCGACGCGCCGCTGGGCTGGTCGAGATTGGTAACTGGCTCCTGCCGGCGTGAGAATCTCGCGGTGGACGAGGTTTCCTGTCGGGTCGCACGTAAACGCGTCGCCCCGGTAGTTGTGCGGAAGCAAGTCGCCGCGAAACATGGTGACTCCACAGGCCGCCGTGAATTGCCCGGCGTGCAGCGTCGATGTGGTCCACGCGCGACTGATGGGATAGATCCGCGAAACTTCGCCCGCAGCAGCGACGTCGTGAGCGATCGCGGCGACGGGATTCGCCGGGCTGCGTTTGAGGTAGTGGTTTTGCAGCACAATGTGCTTTACGGGATTGCGGTTGCTGCAAACAAAGCGATTTCCGTAGTCGTCGAACGTCAGCCCGAATTGCCCTACTCCACTGACGGCTTCATGGTCACCGCCCAACGGGTCGAAACGGAAGTCCATGCCGCTGATCGAGACCGGCTTGGCGTCCGGGTTGCGAGCATTGACAACGGCTCCGCCGCGAAGCCCGTTGGCGACATAAACTTGATTGTCGACGCCTAGCGTCGGGTGATTTGCTCGCAGTTGGGAGTTCTCGATAGCGAACCCCCGGTACCATGTTTCGCGGAGATCGGCTTGATCGTCGCCGTCGGTGTCCTTGAAATAGGCGACCTCGCCGGCCAGCGTTACGATCACACCGCCGTTCCAAGGTTGCATCCCGGTCGGAAACAACAACCCCTCGGCGAAAATCGTCGCTCGCTCGTAGTAACCGTCTTGGTCACGGTCCTCGAGAATCTTGATTCGCGACTTGGGAGTCTCGTCGGGTCCCGGTCCGTTTGGATAGTCGCGCATTTCAACAGCCCACATGCGGCCCCGCTCGTCGAAGCGAATGGCAACTGGATCAACCAGGTTCGGCTCTTCTGCAACGAGTTCGATGCGAAGGCCAGGAGTCAGGTGCATGTGCCGCAGCGACTCGCCTCCACTAATCGGACTCTCTACGGAGGGCGGAGCGACCCGCGGGGACTGAGCCGCAGCCATGTTGGCGAATGTGACGGCGGCGAAAAGAGCGAGAGTCGTTTGTACTCGTGACATAGGATGGCTCGAACGGGGAGGAATGGCTCGGCGAGACGTTTGAGATTCTAACGGATGCGGATTGGCGTCGCCTCCTAATTCCGTTTCTCGCATGCCAATTGCGCCGATCGCATAACAGATCGACAGCGCGGCGTCTCTCACCCGTCGCGACGTTTGATCATCGTGACTTCGTTGCCCTGCTCGTTGAATCGCACTACGTCCATGAAGGTGTGCATCAGCACCAGTCCTCGGCCGCCGCCGGTGTCGATTTGGCCACCGATGCTGCCGACATCAAAGCCCGGGCCCTCGTCGCGGATCACAAACAGCGCCTCGCTGCGAGTGATGTGAATTTGAACGCCGACGCGACGATCGGCATAAGGCGATTCCGTGCATCGCTGTTCATACTGGCTGCCGGCTTCCCCATTGATTTCCAGATTTCCATGCATCATCGCGTTGCGCAGCGCTTGCTCGACGGCCACGCCGACTTGGATCCGTTTCGTCGGATTGCAAACATCCATCCCCGTGATCATCTGCTGTACGAGGTCGACGAGCGGGTCGATCAACTCGGCGTCGTTGTGAAGCGTGAAAGCAAACTCAACCGACTGGGAGCAATCCAGCAGCCGGTCGTACGTGCGATTGGCCTGATTGATCGCATGAATCTCATCAACCGTGTCGCTCAGACGCGCGGCGAGTTGCTCCTTGGGGACGTAACTGGAGGCTCCGCCTTCGAGCGCTTTGGTCGCCAGCTCCTCACTGCCATGGGCGGTCATCAAGATGATTGGCAAGTCGGGGTAGTTCAGACGAACGGAGGTGACAAGTTCCAATCCGTCGATATCCGGCATCTGCATATCAGTCAACACGATGTCGGGCGGCGCTTCGCCGATCATTTTCAACGCCTCAGCTCCATGCTCGGCGTACCGCACTTCGAATCCGCGATCTTCGAGCAGCCCTCCGGCAAGTCGACGGTCAATGGGTGAATCATCGACGACAAGTACTGTAGGCATGGCGAATGCTCCACGGATGAATTGACCCCACGAGCTTCAGAATATCGGATTGGAGCGCGAAAGCAACAACCGAACCATTCGCTGGCAGCTCGCCGAGCATTAAAGGAGGTCGGGGGTCGATTTAGCCCGAACAATCGATCAAGTCCGCGGCAGAGGCGCGGTCATGGGACTGTCCTGCTCCCCAGGGTCCAGTCGCTCAGCCGCCTAACGCCGGCAAGGCCGCCTCGAACAGATTACTGCGCGTGAGGACTCCGACGATTCCGCCCCTCTCCATGACAAAAAGAGCGTGCGTGGCGGGGTCGAGCAGGGCGTCGGCCGCGCTGGCGACCGACTCGCTGCTCTCGATCATTCCGGGCTTCGGCCGCACGTAGTTCATCACCGAGCTCCGTCCCAAATCGACGCCGTAGAAGATTCCCATCAGATCCAATTGGGAAACCGAACCGACAAGCCGCTCGCACTGATCTTGGTTACCGACGACTGGCAACTCCGCCGCATCGTAGCGAAGCAGCGTCTCGAGCGCCTCCAAAGCGGTCGACGTCTGTGCGACGAAGGCGGGCATCGGTGACATGATTGATGCGATAGTGGCGGCGGTTGCGGTGGCCATTTTTCAGATCTCGTGGGGCAGGCGCTCTCGTGGGACAGGCGCGGAGACTAGGCGGAAAGCTGGTTTTCCAGCAAGCCTATGGAGACCGTCAACGGTCCGTGATTTGAGTTAAAGTCGATCTTCGCGGTCGTGGCGACACCCGGTAACTTCACCAGTCCATTTTCGCCGAGCAGCACACTGGGGAGCGTGATCTTGAGATCGTCGCGGCGGAGACGAGATTTGGCTCCGCCGGCGATCATGTTCGTTAGCTCGCTCACCGCATCCACCAATTCTTCGGTGTCCGGCGACTCCGCCTGCAACAGGCCGCTGACAACTTCCCAGGCGAGCGAACTGGTCATACTCAACACGATGTTCCCGGTGATCCCGCCAGCGAATCCAATGACGCCGTTTACTTCATATGAGGGACGGTCCGCGTCGATCGCGCAGAAGTTCACGCGCTGCAGCTCCAACCCCAGCATCGTGGTGAAAACCGATTGCGTGCTGGCGACAAATGGCCGAATGTAATCCACTCTCAACTGACTGTCCTCGATGACGTGCTATGTCGACAACAAAGGTTAGGATCCAATTTGCTGCGCCGACGGCAGTCGTAGAGGTAATAGGGGTCGCGCCGAATAAAGGGAGCTCGCAGTGCGACTTCTTCGATCTCGCGCCGAGGCTCGCAGGCGCAATGCGAGCGGATTCAGGGCCACGCGGAGACTCTACTCGATAGCCAAACGAACTTGGATGTCACCGTCGAGCTTGAAGGGAGCTTGGTAGTCGCCAACGGCTCCGTTCAGATCGGCTCCGACTTGCAAGCCGTCGATCGGCATGACGATCAGCGGGCCGATTCCTTGGCCTGCGGCGACCGCCGCGCCATTGACCGAAATCGACGCCGCGCCCGTCTTGCTCATCCGCAGGTGTATGGTGAGCTTTCCGTCGGGCGCCTTTTCGGTTGAGGAGAGCACGGTCAGCTTGCCGTTGCGGCGCGTGGCGAAGTGAATCTTGCCTGCTTTGAGATACAGCGAGAACCCCTGCGCGTCGCCGCCTTGAGCGACAATCACACCGTCGCGTGCGGATGAGCCGACAACGGCGTCAATCGTCAGCGGCTTTTTCTCTACAAAAGGAGCCCGCTCACGAGACAGGTTGGCGCCCTGCGTGAGCTGAAAGCGTTTCTTCTTCGTGAAGTTCGCCTTGCGTTTGTTGCGAGGATTGAGGGGAAGCACGTTAGCTCGCTCGGCGTAGGCTTGCCACAGCGCGGCCATCTTCTCGGCGCGCTCAGGCTGCGCTTCGCTGAGGTCGTTGCGTTCGGTGCGGTCTTTGTCGAGGTCATAGAGTTCCCACGGTCCTTTCTCGCCTTTGGCGACGAGTTTCCATTTCCCGACGCGGACCGCGCGATTCCCTTCGTGCTCCCAGTAGAGGGCCTCGCGCTCAATCTGTTTCCCCGAGAAGGCGGGCACTAGACTGCGGCCTTCCAGCGGTTTGATCGACTTCTCTTTAAACGTCTGTGGGTACTCGGCTCCAGCGACGTCGACGCAGGTGGCCATCAAGTCGATCAGGTGTCCCGGCTGATTCTCAAGTTCACCAGCTCGGTCAATGCGGGCTGGCCAATGGGCGATCAACGGTGAAGAGATGCCGCCTTCATGGACCCAGTGCTTGTACATCCGGAATGGAGTGTTCGACACATTCGCCCACGGCTTGCCGTAGGCGACGTACGTATCGGCGGGACCCGGCAACACGCCTTCACCCGTCTTCACAGGGCGCCCGTCGCGCGTCACCGGCGGTTGCATGGCTGACTGCAGCCCGTCCTTGCCCAATGCTTTGAGTGTGAATAGCTTGCTCGGGTCGGGTCGGACCGCGCCGCGGCTGCCGTACTCCTCGGCGCAGCCCCCGTTGTCCGCTAGGAACAGGATGAGCGTGTTGTCGAACTGATCCGTCTTCTTCAGCGCTTTGACAATTCGGGAAACACCTTGGTCCATGCGATCGATCATCGCCGCGTAGACTTCCATGCGGCGAATGTGCCAGTCGCGCAGTTCTGCTTCGGGCCACGGCGGCACGGTGGAATCGCGATCCGTCAAACCCCACTCCTGCTTGATCAGCCCCATTTTCAGCATGCGGAGGTAGCGTTGAGTTCGAATCGCTTCCCAGCCGTTGTCGTATTCACCTCGATAGCGCCGAATGTCTTCGGGCAGCGCGTGCATGGGCCAATGCGGAGCTGTGTAGGCAACGTACATGAAGAACGGTTTGCCACTGTGCGCATCGGCGTGATCGACGACGTACTGCGCCGCGTTTTCACTGATCGCGTCGGTGTAGTAGAAATCCTCGCCGGGCGGGATTTGAGTGTTGTCGCGCGTCAACGATGCGGGGTCGAAGAAACTCCCGGCGCCGTGAATCGTGCCGAAGAAACGATCGAATCCTCGCTGCCGAGGCCAGTTGTCTTTGGGGCCGTCGGGTCCAATCGATTTGGTCACATGCCACTTGCCGGACATGTACGTACGGTATCCGGACGCCCCCAACACTTCGGCGATCGTCACACAGTTGCGATTCAACTCGCCTCGATACCCGTCGTACCCGTCGTCGGACATCATCCAACCGACACCGGCTTGATGCGGATAAAGACCGCTCAACAGACTAGCTCTCGTCGGGCAGCACCGACCTGTGTTGTAGAACTGAGTGAATCGCACGCCGCTGGCCGCCAATTCATCCAGAGCCGGCGTATGAATTTCTCCGCCGTAACAGCCGATGTCCGAAAACCCCATATCGTCGGCCATCATGATGACGATATTGGGCCGTTCCGATTCGGCTCCGACCACAACGCTCGACAGCGCGAGCAAACCGACAAACAAAAGTCTCGTTGTGAAACGACCGCGGATGAACGCAGGCATGGCTGACCGATAGGAGAGAGGGCGAAATCTGGCGCCCGCACGATCGTCGCGGCGCAGGCGAAGGCAGGGACATTATAGGGCCCCCATCGGCAGCGCCCCACTCCCCCTGGTCAACTCGTCGCCGCGCCGGCGTCCTATCGAATGAAAACCTTGGGGTCGTCGATGATCCACGGGGTGGACCAGGTGCGGCCGTCGTCTCCATTGCAGACGTTGAAGAAGTACGTTTTGAAACGTTGAGCTCGGTGCCCGTAGGGGAACTGCGACGTGATGTAATCTTCATCGGTCAGGTCATCGACGCCGGGACTGGCGTAGTAGTGCAACATTCCATCGGGCGTGCAAGAGATGCCGAACGTCCACCAACCCGTCTGCTTGATCGCCGGCCCGGTGAAGTCGGCTCCGTTGCTGTTGGCGCGAATGCGGAGATGAGCCGAGTCGTAGCCGCGATCGTTTTCCGTCTTGCTGTCGAACTCAATGAAGAATCCGGGCCAGTAAGTTTCACTTTGGGTGCGGACAGCTCCAAACGCGCCCGATCTTTTACGAACGCTCGTTTCAACGGCCACGCGAAACGCAAAACTCGGCCCGCTGCGATCCTCCCACTCCTCGACCTTGGGCATAAAGATTCGCACCACGGCGCTCGGCGTCTGAGACACGGGGATCGAGCCGTTGCGGTAATGAACGTTGGCGATGAAGTCGTCCTGCTGCAATCGATAACTGGGTCGGCCGGGGATGCCTGTTTGCACCGAGCGGAGCAGTAGCGACCGCGTGCTGTTGGCCAGTCCATTCGGAGGAGTCGGAACTGTTTTGATGATATCCGGTTGGCCCCGCTTGACGCCTTCATACCAGTGGTCGTTCTTCGACTCACCACCGCCGCCGCCGTCGTTTTTGTTGAGATTTTTCGAGCTCTTCGGCAGCCGGAAAATGAACTCCCAATCGGGGTCTTCGAAGTCGTCGCCGACGTCCTCCACACGACGCCCCGCGCCCGGTACGACAGGTTCAGCAGCCACCGCGATCCCGCAGACCGCAAACGCCAAACAAGCGACAATCGTTCGAGAAAATGAAATCGTCATCGAGTTTTCGCCTTGAGTTGGAAGTGAGGGTCGAGCGATGTGTGGACGCCGGACTCGGCAGGCCATTTGTAGAAATCGGCTCAGGCCGAAGAACCCATATAACCCAACCATCGGCAATCGGCCCCGCCGCAAATCACACCTGCCGACGAGAAACTCTTCAGATAAGAGAGGCAAACCTTGACGGTCACGCGCTCCCGACAAGCACGCTGCGCGCGGAGTAAGTCGCCCGTCGCGGAAGGCTGGCGAATTCCATCTATGTTCTGGCCGAGTTGTTACGAATAGGGGACTTCGCCAGAAGTCCGGCCCAGAAGTCCGGCTCAGGATCGCGGCTGACGACTGAGCTGAAACAGGGAATCCTGGCGAATTCCACTACGCGCTTTCACGCGACGAAAGGCGACAATGTGAAACCGCCAGTGTTGGGCGGCGGTAAGGCCAGAGGGTGGTCGTCGACGGAAGCGAGGAGCCTATGTGGTCACGCATGCGGCTGGACATTGGTTGGCGGGACTTGGCCGCCGGCTTAGCGTACTGTGGGGCCTGCCCGCCGCAACGCCCCGTGTGGAGCGAACTCCCCCATCCGGCCGCGCCGCTGTTGTCGGTCCGCACCGGGTGGGACCTCTTGTTGCAATCGTGGCGGCTGCCGGCGGGCTCGGAAGTGTTGATGTCCGCGTTCACAATTCCGGATATGGCGGAGATCGTCCGCGCCAATCAACTGACGCCTGTGCCGGTCGATTTGAAACCCGGAAGTTACTCGCCCTGCACGGAGTCGCTGCGCCGCGCCGTGTCGCCGCGGAGCCGAGTTCTGCTGGCGGCTGAACTGTTCGGCGAACGTTACCCGCTGGACGAGCTGGCCGACTTCGCCGAGCGGCACAACTTGGCGCTGGTCGCCGACTTGGCGCAGGCTTATACGGGTCAGCTGACTCTTCCCGCCGGGGCGGCAGCGGCGCTTTACAGCTTCGGCCCCATAAAGACGGCCACCGCGCTGGGCGGAGCCGTCATCGTGATGCGCGACGCCGAATTGGCGGAGCAAGTCATCGAGCGGGAACAGCGTTACCCGTGGGCGCGGCGAAGTTGGTTCGCGGCGCGCGTCTGCAAACACGCTGCGCTCAAAGCGGCGTCGACGAAACCGGCGTACGGCGCGGTCGTCCGTTGGCTGCAGCGGGGCGGTCGCGATATGGACCAGTCGCTCAGCGCGGCCGTCAAGAATTTCTCCGCCGACGAACTGCTTCGCGCAGTTCGGCGCAGGGCGCCGGCTCCGCTGTTGCGATTGCTCGACCGCAAGCTCAGACAAGATTACCGGCAGCGGACGAACCGTCGCGCCGCCGCCGCCGAGGAAGTAGTCGCCGCCGCCGGTAGCCGAATCTGGCGGCGAGCGGAAAGCGACCACTCGTTCTGGCTCGTCCCCGTCGTGACGTTGGACCCAGAAGAACTGGTGAAACGTTTGCGCGGGGAAGGGTTTGACGCCGTCCAGATCCGCAGCCTCGATGTCGTGCCGCCGCCGCACTCGCGCGACGATGTGTGCGTCGACAACGCCCGCGCGGCCCTCTTTGGCACCGTCTTCGTCCCCAGCTATCCCGACATGCCGACCAGCGAACGACGGCGGTTGGCGGATTGCCTCTCCGGCGTCCAAGTCCTGCCGGTGGAAGAGACGATCGCTTCCAGCGCGGTCGCTCGTTAGGCGAGCCTATTGAGCGGGCGCGTCACGAGTTGGCCGTCAACGGCGGCGCCCAAGCCCGCTTTGGAGTCATCCAGTACGGATCGAGATCGCGAATCCACTCGCCGTTCTCGTACCGCATGTTGCGATTCACCGGTCCCCGCCACGAATAGCGAATCTTCCCCCGCTCCAGCGTTAGCGACTCGACCAAGAAATGCGTTTTGACCGTCCCCGTGTCCACGAAACAAGCCTGATTGCCAACGGCCTTGTAGACCTGCCGCCCGTGGATGATGTCGGCGAGAGTTCGCGGTTGAGGCTCGCAGTAATGAGTGTAGACGGATCGAGTCACGTGGACTCGATGGACCAAGCTACTTGGCGAGACCACGTAGTCGTGTTCTCACCCGGTAACGATCATCGTCGACAAGACGGGAAAGATACGAGCCAAACTGCCGGGCACAGTCCGTCGACGTCACACGACGAAAGCGTTGATCGACGCCGCCAAGAAACTCAAGTAGCCGACGGGCGGCCCTTTCTTCAGATCTCGAGTTTCTCTTTTGCTTCCGGTTCCTCTTCTTGCTCGTTGAGGCCGAAGGCGGTAATCACAATCGCCAGCTCGGGCACGCTTTGGACGGCCATCTTCTGCAAGATGCGCTGCCGGCGGCGTTCGACCGTTCGCAGGCCTAGATTCAGGCGACTAGCGATCGCCTTGTTGGGAACGCCCCCGATCAACATTCGCATGATTGGCGGTTCGTCGTCCGTCAATGTGTTGTACCGATCGACCACCACCTGACGCTCTTGGTCACTCGAACGTTGCTTCCGTTCTTTGGCCAACGCTTCAGCGATCGCTTCCGCGAGTTCTTGATCCTGGTACGGTTTTTCGAGCAGCGTCAGCGCACCGCGCTTCATCAACCGGACTGCTGTCGGCACGTCGGCGTAGCCACTTACGACGATGATCGGCAACGACACTCCCGACTCAACCAAATGTTCTTGAATGTCCAGCGCATCCATGCCGGGCATCTTGTAGTCGGTCACAAGACAACCAAAGGTGTCGGGCGAGAGCTTCGCAAGAAACTCTTCTCCGGAAGGGAAAGCGGTGGCTTTGTAACCAATGGCCTCAATGAACGCGCAAACTGATTCGCGCGCCGCATCGTCGTCGTCGACGACGAAGATTACCGGCTCGGTCATGCAACGAAATCCTTAAGTAACGCTCGGTCCGTTCGGTGGCGTCTGGTCGGCGATGATGAACACCTTCGGGTTCTAAGTGACGATTGTGGCAAGTTCCGCCAAGCCACATTCATCGTTGAAAGAAGAGAACGGACGGGTTCATGTTGGCGGACCAACGACTCGAGCAACGAGTCGTCGCTCTCCTTCATGGTGTCCAATTCTCTTTCGTCCCGCGCACCCAGCATCCTGAATACGTGAAGGATCCCGAGATTCCGGCGCTTTGTCCACAGCCAATGAACTCCAGGTGATGGCGGATTTCCGCCAACGCCAAATGAAACAGCGTCGCAGCTAGGACGAATCGCGCCGCCACGACGCGAATTGCTCACGAAACTCCTGCACTTTCGGTGCGACTACAGCCGCGCAGTAACCCTGATTTGGATTGCGAGCGAAGTAATCGTGGTGGTAATCCTCGGCGGCAAAAAAAGAAGCGGCCCGTTCCAACGTCGTCACGATCGGGCCGTCAAACACTTGATCTCGCGTGAGTTCGTCGATGACCTGCCGCGCTTGCTCGCGCTGGTCCTCGCTGTGAAAGAAGACAACCGAGCGGTATTGAGTTCCGACATCGGCGCCCTGGCAGTTGAGCGTTGTCGGATTGTGCGTGCCGAAAAAGACCTTGAGCAACTGCGTGAAGTCGATCACCGATTCATCAAACTCGATCTGAATAACTTCGGCGTGCCCCGTTTGGCCCGTACACACTTGCTCGTAGGTGGGCCCGTCGACGGAACCGCCCATGTACCCGGGCAGCACTCGAGCGACGCCGCGGAGTTCGGCGAAGACCGCCTCAGTGCACCAAAAACAGCCGCCTGCGAACGTCGCCTGCATGAGAGAATGGCTCAACTAAATGAGTTTTCGCGTATAGACCACGTAGACCAGAGGAGTTTTCGCGGGACC
>JASMLW010000264.1 GCA_030748485.1 Pirellulaceae bacterium
AGAGCGAATCAGCGCGACGTCGCGGACGACGGTTTCCGGCACGTCAACACCTTCCAGATGCATGCTCAGTTCTTTGGCGACAACGGCGATGGTCGACAGCGGCGACGCCAACTCGTGGCCGGCTCCAGCCGCCAGCGTGGCCAGAGAATCCAGTCGGCGGCTCGCCTGACGCTTCTCTTCGGCCTCGCGTAGTTGAGCTTCACGGAGGTGCAAAGCGGTCGTCACGCGGGTGATGAAGTGGACGACCACGACCGCGCACCCAGCGAGGGCGACGAGAAAACCGATCTCCCGGATCGACATCTCACTCTGGTTCGCGTCGCGCAACTCGGGAAGTTCGACGTGGACGAAGAACAAGCCGATCGACGCCGACACGGCCAGGGATGTCAGCAACCAGCTCCAGACGGCGGGCAGTACAACCGCCGAAAGCGCCAAGTTGACGAAATAGAACATCGTGAACGGATTCTCCGGCCCTCCCGTGTAGTAGAGCAAGCCGGTCAGCGAGAGCATGTCCAGCGCCATCAGAGTCGCCAGCCAGCGGTCTCCCGTCGGTCCGAACAGGGGGCCCTCTTCGCGCCGCACTTGATCCCTTAACGACCGTGCGGCCAGGGCGTTTGTAACGGCCGTCAGGCCCACAATCGTAATCAGGGGCGGCAATTGCAGATCGACTCCCAGCACGGTTGTCGTCACGGCGATCGTCGCGACTTGACCGATCACGGCCGCCCATCGCAAACGGAGCAACCACGACGCGTTGACCGCGCGACGGTGGTTGGTGAGAGTCTCAAGTGGGGGCGAATTCATGGGACGAGTGGGCTCTGATCTCCGCGAGTCGATCTTCCGCGAGTCGATCTTCCGCGGGTCGCTGTTCACGGCGTGTGAATGATGACCGTCTTCAGCTCAGTCATTTCTTCGATGGCGTACTTGGGTCCTTCTTTGCCCATGCCGCTTTCCTTCAGACCGCCGTAGGGCATCAAGTCGGCCCGCCACGTCGGCCCCCAATTAATCTGAATGTTTCCGCTATCGACTTCGCGGGCGAAACGCACTGCGCGGTCGATGTCTTGGGTGAAGACACCGGCGCTGAGGCCGTAGCGAGAGTCGTTCGCCAGCGCGATCGCGTGATCCATCGACGCGGCTCGCAAAACGCCCACCGCCGGCCCGAACAACTCGTCGCGACTAAGCCGCATGTCGGGGTCGACCTCGGCGACGAGTGTCGGCTGCACCAGGGTGTTGTCGCGTTCGCCGCCACAGATCAGCCGCGCCCCCTGCTCGACCGCCTCGCGGATCCAGGCGTCGACTCGCTCGGCGTCGCCTTGTCGGATCATCGGTCCCATCTTGCAGCCCGACTTGAGCGGATCGCCCGTCGCGATTGCTTCAACTCGCGGCTTGAGCGCGTCGAGCAGGTCGTTGTAAACGCCGTCGAGCGCGATGACTCGTTGAGCGGAGATGCAGACTTGGCCGGCGTTGGCAAAACCGGTCGCCACCGTCGCAGCGGCCACTTTGTCTAGATCGGCGTCGTCCATGACGATCAACGGGCTGTTGGATCCCAGCTCCATCGTCACTTTCTTCAGGCCGGCGACTTCGCAGATGCGTTTTCCGACCTCACCGCTCCCGGTGAAGCTGATCTTGCGGACCCGATCGTCTCGGCAGATGGTCTCCCCCACCGTGCCGCCGCGACCGGTGACGCAGGCAATCGCCTGTGGAGGCAACCCGGCCTCGAGCAGGATTTCGACGAGTTTCAGCGCGGACAACGGCGTGTCAGTCGCCGGCTTCACAACCACTGCGTTGCCCGCCGCCAAGGCGGGGCCGACTTTATGGGCGACCAGATTGAGCGGGAAGTTGAAGGGCGTCACCGCGGCGACGACGCCGCAAGGTACGCGAAGCGTAAAGCCGAGACGGTTACCGGCGCCGGGGGCGGCGTCCAATGGCAACACTTCACTCGAGAGACGCTTGGCTTCTTCGGCGGACACTTCCATCGTGATCGCGGCGCGGCCGGCTTCGAAGACTCCCTCGCCGAGCACTTTGCCCTCTTCGCGGCTGATCAACTCGCCCAACTCTTCCTGCCGGGCGAACATCAGGTCGGCTGTCTTGCGGAGAATCTGAAAACGCTCGTACGCCGGCATGCCGCGCATCAGCTCGGCGCCGGCCGACACGTGAGCCAGCGCGGCGTCGACATCGGCGAGCGATGCTTGAGGAACTGTGTCGACGACGGACTGGTCGAAGGGGTGTAAGACCTCAATGACCCCGTCGCCATCGACCCACTCTCCGCCAACAAACATTCTCATCGCATCACTCCCCGACTGTTCAGAGGTTGGGAATCGAAAAGCAGCCCGAAAACTCGCCGGGCCTCGATCGCGGAGTCGACCGGCGGCCCGGTTAGTGGGTCAAGATAACGGTCGCTGCCGCGGGCGACCACCGCCCCCGCCATTCCGCAGTTCGCAGGGGGCGGCCAGAGGCGTCAGTGAGCCGTTGGGACGAGTCGGCCGGCGGGCCTCGCCGGTTGTCAGCCGCGTCGCTTCCCTATCGGTCGCCCCGACCGCGGCCGTCGTAGATGGCGTCCTCCGTGATCACTTTATCCATGTAGACATCGTGCTCAGCGGTCGGAATCTCGGCGAACATCTGGCACTCGAACGCCAACGCAACTAACGGGGTGTCGAGCCGAGCATGCTCGAGCAGCTTGTCGTAGTAGCCTTGGCCGTGGCCCGCGCGTCCACCGTTGCGATCGAATGCGACGCCCGGCACCACGATCAAGTCGAGCTCGTCGACGGGTACGTGTTTGTGGTCGAGCTCGCGGAGTTCGCAGCGCGGTTCGAGGATCTCGTACATGCCGATTTCCAGCTCGTCCATCTGTTCTAGATGAAACAGCTCCAACTCTCCGTCGAGGCAGTAGGGGACGACGATCCGTTTGCCCGTTTCCAGAGCCGCTTGCAAATCGTGTCGAGTGCGAACCTCGGCTCGTACGTCGACATAAAACATCACGGTCTCGGCGCAGTCGTACTCCGGCAGCCGCATCAATTCGGCGACGATCGATCGACTCAGTTCGTCTTTGTTCTCTTGGTCGCGACGGTTGGCGTGCGCCGTCTTGCGGATCTCGTCCTTTCGTCCAGACATTTCGGCAATCTGGTCCATCCAGGTGATACCTGATGATCGATTCCTGCGATCGCGCGGCGAAGGGCTAGAGGTGCGGCAGATCCGCTGCGAGAGAATCGGAGAGAATCATCGTAGCAAACGACCCTTTAGCGACAAGCCTTCGCGACGGTTGTCCGGAGATCGCCGGCGACGTTACGCGTCGGTCGTGTCGCGGTTCGTCGTTTTGCCGCTGAACGGCGACTCGACATTGTCGAATCGACGTTTGCCGTAGATCCGCTGCGGTCGGCGCGAGAAGACCTCCCCGCAGAACCACAGCGCGATGGGGATGAACATCAGAAACACCATGCCGGCAACCAGACCCCACGGCGTGTGGACCTGAGTAAAGACAGCCAGGGCGACTTGGCCGACGGCGGCAACGGCGAATGCGCCGAGGAGTGTGTATCGCATTGAGACCCGTGAAAATCTGACCTCGTTCCAACTCGTCCTCAGGTATTCGTCGCTCCCGACCGGACATCGGCGTCGGCCGTCAGCACGCCTTTCTTTTTTCTCGCGGATTGGCGCTAGTCCGGCGTTTCTTCCGAATCTCTCAGCTTCATGCAGTAGTGGATTTGGCGAGCCACCTCTTGGAAACCCATCGACGGGTAGAGGTTCTGGCCGACTTCGTTTTGGTCCAGCGTCTCGATGCGGGCGTGGGTGGCTCCCTGCCGGCGGAAATGCTCGAGTGCGTGAGCGATCAGCCGCCGGCCGATGCCCTGCCCGCGGACGGTCGCGTCGACCGCCAGATTGGGAATCAGTCCGACACCCGTATCGGCGTCCAGCAACGTCGTGATGTAGCCGACGACCGTCCCCTCCCATTCGGCGATGAAGATCCCTTCGGGTTGGCGGCGGGCGTCCTCTTCGATATGCCGCGCTTTGCGGAACCGCCAATCGCGACCCTTGATCGTTCCAAACGAGTTCTCGATGTTGCGGTCGATGGAAACCGGCTCGAACGCCTGTACGGTGATCTCTTTGATCGTTTCCAGATCGTCCGTGGCGAATTCCCGAATCCTCAAACTCATCCCAGTCCTCTACCTTCCCGTTCGATCGTCCACGAAGGTTACGCCGGGTAGCGTTGGTCGACCCAGTTCCGCAGCGGCGTCATCGATTCCCAATCGGGTTCATCCATGCCGCCGAATCCTTTCTTGTGCAGGCTGGAGAATGAGAGTTGGCCGTTGCGGATTCGCAAAAACCACTCGTCGCCGCGTTTGACGTACAAGTCGGGATGGTTGCGAGTCGCCGACTCTTTGTCTTTATCCGAGAGCATCGACAGCCCGTAGTTGTAGTGGTGGCCGTTCCGCTCGCAATGGTCCAATCCCAACACGCCGACCGTCACCAAGTCTTGCTGCAGGGGGACGATCGGCAGGTTCTGCAAGTCCTCGCCGCTCATCATCGCCGGTTCACCCGACAAGGAGTAATGCATCGTCAGCCCGTGGTTCAACAGGGATTTGAAGACCCCCTTGCAGTTCTTGTGAGAGACGCCGGCGTACCCGAGTTCATGGGCCCGCCGATAGGCTCCCACAAAGCCGTCCGACTCGTCGATGACGAGC